>JBIICM010000111.1:0-8233 GCA_044238875.1 Flavobacteriales bacterium | reverse complement strand
TGACTTTTTCCTCCCTTTTGTGTCAAGACAAAAGGGAGCCCGCCGGAGGCAAAAAACCAAAACCGTACCTGAGTCCGTAGAAAAAAGGCCCTAAACTAGCTTAGAGATTTTTTCGTCCGGACTCAGGCGAAGTTCGGATGTTTAATCCCGCGCTTCCAGTTGAACGGACATAAAAGTGTGAACATCATTGTTCATATCATGGTTGAATTCTCCTCAATAAAAAGCCTGTAAAGAGTTTGCGCTGGAAAATTTTAGCAACCTCACATAACAGCGCACAAGCACAATTTGCGCATTTTGGAAGGTTGTACATTTTGATTTTTTGCAACTTCGTAGCTAGTCGATTGATTTCGGTCACCAATTCCAAACTGCACCTGTGTACAAAACGTTACAGGTATTGCTTAGGTCGACCGTGTTTCAAAGAACATTGATCTAAAATCCGTAAAATGTTACCTATTTAGCTAACTTTGTCCCTTGGCTGACAATTTCATCCGAGACATCTTTTATTACAAAAACTTCTATCTCGACTTCTTTGATAAACTTTTAGACCCGAGGTCAAGATAAAGGTCAACTGGACTTTGCAACTCACTGCTACTATTGAACGTGTCCCAGAGAAATATTTCAAACACATTACCGGATCAACAGGACTCTACGAAATCAGAGTCGAGGTTGGATCGGACATTTTCAGCGTTTTCTGCTTTTTTGATAGAGGCTAACTTATAATCCTGGTTAATGGCTTTCAGAAAAAGACACAAAAGACTCCGAAAAATGAAATAGAATTAGCAGAAAAACTCAAAAAACAATACTTCGATGAAAAAGGCAAATAAAAATCTGACTTCGTTCGCTGACCATCTTGACAAACAATACGGCAAGAAAGGAACAGATAAACGCGAAAAATACGAAGAAGAATTTGAAGCATTCAAACTCGGAGTTATGCTTCAAGAACTTCGAAAAGAACAAGGCCTAACTCAAGCACAACTTGCTGAAAAATGCGGTACTACCAAGACGTATATTTCACGTATTGAAAATAATGCAAGCGATATCAGACTTTCAACTCTTATGAGAATTATTCGTGAAGGACTTGGTGGTCACCTCAGAGTAACGGTTGACCTCTAGTGTTGTGATTATTTTATTGAAGTATCTATGAAAATTTCTGTTTCATTTATTATCAAGCTTTATAAGGATAGCTAAAATCTTCAAGCGATTTGTAACTGCCTGTTTTGCCCGGATTCAAAATACCTGCTGGGTCAAAAGCCTGTTTTATCGCCCGCATCAGGTTCAGCTGCGTTTCATTGAAAACGATATCAAGATAGGGCTGCTGTACTAATCCGATGCCATGTTCGCCGCTCAGGGTGCCCCCTAAAGCCGCTACCAGTGAAAAAATCTCCCTGATTCCTTTGGGAATCTCCTCGGTCCACTGCTGGTTGCTGAGTTGGTCTTTCAGAATATTTACGTGCAGGTTACCATCGCCGGCATGTCCGTAACACACCGATCTGAAACCATACCGCTTTCCGATCTCCTTCACCCCGGCCAGCAGTTCGGGCAGTGAGGCGCGCGGCACCACTGTGTCTTCCTCCTTGTAAACTGAGTTTGACTTAACGGCTTCGGCAACGCTTCTGCGCAATTTCCACAGGTCAGCTTTCTGATGTTCAGTTTCTGCAAAAAGTATATCACGGCAGCGGTGCTCCTCCAGCACAGGTACAATCCGCGCTATATCGCGCATGATGCCTTCATCGTCGGCCCCATCAAGCTCAATAAGTAAATGGGCCTGATCATCAGGTTCAGGCTTAATCTGTATCTCAGGCTTATGTTGTAAGGTGAAATCAATGGCCTCTCTCTCCATGAATTCTAGCGCAGAAGGCGTTACGCCCGCCCTGAAAATGGCCGAAACAGCCGCACATGCATCCCGGGCTGAATAAAAAGGCACGAGCATCACCTTTTGAATAGCCGGGTAGGGAATTAACCTGAAAACAACCTCGGTAATCACTCCCAGGGTGCCTTCTGAGCCTACCATCAGCTGGGTAAGGTTATACCCTGTTGAATTTTTCAACACACGGGCTCCGGTACGAATAATTTCACCGCTGCTGAGCACCACCTCAAGATCAAGTACATAATCGCGTGTAACGCCATATTTCACCGCCCTTGGTCCTCCCGAATTGTGCGACAGGTTACCTCCGATAAAACAACTGCCGCGGCTCGATGGGTCAGGCGGATAATAAAGGCCTTTAGCCATCACATGTTCCTGAAAAACCTGCGTAATCACGCCGGGCTGCACCCTTGCCTGTAAATTTTGCTCATCAAGGTCCAGTATGCGGTTGAAACGCTCCATTGACAGTATGATGCCGCCAAAAACAGGCAGGGCCGCACCGCTCAGTCCGGTGCCACCGCCCCTTACGGTAACACAGATATGGGCGCTGCTGCAATACTTCAAAATATCACTGATCTGAGCTGTGTCGCCCGGTTTCAGCACCAGATCAGGCAGGTAAACAAGGTTTTCGGTTTCATCATGCCCGTAGGCCTGTCTGGCCTCAGCTGAATCCTCAACATATTCGCTGCCAAGCAGTGCTGAAAAAAAAGCCAGGTCATCAAGGTCAGGCGTTTTAAATTTTTTATCCATGATTTGCTTACGAAATTAAAGGTTGATAAGCGTTTACCCCCATGCCAAATAAAGCAAAGTCATACTTAACCGGATCTGAGGGATCATAAAGGCGCAGCTGGCCGGTAAGTTCTTCAACAGACTTCCAGTCGTCGGGCTTGCGCGAAAGTAAGCCCAGTCTGCGGGCTACCGTTCCTGAGTGTACATCAAGCGGAATCATCAGCTGTGCCATGCTGAACCTTTTCCAGATGCCGAAATCAACTTTTCGCTGATCGCTGCGCACCATCCAGCGAAGAAACATATTGAGCCGCTTGGCCGCTGCATTGCGCGATGGATCAGACACATGGCGGCTTACACGCGCAGGAGGCTGTTCACCCAAAAAACGTTGCCTGAAAAGCATAATGGCATCTTTAATCTCCCAGACTGACGGTGCATTTTCAGGCAGGAAAGCGTGTTCCAGCGATTGGTATTTAAAAAGTATGCGCTGCAATGCCTGCATGAAAAAAACACAATCCTCACCGTTAAATGTGCGGTGAACAAAACTCCGGAAAGGCTTCAGGTCGCGCAGCGTGAACGACCGGATGAAGGCTGAAGGGCTTTCATCCATCCGCTCCATCAGAAAAAGGGCGTTACGGATCAGGGTGGTACGCTGCCCCCAGGCAATGCTGGCGGTAATGAAACCGGCAATTTCAATGTCTGACGGTTTGCTGAACCGGTGCGGTACAGAGATGGGGTCATTGGTAATGAAAGAGCGGGTATTGTAGAACGCCGAACGCTCTTCAAGCAGTTCAAACAGCGCCTGCCTGTCGGTTTGCTTACCAGTCATTATCTCCATCGAGAAATCCCTGTTCATCGAGGATATCCCAGGCTGACTCAGCCGGCGCTTTATCAGAGGCGTTGATGCGCTCAATGAGTGCTTCCTGAACCTGATCGTAAAGCAGTGTGAGTTGCAGAAGGTCACCATCACCATCGTGCCTGAAGAAAATCCGGTTCACGTAGTCGTCCCATATATCGCGGAGTTGCGGTGCCTCTATGCGCTCACCGGCCTCTCTTTCGAGTTTGTCGGTCAGGTAATCTACAATCATATCAAGGTCGGGAGCTACCACCCAGAATATCACCCATGACTCGCCAAATACTTCCATATCGCTCGATTCACTCATCAGAGAAGAGGGCAGGTCGTCGAATGAAAAATTTCCGGCAGCGAGGTCTTCCTCAGCGAATCTGAAGCCGGCCATTTCAAGCGCTTCGCGTGTTTGCAACAGTGTCGGTTGTGTTATTTTTGAGCGGAGTTCTGCAATTGATTCCGACCAGTAAACTGCATCGAAACTGCTTACCCGGTGCCCTTCCTGCGGATGAAATGAAATGCGTGCATTGCGCAGCAATGCCCAGCCCGGCAAAGCTTTATCGGCCAGATAAGATAAAAACGGAGTCATGGCTGCGAATTTAAGGTGAATGCATCAGATTTCTCAAAAAGCTTTACCCTGAATAAAAATCTATATCTTGCCCTTCCATACATCAAAAAAAATGCGAATTAGCTGCCTCATTTTCTTTAGCTCCATATTGTTCATTTTGCCCTGTGCCGGACAGATTACACTTCTGGCCGAAGACCTGCCACGTGCCGGCGATACCCTTTATTACAGCGTTGCAGGTGTTTCAGCCCTTGTTCAGCCGGGTGCTTCGGGCGCCGGTAAAAACTGGAATTTCATGCAACTTACCACCGGTTCGCAATATGCCGACAGGTTCAGTACTGTGAGCGGAACAAACCTTTTTTTTCTGCTTACCTTTGGACTGCCGGGTACTAATTTTTCCAACCTGGCGAAAACAGAAAATAACGCCCCCACTCTTCCGCCCCAGGCCGGTATTAAATTCGGAGAGGCCTTCAATTTTTACCGCAGCACCAATAATTCACTGGTGCAAAAAGGGTTTGGGGCAAGCGTCAACAGCATACCCATTCCGGTACCCTACAGCTCGCCTGAAACCATTTATGTATTCCCGCTCAATTTTGGCCACCGCGACACCTCCGACTACAACTATAAGGTTGATTTGCCCGGCATTGGTTATTATGGCCGGAATGCCCGCAGAATTAACCATGTTGACGGCTGGGGCACGCTTAAAACCAAATTCGGAACATTTGATGCACTGCGCATCCGCTCAGTATTGCAGGCCAGCGATAGCATTGCCCTCGACACACTCGGACAAGGCATCAGGATTCCGCTACCGGATGAAGTAAAATACAAGTGGGTTGCTAAAAACAATGGATGGCCCCTGCTTGAAATTACCATGACTAACCTGTTTGGCCTTGAAGTAGCCAACCGTGTTGTTTACCGTGATTTTAAGCCAATTGATACAGGGTTACCCGAACAATTACTGCCATCAGTAAAGAGCATTGTTTATCCCAATCCGGCCAGTGAATTTCTGATCGCAGAAACCGAATGCCGTTGCCATGAGCAACTGGTGTATGAGGTGCTGAGCCCTGATGGCCGCCTGTTGCATCAGCATACAGGAAGCACAATGGCGCAGGGTAAGGCGCTTGAAATTATTCCGCTTTCAACATTGCAACTTCATTCAGGGCTGTATTTCCTTCGTATCAGCAGCAACTCCGGTACCTTAACCACCCGGCCGTTCCTTGTTGATAACCCTTAGGCAGGTTATTCCGTATATAGTTTCCGGCTGGTAAATTTGGTCTGGTTCCATGCCCGGAAAACTTCAATCGCCGTTTTTTACAACGGTTCTAATTTTCTTTATTTTCTCCTTCGGCAGGGTAGGGGCTCAACCCTTTGCGCGCTTTGAAGAAAACAAAGGTCAGTGGCCCGAAAAGGTGCGCTACAGGGCGGATATTCGCGGAGGGGCGCTTTTTCTGGAAGCCGGAGGCATGACCTGGCATCTTGTTGAACAATCAGGTGATGGTCACCATCATCATCCTGAAAATATCAAAGGCCATGTGCTGCGCATGCGACTTATTGGGGCTTCGCAAACTGCTGCCATTACGCCGCTTGAGCAACTTGATGGATACAGCAATTACTTCTGCAGCAAAGACCGGCGCAAATGGGCGGGCAATGTTAAAGCCTACGGATCAACCCTCCAACAGAACGTTTATCCGAATATTGACTGGCAGATCTATTCAAATGCACGCGGCCTCAAATACGATTTTATTGTTAAGCCGGGCGGCAATCCTGACCAGATAAAGCTCCATTATTCCGGAGCCGAAAAGCTTGAACTCCGCAAAGGGCATCTGATAATACACACCAGTTTGGGAGAAATTACAGAAGAACCTCCCGTTGCCTGGCAATTGATTGACGGGATTAAAAAACCTGTTGCCTGCAGCTTTCGTCTTGAGCGTAATTACATTGTGCTTTCTACCGGAAAATATGACAAGCGAAACACCCTTATTATAGATCCTCAGCTCATTTTTGGCACCTACTCAGGCTCAACGGCCGACAACTGGGGTTTTACCGCCACCTACGATTATGCCGGTAACACTTATTCAGCCGGTACCGTTTTCGGCATCGGCTATCCGACCTCCGACGGAGCCTATCAGCAGCAGTTTGCAGGCGGCCAGGGAAGTAATCCGGCTGATATCGGCATTATCAAGTACGACAAGGCAGGCAAAAGACTTTACACCACCTACCTTGGCGGCTCAGGCAATGAGTTGCCCCAAAGTCTTGTGGTTAGTTCAAACAACGAACTGTTTCTTTTTGGCACCACCGGATCAGCCGATTTCCCCACCACTTCAACAGCCTACAGCCAGACGTTCAGGGGCGGTTCAGCGCTTTCGATACTTAACAATGGCCTCCGCTTCGAAAACGGAACCGATATGTTCATCTGCCGCCTTTCAGAGGCCGGTAACCAATTGCTTGCTGCGAGCCTTATTGGCGGAAGCGGTAACGACGGACTGAATACTGCCCTGCCATTAAGATATAACTACGCTGATGATGGCCGCGGCTCAATTATCACTGATGATCAGAACAATGTGTACATCGGATGCAGCACAGGATCAGGTGACTTTCCGGTCAGTGCCAATGCCTTTCAGATAAAATACGGCGGCGGTTTGCAGGATGGCGTTGTAATCAAAATGGACATGAACCTCAGCCGGCTTTTTTGGGGTACTTATCTTGGCGGAAGCGGCGCTGACGGTATTTTCTCACTCACCCTCGACAAACCCGGTAACATCTTTGTTTGCGGAGGTACCGGCTCAGCCAACTTTCCGATTCAGCCGGGTGCCTATCAGACAGCAGCCGGCGGCGGAAAGGCCGACGGATTTATCAGCGGCATCAGACCCAACGGACAAACCCTTTTTGCCTCAACCTATTACGGCAGTGAAACCTATGATCAGAATTACCTCATTGCAACAAACCGGCAGAATGAGGTTTATGTGTATGGGCAAACCGAAAAAAACGGCGACTTTTTCCAACAGGCTTTCAACTGGAAAGAAAACAACGGTAAACAGTTTATCAGTAAGTTCAACAATCAGTTAACAACCCGAAAATGGTCAAGCACCTTCGGCACCGGTAAAAGCAAGCCTGATATCTCGCCGTCGGCTTTCACTGTTGATATCTGCGGGCAGGTTTTTGTTTGCGGATGGGGTGGCGCTTCGAATGCTTCGCCCGATGGCGGCCAGTTCAGCGGCACCAGCGGAATGACCGTGACACCTGACGCATTTCAAACCACTACCGACAACAGTGATTTTTACCTGCTTGTGCTCAATGAAGCGCTTCAATCACTGGTGTACGCCAGTTTTTTCGGCGGGCCGGGAAGCTCAGAACATGTTGACGGCGGCACCAGCCGGTTCGACAGCAGGGGTGTTGTTTACCAATCAGTTTGCGCAGGTTGCGGCGGGCGGGATGATTTTCCAACCACGCCGGGCGTATGGTCAAATGTAAACGGCAGCAGCAGTGGTTGCAACAACGCAGTATTCAAATTTGATTTTCAGCTGCCGGCCACTGTGGCCTCGTTCACCTCTCCACCGGCAGGTTGCGCACCCTTTGAGGTTTCGTTTGCCAACAGCAGCTCCAACGCCGAAACCTTTGAGTGGCGGGTGAACGGACAGCCCATATCATCAGCAAAAAATCCTGACCATACCTTTCAGCAGCCCGGAGTTTACCTGGTTGAACTGGTGGCCTCGAGCCCCAGCAGCTGCAACCGGCAGGACACCTTCCGCAAACAGATACGTGTGGTTAGCTCAACCTATGATGTAGCTGACACACTCAGCCTTTGTTACCTTGATGGCCGGAAAATTGGCCCCCAGTTTCCGGTTGACCCTTATTATCTGATCAGCTGGTCACCATCAGCAGGACTTGACGACCCTGCTGTTCAGTCGCCGGTAGCGACACCCGAAAACAGCACTGCATACAGGCTGCTGCTCAGGCTTGGCAGTTGCACCGATACACTTGATCAATACATTGATGTTCAATATGACAGCCTTTATGCAGGGCCTGACCTGAGTATTTGTCGCGGACAGCAGGTAAACATCGGAGTAGTAGGCGATCATGAAAAATACACCTATCAATGGACCCCTGCCGAACCGCTTTACAGCGCCGACACCTGCATGCCGCTGGCCACGATTGATGCTTCCACATGGTTTCGTTTGCTGCGCGTGCCCAAAGACAAAAGTCTGGGTTGTCCCGGAAAAGATTCGCTGCT
>JBIICM010000110.1:0-8243 GCA_044238875.1 Flavobacteriales bacterium | reverse complement strand
GGGGGAGGAGGGGCCACCACTTTTACGGAGGTACTTTGGTAATCTGCCAGGTTCGGATTACCATTGTCGACCACCCTGAAACTCATGTGCCAAGCTTGTTGCCTGACATGATTGCAGGATGTTTGCCAACTGAATAACTGGCTGATGATATCAGTTCCGGTAACGATTGCAAACTGCGCCTGGCCCGGTGCCGGCTGAAGAAAGGGACCTCCGGTGGCGCTTAAACTGATGAGATTTTTCGGGAAATCATTGTCCCAGGCTTTTACGCTGAATTGAACCAGATCACCCGCAAGCACACAGGATGATTGAATATCGGATAATACTGGCGGGGTATTGGTACACGGAACAACATCAATTTGCATGTCGCGGGTCACGCTGCCCACAAGCACCCCTTTACGCCATTCTTCAATTACAAATGCTACATTGTATTCACCCAGTCCGGTAAATGGCGGAAAATCCCAGATAAGATCACCGCTTAAGGGGTCGAGGCTGAAGCTGCTGGTTGCAGTGGGCTGCGTGAAGCCGGGTATGAGCTGACCTCCTTCGCCCAGGCATTGAACCAGTTTATAGGAAATACTGTCTCCATCAGGATCCCAGGCACCCGGATTGTGAATGAATACCTGCCCCGGACATGCCTTGTCGATGGGCGGATTAAGCAATTGCACTGAGTTGTTGATCCCGGTAAACGGATTGATGATCAGTTTGGTTGACACAAAAAACGGGACATTTACCGAGTTGGGAATGTTCACTACGCCACCATTCCGGTTAGGGTCTTCGAAAAAAAGAATATACACCGCAGGACCAGGATATATATGTGTGCCCTGATAAATGTTCATTTTCAGGTCAGGGGCGATCAGTTGCCCTGAACCTCCGCCATTGAGCCTTGGTATGGTATCAACAATTCCGTCGCCCCAGTGTATGCCGAGGCTGGCCCTGTCGGCCTGGCTTTCAGCTTTGGTATAGGTTGTTATGGTTACTTCGAAGCGATAGCCTCCAAGATGCCGGTAGGTGATTTCACCGGCCCTGTTATGCGTAGCATGCAGCATACCGGTAAATCCGGTAATGAGTATTAATAAACAAATTAGAATCGTACGCATGCTTTCTGGAGGGTGAAAGATACGACGGCAGCAGCAAAAAAGGCGACCCCGGGGTCGCCTTTCCTTAGTTTCCGTGTTCTGAGATAAACTTAAGCCGCATCAGGCGTACCTGAAGTTCGCCTATTTCTCCATCTTCAAGCTCTTTCAGCGCCTCGTTCATTGAATCTGTTTCACTGCTTTTGAAATAGTCAAGAATCTCATCCTGAATTTCTTCATCAATCGCATCATCAATGTAATAACTGATGTCGAGTTTGGTGCCCGAATAAACAATGCTCTCCATTTCATCAATCAGCTCCTCCATACTCAGACTTTTTGAAGAGGCAATGTCTTCAAGCGGAATTTTCCGGTCAACACTTTGAATGATGTAAACTTTTTGGGTTGACTTGTTAACCACAGATTTTACAACCATGTTGATCGGTCGTTCTATCTCGTTTTCTTTTACATACTGACTAATCAGGGATACTATTTCACGACCATATTTCTCAGCTTTTCCCGAGCCTACGCCTGCAATCTGTTTGAGTTCATCGAGTGTTACCGGATATTGAATGGTCATATCAATCAGCGACTGTTCCTGAAAGATCACATAAGGGGGCATGTTGTGCTTCTTGGCAATCTTCTTGGTAAGGTCTTTCAACATACCAAAAAGGATTTCGTCGGCAGCTCCTGCTCCCTGCCCTCCGGCCGAAACAATTAAATCATCATCCTGATCGGTATCGCTGTAGTCATGATCTTCAGTAATCATGATACTATATGGATTTTCAAGAAAATCATCACCCAACTTGGTCAGTTTGAGTGTTCCGTAATTTTCAACCTCCTTTTCAAGGAATCCGTTTACCACCGCTTGTCTGATTACGCTTAACCAATGAAGCGGGGTTTGGTCACTGCCTTTCCCGTAAATTTCAAGCTGATCGTGTTTGTAGGATTTGATTACCGAGTTAAAGGCACCGGTAAGCACATTTACAATATGTTTGTCTTTAAACTTTTCTTTAACCGCTGTAACGGTATCCAGCACCATACAAAGGTCTTCTTTCCCGTCGAATTTTTTCCGCGGGTTGCGACAATTATCGCACATGTTGTTACACCCGCTTTCATCATAATCCTCACCAAAATAGTGAAGCAGGTATTTTCTCCTGCACATGGATGTTTCAGAATAGCCAACGGTTTCGGCCAATAACTGCTGACCGATTTCCTGCTCTGCAACATGCTTGTTCTTCAGAAATTTTTCAAGTTTCTGAATGTCGTCATAACTATAAAATGCAAGGCAAATGCCCTCACCGCCATCGCGCCCGGCGCGCCCGGTTTCCTGATAGTACCCCTCGAGACTTTTGGGGATTTCATGGTGAATCACATAGCGAACATCGGGTTTATCAATGCCCATTCCAAAAGCAATGGTAGCAACAATTACATCTGCTTCCTCCATCAGAAATTTGTCCTGATGCGAAGCCCTGGTGGAGGCATCAAGGCCGGCGTGGTAGGGTAGGGCTCTTATACCATTTACTACGAGTGTTTCAGCTATTTCCTCAACTTTTTTACGGCTAAGACAGTAAATAATACCCGATTTTCCCGGATGTTGCTTGATAAAGCGGATGATTTCCTTTACCACATCCTTTTTGGGGCGCACCTCATAATAAAGGTTAGCCCTGTTGAACGATGACTTGAAGAGGGTGGCATCAGTCATGTTCAGGTTCTTCATGATATCCTGCTGGACCTTTGGAGTGGCAGTTGCCGTAAGGGCCATTATAGGAACAGTGCCTATGGCTTCTATTATGTGCCTGAGCCTGCGGTATTCCGGTCTGAAATCGTGACCCCATTCAGAGATACAGTGTGCTTCATCAATAGCAAAAAACGAAATATTGATTTCACGGAAGAATTCAACATTTTCGTCTTTGGTCAATGATTCGGGCGCCACATAAAGCAGTTTAGTGATACCGCTGGTGATATCACTTTTTACTTTGGTAATTTCAGATTTATTCAGTGATGAATTCAGGAAGTGAGCGATTCCGTCTTCAGCGCCGTAATTCCGGATGGCATCCACCTGATTTTTCATCAGGGCTATCAATGGCGAAACCACGATGGCGGTGCCTTCTGAAATAAGCGCCGGGAGCTGATAGCAGAGTGATTTTCCACCTCCGGTAGGCATTATTATAAATGAATCACGGCCTTCGAGAACATTGCGGATAATGGCTTCCTGCTCTCCTTTGAATTTACTGAACCCGAAAAAGTGTTGTAATTGTTCGTTTAAGTTGATCTGAACGGGACTTTCAACAAGATCAATCATACTTGTACTCATCAAATTTATTTTTTTTTGGCATCTCTGTTGTAAAACAGAAAGATACTTTGCGTTTTTGTTAAAGCGTTTAAAATGATTTTTACGTTTGGTTAGGAAAACGCAAATTTCATTTTAAAGTTACACCTTATTATCGTTTAAACAAGTGTTTTCATTGTATGGTGATTAAAATTTTAGTAATCAGATAATCAGTTCAATAACATTTTTTCCAAAAAACATTTAGCTTTTAGAATCCTTTTTGGCGGCTGAAAGCGCTTAAAACCAGCTAACAGACAGCTAAACGAACCATGCCATGTTTTAAAACCTAGAATATTGTTTTGATATATGTATTAAAATGGTTTGTTTTCGCAATAAAATTTGGCCTTGTAAATCACGGATTCAGAAAAAAAACGGACTGAATAAAACCAATGTAGCAATGCTGTTTTCAGGCAGATAAATCAATACTTTATCTTATCTGTCTTTTGTTCCCATTTTTTGAAAGCATCAAGGGCTTCAGTCCGAAGTAATTCATTGATAGGCATACGGCGTTGGGCAAAAGGGGTATTCAGCTCCCTGTAAATAAATTCGTCATCAAAACCTATGGCAGCTGCATCAGCACGTGTATTGCCATAAAAAACCCGGTCGGGACGCGCCCAGTAAATAGCACCCATGCACATCGGACAAGGTTCACAGGAAGTATAAACAATACAGCCATGCAACTGAAAATCGTTCAGGTTTTTACAGGCTTCTCTGATTGCTGTTACTTCTGCATGAGCTGTAGGATCATGGCTGCTCAGTACCTTATTAAAGCCCCGGCCAATGATCCTGCCATCTTTAACCACAATTGCTCCAAAAGGGCCGCCGTGTCCCTGATTCATCCCTTCAACCGACAAGCGAATAGCTTCCCGCATCCATTTAAGATGATTTTCGTTTTCTTCTTTATTCATTGGGCTTGGGATTTTCCGTTTCAATTTTTCCATTGCTGATGATGAACAATCCTGCAAGGGTAAACAAACCATTGATTACGAGCAGTTCAAAGCCAATCTGGTAGCCATTAAAAAGCCGTTCAGACCAGGTAGAGAGGGCCCAGCTAAGCAGGGGAGCAGCGATACAGATGAGCGGCACTAATTGATCATTGGCCTTTCGCCTGGTAAAGATACCGAATGAAAATAATCCCAGCAAAGGGCCGTAGGTATAGCCTGCCGCGGTGAAAATGCCATTGATTACTGCTTCATTGTTGATCGCCCTGAAGATGAGAATAACACCCAGCAGCAGCAATGCAAAACCTGCATGAATAAGATTTCTGATGCGTTTTTTTCGCGTTTCGCTGACCGACTGATTACGGTCAAGACCCAGTATATCATAATAAAGCGAGGTGGTAAGGGTGGTGAGCACAGAGTCGGCGCTTGAGAATGTGGCTGCAGTAATGCCCAGCAGAAATACAATGGCTGCAAAACTGCCTAAGTGCTGAAGTGTGAGCATTGGCAGCAGCGCATCTGTTTTCTCAGGTATTGCAATTCCGTTTTGGCTTGCATAGAGATACATCAAGGCGCCCAGAGAAACAAATACCATATTTACAATAACAACGATCATACTGAACCAGCGGATATTTTTCTGAGCCTCCGCCAGACTTTTGCAACTAAGGTTTTTTTGCATCATGTTCTGGTCAAGGCCGGTCATGGCAATGGCGATAAACATGCCTGAAATAAATTGTTTGCCAAAGAATTGCTTTGACTGCCAGTTCCAGTTAAATATCCCTGAATAATCACTCGAAGCAATGGCCCCGAATGCTTCTGCAGGTGTCCAGTTCATTTTACTGATGATAGCAGCAGCCGTGAGTAAAACCCCTGCAAGGAGAAACAATGACTGAAAAGTATCAGTCCAGACCAGTGTCTTGATGCCTCCATTTAATGTATAGGCAAGAATAAGCAGGATAATCAGGCTCACCGAGAGCCAGAATGGCACTCCCATCGGATCAAACAGAAAAATTTGGAGTACTCCGGCTGAAATGAACAGCCGAAAGGCTGCGCCGATGGTTCTCGACAGCAGGAAATAAAACGAGCCGGTTTGTCTTGAAAACAAACCAAGCCTTTCGCCCAGATAGGTGTAAATGGATGTGAGGTTCATTTTGTAATACAAAGGCAGCAGAATCCGTCCGATTACGGCATATCCGGCTACATAACCAAAAACAATCTGCATGTAACTGAACTGTTGCACACCCACCTGCCCGGGTACCGAAACAAAAGTTACACCCGATAAGGAATCTCCAATCATACCAAAGGCAACCATGTACCACGCTGAACTTTTGTTGCCGATAAAGTAACCTGCCTGATCGGCATTTCTGCCTTTTAGCCACGATATACCCATCAACATCAGAAAGTAAACCGCTATAATTACAGAAAGCACCCAGGGACTGGTCAGTATATGCATGGCGCAAAGCTATAACCGTTTGCTCAGTGCGGGTGGATGATTTACAGGAGTTATGAAAAACCAGAGGTGGATAAGGCTTATATTTGAGGCATGCAAAATTTACCATCCCGTCTGTTGGACGATGCTGTGAATGAGATGGCTTCCCTGCCCGGTATTGGTCGTAAAACGGCATTGAGGCTTGTATTGCATTTGCTCAGGAGATCAGCTGCGGAGGTGGAACAGTTTTCGGCTGCATTTTCGCGGCTACGCAATGAAATCATGTATTGCAAGGTTTGCAGTAATCTTTCAGATCAGGAAACCTGTTCGGTTTGTGCTGATGCAACACGCGACCGCAACCTGATCTGCGTTGTTGAAGATGTAAGGGATGTGATGGCCATTGAAAATACCCGTCAGTTTCGTGGATTGTACCATGTTCTTGGCGGAATAATTTCGCCTATGGATGGTATTGGCCCTTCTGATCTCAATATTGATGGGCTGATCAGCAGGGTAGCATCCGGGCAGCCGGCTGAACTCATTCTGGCCCTGAGCGCAACCATGGAGGGTGACACTACCATTTTTTACCTGTACCGTAAGCTGAAGGAATTTCCGGTGAAGATCAGCACCCTTGCACGGGGGGTAGCCATTGGTGATGAACTGGCCTATGCAGATGAACTGACACTTGGTCGGTCTATCCTGAACAGAACCCCTTTTGAACAAACCCTGCAACGATGAGTGTTATCGCAAAAAGAACAGGTAATTATCTTTCACTCATTACTTTTTCGCATACAATTTTTGCCATGCCGTTCGCCATCATTGGGTTCGTGCTTGGAATGGCTTCCAGGGGAAGCTTTCCGGGCTGGTTATTATTTGTAAAGGTGCTGGCCTGTATGGTGTTCGCCCGAAGCGCAGCCATGGCGTTTAACCGTTATCTTGACCGAAACTTTGACAAGCTAAACCCAAGAACATCAGGCAGGGAGATTCCGGCAGGGATTATTTCGGCCCGCTCAGCCCTTGTGTTTGTAGTTATCAGTGCTGCGCTTTTCATGCTGACAACCTGGTTCATCAATCCGCTGTGTTTTTATCTCTCACCGGTTGCATTGCTGGTTGTGCTCGGTTACAGTTACACCAAGAGATTTACATGGCTTTGCCATTTTGTGCTGGGTACAGGCCTCGCACTTGCCCCGGTTGGCGCCTACCTGGCCATCACGGCTCAGTTTGACTTGCTGCCTGTTTATTTTTCAATGGTTGTGCTCACCTGGGTAAGCGGCTTTGATCTGATTTATGCCTTGCAGGATGAAGATTTCGACCGAAAGCTAAAGCTGAAGAGTCTGCCGGTAAAATTAGGTAAGGCCGGAGCATTGCATGTTTCATCAGGCCTTCATGTGCTCACATCCATATTTATTGTAGTTGCAGGCTTTGCGGGCGGTTTTGGTCTCCTATACTGGGCAGGAGCAGGAATTTTTTCGGCATTACTGATCTATCAGCACAGTATTGTAAAACCCGGAGACCTCAGACGGGTCAACAGGGCATTCGGCACTACAAATGGCATTGCCAGCATTGTTTTTTGTCTGTTTTTCCTGCTCGACTTTTTTACAGGGAATTTTTTTCGATAAAATTCATCAAGGTGCCTTACCGCGTTTTTTATGTTTGGTTGATCGCGGTATGTATCGGATATGAAAAAATTAACCTACAATTGCATGTTTTTTAAAAGAAGAAAAGGTTACTGAATATGCGAAATAAACTCTTTATCCTGCAGCTTGATAATTTGCAATTGTCCAGTAACTTTTCCGAAAATAATAACGCTCAACAATTCATTGAGCCAGTTGTCTTAAAATAAACATCACCCATGAAAAAGATTTACCTCATTTCAACTACACTGATTGCAGCCATTGTAATTGTGCTCACAACCTTTACAAACACCTATTCATATCCTGAAGGTGCCCCGGCCGGTGTCTCGGGATCACCGGGTGACGGCAATCAAACATGCGCCCGATCGGGGTGCCATACAGGTACTACACCGCAGTCCCGCAACGGAATGATCACATCAAACATTCCGGCCGAAGGATATATACCCGGGCAAACATATACAGTTACTGTTTCTATTCAGCAGTCAGATATATCCCGTTGGGGATTCCAGACCTCTGCGCAAACTTCATCCGGTGATGATGTGGGAACACTTGTTTTAACAAACAATGCACAAACCCAATTAACAGGTTCGGGTAAATACATAACACATACAACGGCTGGAAACGGGGGCTCAGCAGGATCCAAAAGCTGGACTTTTGACTGGATTGCACCGAACGCCGGTACCGGAAGTTTTAGTTTTTATGCCTCTGTTATGGCCGCTAATAATAATGGCGGAAGATCAGGTGACCTTGTATTTACCGATCAGCTCTCAGTTTCAGAAAGCATTTCAACCGGTTTTGCCAGTCGCGAAAACGAATCCTTAAGCATATATCCAAATCCTCTTG
>JBIICM010000009.1:0-28165 GCA_044238875.1 Flavobacteriales bacterium | reverse complement strand
CTAAAGGCAAAATCGCTTAACCTGAACAGTGAAGATTTTGAAACCGGAAAGATTAAAGATGTTGAAAGTCTTTATACGGGAAAGTCGGTGCTGAGCAATGTTGATGTAAGTGTGATTGACCGGCTCTACACCGAAGGTTTTTGCAAACCGGAAGATTTTCTGAAAAATAAAAAGCCCATATTTAACCACTATTATATCCTGAAAAACGGGAAACACTCTGTACTTGGTTATTACAATCCGGTTTCAGGGGTGGTTGACCGGGTTGAAAAAACTTCGGCTTATGGCATCCGACCGCGCAATGCAGAGCAGATATTCGCCCTGCACGCACTGATGAACCCCGAAATAAAACTGGTTACACTGCAAGGCGTTGCCGGAACCGGTAAAACCCTGCTGGCACTGAGTGGCGCATTGGAACAGAAGCGAGAATTCAGGCAGGTATATCTGGCCCGGCCCATAGTGCCACTCAGTAATAAAGATATCGGGTACCTTCCGGGAGATATAAAAAGTAAGCTCAACCCATACATGGAACCTCTGTGGGATAACCTGAAAATGATTCAAAATCAGTGGGATGAGACCGATAAGGAGTACAAAAAAATCACAGAGATGGTTGACAGTGAAAAGCTGCTCATCACTCCCCTTGCATACATACGCGGGCGCAGTCTGAGCAATATTTACTTCATTGTTGACGAGGCACAGAACCTTACCCCACATGAGGTGAAAACAATTATCACCAGAGCGGGTGAAAACACAAAAATCGTGTTTACCGGCGATATCTTCCAGATTGATACCCCTTATCTGGATACCCAATCGAACGGACTAAGTTACCTGATTGATAAAATACGCAATAACCGGCTTTACGCCCATATTACCCTTGAAAAAGGCGAACGGTCGGAGCTGGCGAACCTTGCCAATGAATTGTTATAAATTACTATCCTACCTCTGAACCTGAAAGCGTATATCCTGAAACAACAAGTTGTGACCATGTTGTGGGTGGCCATACTTTACCCATGTACCTTGTTCTGCCAGATGATGCAGCCCGGAGAGCTGCTTTCGGGAATTGAAAAGCTCAACAAAGTTGGTTCTGTATTGTACATTGCCGCGCATCCGGATGATGAAAACACACGGGTGCTGAGCTGGTTGTCAAAACATCAGCAATTAAGAACAGCCTACCTTTCAATTACCCGCGGCGAGGGGGGGCAAAACCTGATCGGCAGCGAACAGGGTGCGATGTTAGGCCTGATAAGATCTCATGAACTTTTTAAGGCCCGGGAAACAGATGGTGCTGAACAGTTTTTTACAAGAGCAGCCGACTTCGGGTATTCAAAAAATCCTGATGAAACTTTGCAGAAATGGAACCGCGACAGTGTTCTTGAAGATGTATTGCTGGTAATCAGGTACTTTAAACCCGATATCATCATTTGTCGTTTTCCCGTTACAGGCGAAGGAGGGCACGGGCATCATACCGCATCGGCCTTACTGGCCGCTGAGGCATTTGAGAAATCCGCCAACCCTGATATTTTTCCCAATCAGGTAAAACAATGGGGTACCTGGCAGGTGAAAAAACTTTACTGGAATACTTTTCAGTTCGGCAGCAACAATACCACAGGTCCTGACCAGATCAGGCTGAATGTGGGCCATCCGCTGCCCTTGCTGGGTAAATCAACAGGTGAAATAGCGGCGGCCAGTCGCAGCATGCACAAAAGTCAGGGGTTCGGCACTGCGGCGGTAAGTGGCGAAATCACTGAGTTTTTCAAACCCCTGAAAGGGGATACTTCTGGAAGAGATATCTTCGAACGGCTTGATTTTTCATGGAACAGATTTAAAGGTACTGCCCATATCGGCAAAAGTGTAGATGCGTGCAGACGCAACTTTGATCCTTTTCATCCTGAACGCTCCGCAAAAAGGCTGGCTGCCATTTATAGGTTGTTGCAAAAAATTCAGACAAATGATCATGAATTGCTGCTGTGGAAAAGGGTTAAGTCGGCCGAGGTGCTAAGGCTTCTCATGGCCGTTTGCGGGCTGCGTCTGGAAGCACTTTCAGCAACGGCTTCGTTAATACCCGGTACCGGTCAGAAATTAACACTTCGGCTGATTAATAGGAGCGATATAAACGTAGTGCTTGAAGAAATTCATTTTCCCGATAGAGACAGCACGGCAGCACTTGCTTTACCCTGCAACAAACAAATAGATATTTCCCACCATTTTAATCTAAATACCACACAGCCGCTTACCAGCACCTGGTGGTTTCAGCGATCATCTTCAGACGCCCGTTATGTGCCCGATAACAAGGGTTATCTTACCGATAATGGCGCCTCCGCAAGGTTTTCATGCGGTATAAAGCTGCGCATTGCGGAAGTTGAAGCAGCTGTTATTTTGCCTGTTCAGTATAAATGGACGGATCCTGTTAAAGGCGAACTGATACAGGATGTTGAGGTGCTGCCTCCGGTAACTGTAACCTTTCCGGCCGATGCGTGCTTAATGACTATGCATGATTCGGCAAGTATAAGCCTTACCGTGCAAGCGCATACCGCCGGTTTCAATGGCAAACTCTCATTGATTGCGGAAGGACTTGAAATTCAGCCTGCGTATGCCATGGTAAATCTTTCGGAGGCGGGTAAAAAAGTAAACTATCAATTTACTGTCTCATCCAAAGCAGCTCAAATAAATACCAAGATCATGGCCGTACTTGAACCTGAAAATGGAAACAAAACCAACGCAATCAGCATTCAGAGAGCCAATTATGATCACCTTCCTCCGCTGCACCTGATGGAGCCGGCCGGGATGAAGCTGGTTAAATTTAACTGTCAGATTCAGCGGGCCAAAATTGGTTATATCCCCGGTTCAGGTGATGAGATACCGGGTGTTTTGAAACAACTTGGGTACCAGGTTACCATTTTACCCGCTACACAACTCGATACCGCGGATCTTTCGGCCTTCAGCGTACTTATCACAGGGGTAAGGGCTTATAATGTGAATGATCAGCTCGCAGTTCAGCATGAAAAACTCATGAACTTTGTGAAAAACGGGGGCAACATGATTGTGCAGTACAACACCAACAACCGAGTGGGGCCGCTTAAATCGAAAATTGGTCCTTCGGCCTTTGAAATCAGCAGAAACAGGGTAACCGACGAAAATGCACCGGTTAAAATGCTGCTTCCGACCCATCCTGTTTTTAAAAGTCCCAACCTGATTACAAATGCCGATTTTGAGGGATGGGTGCAGGAACGCGGTGTTTATTTTGCCGATCAGTTCGGATCAGAATACAGCTGTCCACTTGGTTTTAACGATCCGGGTGAGTCACAACAGACAGGTAGTCTGATCATTACACAGCACGGTAAAGGCAATTTTGTTTATACCGGATTGTCATTTTTCAGACAGTTGCCAGCCGGTGTTCCCGGTGCCATCCGACTGTTTGTAAACCTGCTGCACCTGCCACCTGCCGAATGAAACCAATAAACCCCTGGAAAATTTCTTATAGCATTATGGTCATTCAGCTGTTGTTGATCATTTTACTGCTTTATCAGTTTACCCGGCATTTCTCATGAGTGGTATTGACTGGATTGTACTTTGTCTTACCCTTCTGTTTATCATCCTCTATGGGGTTTGGAAAAGCCGGGGAACAAATAATATCAGTGGCTTTTTGCTGGCCGACCGCAAAATGAAATGGTACCATGTGGGTCTTTCAGTGATGGCTACCCAGGCCAGTGCCATCACCTTTCTTTCGCTTCCCGGTCAGGCGTTTTCTGATGGCATGCGGTTCATACAGTTCTATTTCGGACTGCCCCTTGCCATGGTGGTGCTCTGTGTAACTTTTGTGCCGGCTTTTAGTAAGCTCAACGTTTACACAGCCTATGAGTTTCTTGAAAAAAGATTTGACGGTCGTACACGGCTGCTCACCGCATTTCTTTTTCTGCTGCAGCGCGGGCTCTCAACTGGGGTAGCCATTATCGCACCTGCCATCATCCTGTCGTCAATACTTCAAATGCACAGCAACTATACAATTTTGCTCATTGGCGGACTGGTAATCATTTACACAGTTTACGGTGGTACAAAAGCCGTTTCGCACACCCAGTTTCTACAAATGCTGGTGGTGTTTTCCGGACTTTTCATCAGTGCATGGCTGGTGCTTCGCCTGCTGCCGCCCGGCAATGATCTGCATCAGGTATTACATCTGGCAGGTGCATCTGGAAAAACTACAGCTATTGATCTGAATTTCGACTTCAGCAACAAATACAATATCTGGTCGGGACTAATCGGAGGTTTTTTTCTTCAGCTGAGTTATTTTGGCACCGACCAGTCGCAGGTGGGGCGCTACTTAACGGGTAGTTCAGTGCGTGAAAGTCGTCTGGGATTATTGTTTAATGGCATGGTAAAAATACCCATGCAATTCCTGATTCTATTAACAGGCGTGCTTGTATTTGTTTTTTACCAATATAATCAGGCGCCGGTTTTTTTCAATCAGGCCGAAGTTGAACTTGTAAAGGCCGGACCATACGCAGCCGCTTTCGAAAAATATGAATACGAATATGCAGCCATCGGTAAGGCAAAGTCAACCGTAATGAATAATTTATCGGAAGCGCTGCTGAATCATGATCAGATGGCCGAAGCAAGTGCCCGCCGCGATTTGATGGCACTTGAAAAACAGGCAGTTGACATCCGGAAAAAAAGCATCGGGCTGATCAGCAAAAACAACCCCTCCGCCGATACCAACGATACCGATTATGTGTTCCTGAGCTTTGTGATGAAACATTTTCCGCATGGATTAATCGGCTTGCTGATTGCTGTTATTTTTTTAGCCTCTATGGGCTCAACGGCAAGCGGACTCAATGCACTTGCCTCAACAACCGTGGTGGATCTGTATAAAAAAATTAACCGGAACAAGGCTTCTGAAAAATCTGACCTCCTAGTTTCACGTGCGGCAACACTACTCTGGGGTATTTTCTGCGTTATTGTGGCATTTTATGCGCGCAGCATTGGCAACCTGATTGAAGCGGTAAATATTTTGGGCTCCTTTTTTTACGGAACTGTGCTGGGGATTTTTCTGGTTGCCTTTTACATGAAAAAAATAAACGGCACATCTGTTTTTTACGCTGCCATTTTATCGCAAATCTGTGTGGTACTCGCCTGGTATTTTAACGTTGCCGCGTTTTTATGGCTGAATGTAATCGGCTGTTTGCTGGTGATGATTTTGGCCCTGCTGATTCAGCGCACACTCCACTTTGCAGGAAAATAAAAAAGGTCGCTGACCTAAAATTTCAACGACCTTTTTCAATACAATGATGAACCTTTACTTCTTGCTGTCGGCAATTATTTTCTCAGCCATCTTTACATAATCATCGCTTTGTGCCTCTTGGGCCAGTTCAATTGTCTTTCCTGCACTTTCAGCTGCCCCTTTTTTATCACCGGCCTTGAGCTGAATTTTAGCCTTCAGCAGCATAATCCAGTAACCTTTCGGGTTTTGTTCCACCGCCTTGTTAATCCATTCAAGGGCTTTTACCAGATCCTTATTGTTTTCATAGTAATAGTTTGCACTTTGGTAGTAAGGTCTTCCATCAACCGAAAGCGCTTTGTCAATGTTTTTCATGATTCGCTCATCAATATCGGCCGAAACCGCCAATGAAACCCTTGTCTTTTCCCATGATAAATCTATACGACAGTTGTTTGACTTAACATTATTGATCTGGATGGTAAACGACTCCGTCAACTCTGAAAGTGCCGCCGGCTTAACCTTTAATCTCAGTACTTCATTTTCGGTTTTATAGCCGGCAACATCACCGCCAAGATTAAGGTCTTTGTAAAGCATTACCTCCCAGGTGTCCTTCCCTGGAATGGTGTAAAGTGCATAAGTGCCGGGCAGTACCTGAACACCTTCAAGTTTAACTTCATCAGTGAATGTAATTTTGGCGGAAGCATTCGCCCCCGTTCGCCAGATTTTACCATAGGGAACAAGGTCGCCGAAAATCACCCTGTCTTTAACAAGTGGGCGCGAATATTCAATACTAATTTCACCGAGTGCAAAGTTTTGTTTCAGCGTCTGAAGCGGGCTGGGTGCCGGAACTTTTAACGTCTGCGCATAAAACGGTGCGCTGATCAGTGAAAAAATAATCAGAAGTGTGATGGTGAGTTTTTTCATGTAAAAATGGTTTTGCCGCCAAAACTACATTTTTTAAATCAACAAAACCTACAGGTATTATGAGTCATAAAGTGACTTTATTTAGCAAAGTTTTGCTGATAAATCCATTCCAGACTTTAAAGCGCATTATGCAATAATTTAAAGGCCTCCCTAATCGCAGGGTGATGCTGCCGGCTTATCCTTCTTTGCTTACTTTTGGCAAAAAAATATAGCATGAAACCATCTGAAGCCTTAATGAACAAACTATACCAAAATATCGGTAAACTATTTTATGCCCTTGCGGCAGCTGATAACAGTGTGCGCAAGCAGGAAACTGAACAGCTGAAAAATATTATTCGTGCCGAATGGCTGCAGTTAGATGATGCAACAGATGCCTTTGGAACCGACTCAGCCTATCAGATCGAAATTGTATTCGACTTTCTGCTCGAAAAACAACCATCAAGTGAGGAGAGTTTCTCAAGGTTCAAAGGTTTTTTTAATGAGCACAAATATCTTTTTACCACACCCTATAAATCAATGATTCTGAAAACAGCAACTGCAATTGCTGACTCTTTTCACGGAACCAATGAGGCCGAAAACAGCATGATTAAGGAACTGCGTAAATTGTTTAATTAAAAAAGACTCAAAATTCATGGGCCAGACATTCAAAGGAGAACGCATAGCCGACTGGCTGAAATCAGCGCCAGATAACCGGCAAATTACGGTGCAGGGTTGGGTGAGAACCAAGCGGGGCAACAAAGAAATTACCTTCATTGCCCTCAATGATGGTTCAGTGATCCATAACCTGCAAGTGGTGGCTGATATGAAACAGTTCAGCGAGGAGCAGCTGAAGCAGGTGCAAACCGGCTGCAGTTTGCGCGTTACCGGTAAGCTGGTTGCTTCACAGGGTAGCGGACAAGCCGTTGAAGTGCTTGCCGAACAGATTGAATTACTGGGAGTAGCTGACCCTGAATTGTTTCCGCTGCAAAAGAAAAAACATTCACTTGAATTTCTGCGCGAGATAGCCCATCTCAGACCTCGCACAAACACCTTTAGTGCCATTTTGCGCATACGCCATTCGCTGGCTTTTGCCATTCATAAATACTTTAACGACAGGCATTTTTTCTATGTGCATACACCCATCATTACAGGTTCTGATGCTGAAGGGGCCGGAGAGATGTTCAGGGTCAGTGTGCTCGATCCTGCCAATCCACCTAAAACTACCGATGGAATTGTTGATTTTTCTCAGGATTTTTTCGGAAAAGAAGCCAACCTCACTGTATCAGGTCAGCTGGAAGCCGAACTGGCAGCCCTTGCCCTGTCAAAGGTTTACACTTTTGGACCTACCTTCAGGGCTGAAAACTCAAACACAGCGAGGCATCTTGCCGAATTCTGGATGATTGAGCCTGAAATGGCTTTCTTTGAACTGGACGATAATATGAACCTTGCGGAGGATTTTCTGAAATACCTCATCCGCTATGCACTTGAACATTGTGCCGATGATCTTTCATTCCTGGAAAAACGGCAGACCGAAGAAGAAAGCCAGCTCAGAAAGGAAGACCGTTCACCGATGGCCCTGACTGAAAAACTCCGCTTTGTAACTGAAAATGATTTCGAGCGACTCACCTACACCCAGGCAATTGGCATTCTTGAAAGGTCTGGAAAAAAGTTTGAATTCCCCGTCAGATGGGGTATTGACCTGCAAAGTGAACATGAGCGCTACCTGGTTGAGAAACATTTTAAAAAGCCGGTTATCCTCACCAACTATCCCAAAGAAATCAAAGCTTTTTATATGAAGCAGGATGACGATGGCAAAACAGTAAGGGCAATGGATGTTCTCTTTCCAGGGATTGGAGAGATCATTGGTGGTTCGCAGCGTGAAGAGCGTTATGAAAAACTCAGCGACCGTATTGATGAGATGGGCATCCACCGCGAAAGCCTTTGGTGGTATCTTGAGACACGGCAATTTGGCACCGTTCCGCACAGCGGCTTCGGATTAGGCTTTGAACGGCTGGTGCTATTTGTAACCGGGATGTCAAATATCCGCGATGTGATTCCTTTTCCGCGAACACCCAAAAACCTTGAGTTTTAACCAAATCATATTTTCTCCCCCAAACGGCATCCGCACCGCACAGTGACAGCAGGCTTAATTATCTCTCTTGCCTTATGGATCTGATTCAGCGCGATGCGCGTTCTGTATGGCACCCCTTTACACAGGTTCAACTCGCTGATGCACCCCTGGCGCTGAAATCGGCATCAGGTAGCTGGCTTTACACGCACGATGGCAGGAAATTGCTCGATGCCACCGCTTCATGGTGGGTGAATGCGCACGGTCATGCTCATCCGCATATTGCCGCCGCCATTGCCCGGCAGGCTGAAACCCTTGAACACATCATTTTCGCCGGGTTTACGCATGAGCCGGCCATAAGACTTGCTGAACGACTGCTGGCCCTATTGCCCGGAAACCAGGAAAAAATTTTCTTCTCCGACAACGGCTCAACCAGCGTAGAAGTTGCCCTCAAGCTGGCCATTCAATATTTCTACAATCAGGGTGTCAGCCGGCAACGCATTATTGCCTTCCGAAATGCCTACCACGGCGATACAATGGGCGGTATGTCGGTGGCTGAACGAAATGCATTTAACCTGCCTTTCGCGCCCTTTCTGTTTGAACCACATTTTATTCAGGCGCCTGAACCCGGTATGGAAGCAATGGCCATTGCTGAATTGCACGCCGCTCTCTCGGCAGGTGATACAGCTGCTTTCATTTTTGAACCACTTGTGCAGGGTGCTGCAGGCATGCGCATGCACGATGCAGCCACATTGTCTGAAATGATTGGTATCTGCCGCGCTGCCGGCACCATTACCATCGCCGATGAAGTTTTTACAGGTTTCTTTCGCACAGGCAACTGGTTCGCCTCTGCTGTTCTTATGAATCAGCCAGATATCATTTGTCTTTCCAAAGCCCTTACCGGAGGTTTTTTACCCCTTGCTGTTACTGCGGTTCCCGGCTTTCTTTTCGAAGCTTTCAGAAGTACCGATAAGTATAAAACTTTTTTTCACGGACACTCATATACGGCCAATCCGCTGGCATGTGCTGCTGCCAATGCCTCGCTTGATCTTTTTGAAGCGGATGACTTTAAATTTTCGGTGGCTATGATATCGGAAATGATGGCAGATTTTGCCCTGAAATTTGCCGGCCATCCACGCCTGGCTGAAATCAGACAACAAGGTTGCATCCTGGCACTCGAACTAAAAAGCAATCAGCCGGCCGGTTACATGAACGACGATGCAGCAGCTATTGGCCGCTGGTTTTTAAATCGGGGTATCTATGTGAGGCCGCTGGGTAACGTTTTGTACATCACACCGCCATACTGTATTGAGAAAGCAGAGATGAAACAGCTTTTATTGGCCATCGAAGATTATCTGAACGCGTAGCAAAGGCCATAATTAAGGATATTTGCAGGATGAAAAAGTCAAAATCGGTATTCTCTTCAAGGGTGCATATCAAGGATGAACCCGGAAACCTCATAATACATATTTCCGGCAGGATTCCTTCCTGGCAGTTCACCCTGCTCAGCGGCTGGCTGCTGGCCTGGTCGCTCGCCGGTCTTTTTGTAATTATCGAACTAGCCACAAGTACCTTTTCTTCTGATCAGCGCATCTTTATGTTTGTGTGGCTGGCTTTCTGGGTTTGGTTCGAATACAGGATATTCAATGCATGGCTCTGGCGCAAATCCGGAAAAGAGGTGATTCGGTTCAGCCCTGAATGCACTGAACTGAGCTTCGAAATCAACAAAAGGGGGCTAGTACGCAAATACGATACATCCCTGATCCAGCAATTACATAATGTAGAGGTTAAGAAAGGCCTGTTTGCACGCAATTTCTACAGTTCATTCTGGGTAGTGGGTGGAGAAACCATCGGTTTTCAGTGCAGCGGTGCCGAGGTAACTTTCGGAAGACAGCTTTCTGAGGATGAAAGCAATGCCCTGATCAAAATCATCCGCCATAAACTGGAACAATTCAGGAAAAATGGGCAGGCCTGACCCACATATCATTGAAGGTGATGAGGTTCGCTTTCTTGATGAAAAAGGCGAAGGTATTGTCACCGGATTTGACCGGCAGGGCAATGCCCTGGTGCAAACTGCAGACGGATTCGTGATCCCATACCTGCCCGCCAAGTTGGTGGTGGTTGGCCAAAGAAATATGCTGCCCAAAACTGAAGCTCCGGTGCAGTCAGCAGTGGCGGCCGAGGCGCTTTCACTTACTATTACCCTGCTTAACCGCGATACCGTTCAGCTCAGCCTGATCAATGGTTTGAGAGAGCATTTTAACCTAATCATTTATGCGGCAGAAGATAAAAACTACAGGTTTATTGGTCAGTTTACGCTTGCTCCGCTGCAGGCCTGCGCTGCCGCTACCATGCCATTTACGGGTATTACCACGATTGATCGCTTCTACCTGCGGGTGATACCGTTGCCGCGTCAGGCCGGTTTTTTACCGGGCGTATGGTCTGGCTTTGTAAGGCACAGCTCTCCGCTGCTTGCCGATCCTGACCGCTGGGCATGGGATCAGGCCGGCGCTTACCGCATGCTGCAATTCCCTTTTTATCCCGATGTTCAACCTGCAACGGTTTTTCATGATAAGGAGCCTGTTGCAGCCCCCGGCAAACCACCTGCGAATCAGCGCAATTGGCTATTACAGGCCGGAAGAGATGCCGTATTTGAGGTTGATCTGCACCTTGAAGAGCTGCTTGACTCAACTGCAGGGATGGACAATTTTGAAATGATCTCCTACCAGTTGCGCTATTTTGAGCAATGCCTTGATGAAGCCGTTGAGCGAAGGATCAGAAAATTTGTTGCCATTCACGGGGTAGGCAAGGGGCGCCTGCGGGAGGAAATCAGAAAGATACTGAAAAACAGATCTGTTGAGTTCAGCGATGCCGCTTACGGAAAATATGGCTACGGTGCCACTGAAATCAGACTGAAAGGCTGAATTTTCTGCGTAACTTTGTCATGCAGTCTGCTCTGTCGCGTCCCGGAATCTTCCGGGATGAGGAAAGTCCGGGCAACACAGGGTACCCTGCTTCCTAACAGGAAGGTCTCGCTCCGGCGGGAACAGAAAGTGCCACAGAAAATATACCGCCCTTTGCCTGGCAAAGGGTAAGGGTGAAAACGCGGGGTAAGAGCCCACGACCGGCCTGGTGACAGTACGGATGGTAAACCTCAGGGGTTGAAAAACCAAATAGGCAGCGGCTTGGCGACCCGTCAGTGATCTTCGGATCTGCGCTGCGGGTAGGTTGCTTGAGCCGGCTGGTGACGGTCGGCCCAGATCAATGACAGGGACAACACCCAAAAGGTGTTGACAGAACCCGGCTTACAGGATTGTAAAAGGCCGGCTGCAACTGCAGCCGGCCTTTTTTTATTGGAGTAAAATCAGGGAAAGCTTCCCGTCAGAAATCAGGCTAAAAACTTTCCCTAATTTTTGATAAAGCTATCCGTGGCGTTCATTATGGTTGAACAATCCATGTGCGGCTCATCCTGAAATCAGGCGTTTTAACCGTTACCAGATAAACACCTCCTGCAGCATCACTTTGCGGGCTATTCAATTCAATCTGCTGGAGGTTTGTCCCAATAATGCCAAGCTGTTGCTGATAAACAAGTCTACCCTGCAAATCATGGATTTGCAATTCGGCCGGCGCTGGTTCAGGCAACATAAAAGTTAACCTGCTGCCCGCAACCGATGGATTCGGCCAAATACTCAAAGCCAAAGGATCAACCATGCCGGTTGAAACAGTACCTTCATACAGGGTGTTCAATGTGGTATTGGTGTGGATGGGCGGGTTGAAATCAAAATAAATGGAAGCTGCATTTGTGAACTTCGTACCCATTGCAACATCTGATCTTCTTTTAATTGTGTATTCAATGTAACCATGGCTTAATGGCTCGTTGATATTGCTATCAGGAAGAAGAATGTTGTCGAAGGTAAATTCAAGCATACCCTCACCCGATAAAGTATATGCCACCTGATGGCTCGTGCCTTTTAACTTAAAACTCGGAATGTTAAGATCCTGATCAAGTGTGTCTCTTACCACAACGGTGAATGCAGTATCTGTTCCTGTATTCTGGAAACGGATACGGTAAGTAAGCAATGAATCACCCCACTCAATATTGCCCTGATCACCCAAACCCTGCGGCCTCACTAATTTATCATTGGGGTCGTATGAACCGGTAATCAATCTGGCATAAAAATCCTCATTGTCAGTGGGGTTTACATCATTACCCGTAATCATTGTTTTAGCGTTTGATCTCACCGAATCACCCAGCATAGCATTCACCGGCAATTTGGTGATTACAAAATAACTCCTGTTCGACTGCGGTGTCATAGCCGGTACATTCCATGTTAACTTTTTTGCACCTGCATTGTAATTGCCGGCAGCAGGATTTGAAGAAATATAATTGACAATCGGATCATGGGTAAACTCAAGAGTAGGGGTAAGGGTGGTTGTACCCGCATTTCTGACTGTAATATACCAGGTCATGTTAAATCCGGGACGAGCCGGCCCACTGGAAACAAATACCTGAAGATCATTGAAAACCGAATCAGGAACGAGGTAAAAATTATTACCTCCGTAAACACTTCCCGGATTATTGGCATTTACCTGAATAGTCGCAGGTCCTGAAGGACATTCCTGATTCCAGAACGATGGCACATTTGCCTTCACATCATAAGTGCCTGTTTCAACACTTAATGAATAAAATCCATCCTGATCAGTACTCGCATAATGAGCGCCGGGAGTGGCTGAAATAATTACATTGGCCAGGCCACCCTCTCCGTTATCCAGCTGACAATTACCATTCAGGTCATTGAAAATACGGCCGCGAATCTGCGCCTTGCATGACTCAGGTTCTTTCAGATTCAGATAATCAGATCCTTTACAGCCATTCGCATCAGTCACCTGCAGGTAATAATATCCTTTGGGTACATTGGTATAGTTGGCATTGGTTGATGTGCCATTGTTCCATAAGTAAACATAAGGTGCGGCCCCACCGGTAACCGACGAAAGTAATTGACCGTCCGACAGATTGCAGCCGGGTGCAGTGCCGGTAACATCAACCTGCATCGGACTTGTTTTAGCAACAAACTTAAAGATTTTGATTTTACAACCTTTATTATCAGTGATTTGAACGTTGTAATATCCTGATGCTAATCCATTGATGTCTTCAGTTGAAGCTCCGTTGCTCCAGGTATAGCTGTAGGGCGCTTGTCCACCTGAAACCGTCAGATTTACAGCTCCGTTCGACTGATCACAGGTTTCCGGAACAATTGAACTGTTCGCCTGCAGTGAATTAGGTCCGGCAGGTACAGATATGAAAACCCTGCGCGAACAGCCCACAGCATCTGTTACGGTAACTTCAGCAATACCGGGTGAAAGGCCGGTGGCTGTCTGGCCAGATTGCACCGGAATGGTGTTCCATAAATAGGTATATGGCGCAGTACCATTGGCTGGTGTTACCTTGGCCGTGCCATCAAAACAATTCGAAGGAGTAGCTGATTGCGCAGTGGTTATAGGCGAATTGCTCCAGACCAGAAAGCCTTCAGGATTCGTAGTTCCGCTTACACCACCGCCCCCTCTTACAAAACAACCATTGCCATCGGTCACTTTAATGGTGTAGGAGCCAGCAATCAGGTTAACAATTGAATCGCGCATTTCAGGGCTGTTTAAATTATTTATTCCGTTACTCCACTCATAGCTGTAAGGACCTTTACGGCTTGAACTGGTGTCAAAAATGGTAACAACAATCTTCCCATTGGCATTTGAGCAGGTGGCAGCACTGATGGATGGCCTGATATTAAAGGCTCCCTCAATCCATACGGTGTGAAATGCACTGATCGGATTAGGAGTGCTACTGTCAGTAATCTTTACCTGATAATAGCCTGGTTTTAAATTATTAACAGACAATCCGGTAGCAACAGTATCCATACTGCCTCCAACTGGCGATTGACCATATACAATCCAATAAGCATTGTAGGGCGGAACACCTCCGGTGACCGAAAGCAAAGCCGTTCCGTCATCCTTACATGAACGTGTGATTTGCAGCGTTTTAACTGTAAGGCCGGTTTGGGCTTGTGAAATCTGAAAATTCAGAAGCATCACCAATCCCAATAAAGGGAATAGCTGCCTGATGTTGAATGTAAAGTTGAGCTTCATGGGTTTTACGATTTTTTGGTTATTCGAAGATATGAAATTTAGCGTGCCCTGATTTTTAAAATTCATTTTTTTCGCCTGAATGCCGTAACGCCGTATGGCCGAATAGCCATCCGTCGTTGGTCAACACCAACTCAGCGCCGCAGCGCAGTAAAGCCGAATAGCCATCCGTCGTTGGTCAAGACCAACGATATGCTCAATCAGACTTGTTGATACTATTTACACCAAGGTAATGTCGAACTGCACCAGATCAATGAATTGTTGTACGCGTGTATCAACCTCTTCACTGCTGAGGTTTTGAATGCGTTCGGTGCCGAACTTTTCCACTGAGAAGGAGGCCATGGCCGATCCGAAAATTACAGCTCGCTTCATGTTGTCGAATGATATGTCCTGCGTTTCGGCAAGGTATCCAATGAATCCTCCGGCAAAACTGTCACCGGCTCCTGTTGGATCAAACACATCTTCCAGAGGCAGGGCAGGGGCAAAAAATACCTGATCACGGTTAAACAACAGTGCACCATGCTCTCCTTTCTTGATGATGAGGTATTTCGGACCCATGTTGAGAATCTTCTGAGCAGCCTTTACCAGCGAGTATTCACCTGAAAGCTGACGGGCCTCTTCATCATTGATGGTGAGTACATCCACATTTTTCAGCAGGGCGGTTAATTCCGGCAAAGCAATGTTCATCCAGAAATTCATGGTATCTAAAACCACCAGTTTGGGGCGATTTTGAAGCCTGTTGAGTACAAGTTGCTGAACCGATGGCGCCAGGTTACCCAGCATCAGAAATTCGCAGTTTTGATAAACCTCAGGAATCACCGGATCAAAGGTTTCGAGCACATTCAACTGGGTATCAAGCGTATCACGGGTATTCATGTCGTTGTGATACCTGCCACTCCAGAAAAAGGTTTTTTCTCCAGGCTTGATTTGTAATCCTTCAGTTCCGATGCTTCTTTTGCCCAACATATCAATGGCTGCGCGCGGGAAGTCATCACCTACCACCGAAACCAGATTTATGTTTTTGGTAAAGTAGGACGCCGCGAGGCTGATAAACGTAGCAGCGCCGCCAACAATTTTGTCGGTTTTGCCAAAGGGTGTTTCAATAGCATCAAACGCTACTGTGCCGATAACGAGCAGACTCATTTTCCTTGTTTTGTGTGTTAAATGGATAAACTTTCAGCGCTTCTTCAAGAATACGCACCGCGCGCTGAAGGTCGGCGGTACGCAACACATAACCTATTCTAACTTCGTCTTTGCCCGCATCAGGTGTAGCATAAAAACCTGTAGCAGGTGCGAGCATGATGGTTTCATTTTCAAACGAGAATGAATCAAGCAGCCACTGACAAAAATGATCAGCATCTGCAATCGGAAGTCTTACCATGGCATAAAATGCGCCCTGGGGCTTAGGACAGTAAACACCTGGAATTTTATTCAGACCTTCAACGAGGATATTTCTCCGGTTTGTATATTCATTGATCACCTCTTTGAAATAGGCATCAGGGGTGTCGAGCGCTGCTTCTGAAGCAATTTGTCCGAAGGTAGGCGGACTTAGCCTTGCCTGTGCGAATTTGAGAACAGTTTGTAACACTTCTGCGTTTCTGGTGACAAGTGCTCCGATACGCGCACCACACATGCTGTAGCGTTTGGATACAGAATCAATCAAAACAACATTGTTTTCAATGCCTTCGAGCTGCATGGCAGAATAAAAAACATGGCCATCGTAGCAAAATTCACGATAAACCTCATCTGAAAATAGATAGAGATCATACTTTTTAACAATGTCTCTTAGCTTCTCCAGTTCTTCTTTCGAATAGAGATAGCCGGTAGGGTTGCCGGGGTTGGATATGATGATCGCCTTGGTTTTGCTGCTGATCAGCGACTCGAACGATTCAACAGGGGGCAGGGCAAATCCGCTTTCGATAGATGAACGCACCGGTATAACCTTTGCTCCGGCAGCCATCGCAAAACTGAGGTAATTGGCATAGAATGGCTCTGGAATGATGATTTCATCGCCCGGATCAAGGCAACTCATGATACCCATCAAAAGGGCTTCTGATCCACCTGTTGTAATGATGATCTGATGATGGTCAACCCCGATATTGTTTTTTTGGTAATAGCCGGCCAGTTTTTTCCGGTAGGATTCCATTCCCGCACTATGGCTGTATTCAATAACCTTCAGGTTATTGTTTTTTATAGCATCAAGGGCTACTGCAGGGGTTTCGATATCCGGCTGGCCGATGTTTAGATGGTAGATGCTGGTACCCCTGGATTTGGCAGCTTCTGCAAAAGGAACCAGTTTACGAATAGGGGAGGAAGGCATTGCCTTACCTTTGACTGAAATTGACGGCATAAAAAAAGCCCCGATTAAACGGGGCTCAAAGGTCTGAAAAAAAAACTAAATTAATGCTCTACCGGAGCCATTCCGCCTTTTTTCTCAGGCATGCCTGCATCGGCCGGTGGAGGTTCAACATTTCCCTTGATATAAAGCATTTTGGTGCCGGTCTTGTCTTTTCCGGCATTTTGAACAGTAAGCGTTACATTTTTATTGATGGCACCGGTACGTTTCGTGTCATAGCTTACTTTGATAGAACTTGACTTTCCGGGAGCGATGGGTTCTTTGGGCCATTCAGGAACGGTACATCCGCATGAACCGCGTGCATTGGTAACTACGATAGGTTCTTTGCCGGTGTTGGTAAATTTGAATTCACAGGTTCCATCGGCACCGTTTTTAATTGTACCATAGTCGTGTGTTTCCTTATCGAACTGGATGCTGGGCGTCCAATTTTGATCAGTTGATGCCGGTTGTTGGGCAAATCCGGTAAACCCGATGGTTGCGCAGGCAATTGAAAGAAGGATGCGTTTCATGAAAGTTTGGTTTGTTCAGTTTAACAAAGGTAGGTTATTTATTTAGATTGGTTTGCAAATGTTAAAAATGGAAAGGAATTTTCAAAAGACACTTCATTTATTTTTTACCGGTTTGTATTGAACCGGCTTTTGCGGACTTGAATTTTCGCCTGTTTTTTCACTTTTTGTTGTTACTGCTCCTTTGATTTTTAATAAAACAGTACCACTTTTATCTTTATTTACGCCGCTTTTAACGTGTACGGTTATGGTTTTGTCAAAATTGCCCGGACGGCCCTCTGAATTGTATTCAACTTTTACTGTGCCTGTTTTACCTGGCGGAACCGGGGCTTTTGATATTTCGGGCACGGTGCAGCCACAGGAGGCCTCAGCTTTTTCAATTATAACAGGCTCTCTGCCTGTATTGGTAAATTGAAATTCATGATAAGCTTTTGGGCCTTCCGGAATAGATCCGAAATTATGTTCTGATGCAGTGAATTTGATGGTTGGCGTCCAGTTTTCATCTGTTGAAACAGGTTGTGCCCAATTAAACAATGGAGAAAATGCGAGTAGCGTTGCGCAGAGTAAACTTTTCATGGGGTATCAAATTTATAAGCCTTAAACAATAATCAAGCCATTTTTTTTAGATTTTTGTATAAGAATTGCCCCTTGTTTTAGAATCATCTGATTAGAGCATGCTGGAACGTTTTTTCCATTTAAGAAACATGTTTACGCGCAGTTGCATCAAACTGCTGGATTTAGAGCTTCGGGGTATGGATGGGGTTGAGATTATATATGTAAAAATGGGCGAGGTGGGTTTGCGCTTCGATCCGCAAAAAACAGATTTTTTCAGTATTGAAAAAAAGCTTAGTGAAGCCGGATTTCCATTGGTCAGTGATACGGATTCCATTACCACTGAAAATGCAAAACTTGCTGCAGTTGAGCTAATTTTCGGAGCCAATAACCTTAGTTCGCTGATTCGTAATTCTGATTATATCAGCGATAAGCTGCAAATGCCTTATGAGAAAATCAGCCGTATTTTTTCTAAGGTAACCGGCCATACGCTTGAAAAATATCTGATCATGCTAAAAATTGAAAGGGCAAAGGAGCTGATGATCAATAATGAGTTTACCCTTTCTGAAATTGCTTATATGATGGGATATAGCAGTGTACAATACCTCAGTAATCAGTTTAAAAAGGTAACCGGCATCACTGTTTCTGAGTTTAGGGAAAATGGCAGAGCCGACCGTATTCCACTGGAAGATTTACCCGAGCGGCATCCATACAGGAACTTTACCCAAGCTGAAGGGTAGCTCGTTTAAGGTTGTATTCATTGAGGGTGATTTGAAATGCCCGCTTTCAAAAAACGAAAGATGCTTTCCACCCTTCTTTTTCAGCCGATGATTTCCCTGAAGGTTCGTTTTTTTCTGAGAAAATAGCTGGCAACAATTGAGCCGAGGTAAACACCCTCGCTATTGCGATCATGTGCAATGGTTCTTAATTTTCTTCTTTTTTGCCGGATCTCCGGCAGTAGTCTGTAAAAATGCAGGTGAGCCCTGATAATTGCAAAAAAATGTGAGAAACCGTTTGAAAAGAGGAATTTAACCGCCGCTAAGCCATCGAGGTACATTCGCAGAAAGAGGCTGCGAAGCAGGTATTTATCTTCAATGTTTTTGTAAATCAGCTCCAAGTTGTTCCGAAAGTTCAGATAGGTTTTTCTCCAATTTGATTTTGACAGTGTTCCTCCACCTATATGGTAAACCACCGAGGCCGGTTGCACCATCACCTTGAATCCCTGATTTTTCAGCCTCCAGCAGAGGTCAATTTCTTCCATGTGGGCAAAAAAACTTTCATCGAAACCACCAACATCCTTGAAGAGACTTGCCCTTACAAAAAGGCAGGCCCCTGAAGCCCAGAATACCTCCCTCACATCATCATACTGGCCCGTGTCCTCTTCGAGCACTTCAAAAACTCTTCCCCGGCAGAAGGGGTAACCAAAGCGATCAATAAAGCCACCGGATGCACCTGCATACTCAAAATGGTTACGGTGTTTAAATGCCCTGATCTTTGGCTGTGCTGCGGCCAGTAAGGGCTCATGTTCAAAGAGCTCAACTACCGGCTCTATCCAGCCCGGTGTTACTTCAATATCGGAATTGAGCAGCACAAATATATCGGCATCTACTTGCCCCAGTGCTGTATTATACCCGCCTGCATAACCGATATTGCCCTCGTTTTTTATAATCCTCACAGATGGAAAAGTTTTGCTAAGCACCTCCAGTGAGTCATCGGTTGATGCATTATCAGCTACAATCACTTCCGCATCTGCTGAACATGCTATGATGCCGGGCAGAAAACGCTGCAACAGGTGACTGCCATTCCAGTTGAGTATGACAACAGCGGTTTTCATGGTTTGCGTTTGTGTTTCCAGCGTTTATGCGACCAAAGCCAGGGGGCGGGGTCGTTGATGATTTGTTGTTCCAGCGCCCTCACGTGTTTTTCTGTAATTGAATATTCCGGTTCTGAGGAGGGATCAGCACAAATTTCCTGAATGGTAACATTGTAATGGCCTGGTCGCGATCTTTCCAGCCGCATAAACACAACGGCACTGCCCGTGAGTCTTGCAATCCGCTCCGGCCCGAGAAAAACGGGAGTGTCCTGATTGAGGAAACGGGTCCAGTAAGCATTGTCGGGATGAGGCGCCTGATCTGCAATAAGGTACGACAGGGTAGGACCTTTACCCGACTGAATTTCCCTGAAGGCCTTTTTCATGGGAACCAGTTCGGTGCCGTTTATACTTCTCGCCCTGAGCATTAGCCTGTCAATATCATTGTCGGAAAGCGGTTTGTACACCGCTATCACGCGAAAAGGCACCAGGGCTTTAAGTGCAGTCCCCAGCCATTCCCAGTTGCCATAATGCCCCCCCACGGCAATTACCGATTTTCCAGCCTTAAAGTAGTCATCAAGCAGCTCTTTGTTGATCAGGGTAATCCTCGGGGGCAAAAAACGAGGATTCATAAGCATTAGTTTAAATGTTTCAAAAATGGTTTCCAGAAAAGTTCTATAAAAACGTTTTGCGATGGTTCTGATTTCAGCTTCCTGTTTTTCAGGAAAGGCATTTTTAAGATTTTCAAATATTACTGCTTTCCGATATCCTGTTAGGCGGTCAAATATAATAGCGGCAATGCGTGCAAGCATGTACAAAGCATTTAATGGCAATAATGCAAGCAGGTAGCCTGTAATGCGCACCAAATGATACCTGAGCTTCACCGCGGTGCCTGAAAATTCTGTTGAATCTGTGTGCCAAAGTGCTGACCTGGAGCGGTTGCATCAATGTCGTTGGTTTGTGTATCGCGCTTCATCAGCAACAGATGCCACTGGTCGTTCATGATTTCGCCCAAAGCGTCAGAATGAATCAGGGTATAATCGTTGGTCACCAGATCGGGATTGTAGAAAACAAACCTCCGGTTGGTTTGTCTGCCAAGCCGGTAATAATGCCATATTTCATAAGGATAGGCGCTTGGCTCATGCAGACTCTCGGTTCTGTTATCGGGTGAGCCATACTGCAGATAAACGCGGCCACGGTCAGTATCGTACCCTTTACGGATAGAGGTGCCAAACTGCCTGTTTACCTTGATCACCTCTTTACGGTAATTGAGCCATGCCTGGGCGGGATCGGCAGTATTCCGGTTTTGCCAGAAGGTGAGAAAAAATTGCTGCATTAATTTTACTTCGCCAGCTGTAAGAAGGTTATCCGCGAAGATGCGCTCCTGTATAGATGAAACAGGGTGGAGCGAGTGAATGAATTCGGCGAGGCTGTCCTTATTGGTGATCGCTTCGGCGAAAGTGCCGTTCAAATCAGTGCGGCCAACTTCCTCCATCGAAAGAATCAGTCCGGGGTTGCTGCGCAGTACCGATTGGGTAGCCCTTGCAAGCAACTCGTTGTCCTGATTACGGGCTTCAAATACAACCTGATATGTGCCACTGGCCAAACGTTCTATATTAAATTCCTGCATCAGGATCCCCACCTCTGAACTGTTAAATTTTCTGAAACCGCTAAAGCTCTGCTGCACCGCACCATTTTTGGGGTCTTCAATCCAATAGCGAACAAGGTAGCGCTTGTCCGGCCCCAAAACATTGAGGGTATTGTATAATTCAGTGTAAACGATAAGTTTGTCTTCGCCTGCTCCGAAGTAATCGAGTGGTCTGGGCACCAGATCAAACCCTCCCTTGGTTAATTTGCCAGGCTTTTCTGGTTTTGTGTAGGCATCAACCAGTTGTATTCCTGAAAATGTTATTCCGTCAGACTGATTTACAATGATGCTGTCATACGCCTTCACAGCATCCGTTTTGCCGACCAGGTCACGTATAGAAAGCTCAACCAGGTAGTTTCCGGTATCAAGTGGTACTCTTTGCTGATCAATAAAATTAAAACTACGGCCAAGCGAATCGGTTGTTTCAGGACTAAGCAAATTGTAACGGTCGGTATATGTTACCTTCCCTTTTTTGCTGATGGAGCACATGACTTCAACCGAGCCCTGAAATTTCCCTGCACCGGTTTTTTCAAATCGCACTGAACTGCCGCGAATCATCAGGTATGTTTCAACGTAAGGTCGCTTGCCATTGAGCAGAAAATTTCTGGTACTGAAAATTGCCTGCGGCTTACCCTGCGCTTTAACTATTTGATGGGTAAATAGCAATGCAGCAAGAACGAAAATTGATAATAACAGGTTGCGCATGACGATTGCGTACAAAGTTACTCGATTTTCTGCAGGTGTAAACTAAAAAAGAGGCTTCAGCAAAATAATATAAAGCCGGTCTTTAACCGGGTAGCTAGTTGCAAGGCGTTCTGGATTTGCCTGGAATTTGTATTTTTGTAAAAACCTGTTATGAAAGCTGCTGTGGAAAGAAGAAAGCTTCATTTAATCGAAGAATTCTTAAATATTAGTAATGAGACAATTATAGCCAAGATTGAGTCTCTTCTGAGAGAAGAGCGATTAAAATTCTTGGAGAAACAGTTGAAAACACCCTATTCAGAAAAGGAATTTATTGAAATGATTGGTAATGCAGAAAATGATGCTAAAGAAGGAAAGGTTATATCAAGTAAGGACTTAAAAAAGCAGATTCAATCTTGGAAATGAGAATTTTATGGACAAATGAATCAAGGAATCGCCTAAAGGATATCTACGACTACTTTAACCTTAATGTCTCTGAATAAACGGCAAATAAATTGATGAATGATATTATTGAGTATACCGAAATACTTGCTTCTAATTCAGGAATAGGTCAAAAAGAAATCCTATTAAATTCAACAACACATAATTACCAATACCTGCTTTTTGGGAATTACAAGATTATATATTGGATAGAAATAAACGTTGTTTATATAGCGACAGTTTTTGACACTAGACAAAACCCGAAAAAATTAAGGAGATTAAAGAATTCGCCCAGCAACTAACAGTACACAAGCGTAGGCCCTGCATGTCGTTAGGTTGAAAACTTCGTGCAAACGGAACATGATTTAAAATTGATAAATTTCGATCAAAAAAACGGGTCTTATGCCTTTGCGCAAACCGTTAACCATGCTGGTTCACAGGCCTGTTGCTTTCTGCAAACCTGATCAGGTCGGGTAAAAATTCATGAAATACCTGCTGGTAAAAAAGATAATGCCTTTCGAGTTCCTTATGGGCGTTTTCCATGCCTGATGGAAAGGTGCTTCTCCGGGCAAGGCCGGTAAGTGCGCGCTTTATGCCTTCAATATGGCGGTAGTTACCCAACCAGTCCTGCATGCTCATATAGTGAAGGGTGTACCTGCATTTCTCCGGAAGAAATTCCTGATGCTGGAAGAGCATCATATAGGTTTGTTCAGAGAAATCGTTCAAATCACCCGGTGCAAAAACATTCCAGTTGCGGGCCAGAAAATGATCACCGAATACATCCATCACGATGCCGGCAAATTTTTTGTATTGGGGCCGCAGGGCTTCTTTTCCGCGTTCGATTACAGGGTGACTGTCTGTAAACATATCAATCTGCCTGTGCAACCTTATGCCGCGCTGGATACTTTCGGAGAATTGCTCAATCTGTTTGCCTTTTACTGCATCCGCAATAAAGTTACCGACCAGTAATCCGGCATCATTGCCGGCGAGATAAAGATGGGCTAGGTAATTCAAAACAGCGGTTATCAGTTGATTAATACAATTACTTCAGGAGGCATCAGTACCTGTTTTTCTGAACCTGTTGCTGGCCAACAGAAAGATGGGTTGAATGCATAACCGGATGCTCAGCAAACCCCACACAATTATTATGGGGAAAGCTTTCCAGACACCATCCTTCACCCAGCCATTCTTCCATCCGGCCGGAAAAAGATCGGAAGGGGAGAGGCTGGTGAAAATCAAAGCAGCTACCAGCATGATCAGCCCTAAGACTTTTACATTTTCACTGAAAAAATACCATAGCCCCACGCCAGTCATGGCGATTATAAAGGTGGGTGATTCGGCCTTATGGTTGAAAATTACCAACCAGATCAGCAATAGTGCAAGAAATAGCTGTTTGCCGGCTTTCAGCTCAGGTTTTAACCTGACTACTAAAAGGCATAAACAAAGAAGTCCGGCCCCTAAAACTAATAGCTGATTTTTATCGGTGGTCAGTCCGGTCCACGATTCCAGCCAGGCAAATATCGAAAGCCCGGTGCTCAGCGAATGATCATTTTTAAGCAGTTCAAACCATCCGGCATATACATGAATAATGCCCCCTGTACCGCAAAAAGGAAGCGGAGCAAGTAGTAAAAGCAACAGCCATACGGCGCCCCAAATCATGGCCTTAACAGGCTCAGGATATAAGAACAAAAGCAGGAATCCGGCAAGCGGAAAAATTTTAACCATGGTACCAATGGCCAGCATAAGGGTGGCCAGCACCGCCTGTCTGGATTCAAAATAATTGAAGGCAAGCAGCATAAGCCCGGCCACCAGTGCATTGCTCTGTGCATTTTGCAAACTGATGACAAGTTCAGGCAACAGAAACAGCAGCAGCAGGTTTTGCCTGTAAATATCAAGTGCCGAAAGTTTTCTGATACCCATGAGCAGTACAAAGGCATTCAGCATGTTCCAGAGCGGAAGCCCCAGCAGATCGGGGATCAGGCCAAAGGGTGCCATCATGATTGCAAAAGCCGGACTGTATTTATACAGATCAAAATAGGTGTAAGGATATGCCTGATAGAGATCCGCCCCTTGTATCAGGTGGGTAAAGCTCATCCTGAAAATCACATAGTTATTGTACAGGGTGGGCCAGCCAGCTTTCGGATGTGTTTGTGTGGTGATGAGCAATTGCGCCGAAATCACAACCGCACAAGCCAGGTAAAGAATATTTATTGGACTGGTTTTTTCAAGCAGTTTGCGCACCTGGTGATTGACTTTATTGAAACCGGATATCATGAATAACCTCTTTACCCGCTGCTTCGTTGAGCATGGCTACCAGTTTTGAACGGCCATAACTCAGTTCATTGCGAAGACTTGGCGAGTTTAGTTTCACATACATGACTCCGTTGCGGATGTATAAATCTTCGGTTCTGTTGGCAACCATCGGCCCCATCATTTCAGCCCATGACTGTTTTAGTCTGAATTCACGATACTTTCCGGCCAACCCAAACTGCTGCAGCATCATTTCGATGACTTCACCTACCTGCTGATCATTTCCTTTTCTTCTCATGCCAATTCGTTAACAACTGCACCCAACTGAATGTGGTCGAAGGTACATGGAATCGACTCCAGTATTTCGGCGGCCCTTTCAGCATGCGTGTCGGTGATAAAAAATTGACCAAAATGCTGACGGCTTACAAGGCTGATCAGGGCAGTGATTCTTTCCTGATCAAGTTTTTCAAAAATATCATCCAGCAGGAGCAGGGGTTTTTTACCCTTGAGCTGATGAATCAGGTCGAACTCGGCAAGTTTCAGCGCAATCAGGAAAGTTTTTTGTTGCCCCTGACTTGCAAACTTCCGCAGTGGCAGCCCATTGATGGTCATTTCCAGATCGTCGCGGTGAGGCCCTGCAGTGGTATGCTGCATAATCTGGTCTTTTCTGCGGTTTTCTTTTAGCAGTTGCTCCATTGAAACATCATGCATCCGGCTTTGGTAAACCAATTCTGCCTTTTCAACTGCACAGCTTATCAGGCTGTAGTTTAGTTCGAACAAGGGCTGTATTTTTTTTAGGAAGTCGAGCCGGCTGCGATAAATCGGATCGGCCACCGTAATAATCTGCTGATCAATAACATCCAGCATTTCATCGCCTCCGTCTGCCATTTTTAGAAGGGCATTGCGCTGCTGAATAAGTTTGTTGTAGCGAATCAAATGACCAAGGTAGGCGGCATCATATTGGGATATTACCGTATCAGCGAATTTTCGTCGTTCCTCACTGCCTCCGAGCACCAGACCGATATCTTGCGGTGATATCACCACCAGTGGAAACTTACCGATATGAGCCGAAAGCTTCTCATATTCCTTTCCGTTGAGCCTGAATGATTTCTTATGCCCCTTTTTGAGCCCGCAATGCAGCTGAAACAGCTGGCCATCTGACTCAAGTTCTGCCCTGATCAGATAAAATGCTTCGTTTTCGCGTATATTCTGATTGTCAACCGGATTGAGAAAACCTTTGCTGAAGGACAGATGGTGAATGGCATCCAGCAGGTTGGTTTTACCGGTGCCGTTTGAGCCGGTGATTAAAATCGCCTGATTAGAAAAATTCAGGCTGATTGAGGCATAACTTCTGAACTGAACCAGTTGCAGCGCTTTCAGAAACATGCCGTAAAGATAGGTATAATGGCCGGTGAATCGGGTGGTGTTGTTGGTATGAAATTTCTCTTATTTTTGCGCCTCGAAAATTATATCGGTATGTCCGGAAAAAAAGAATCAAGCGATCCGATCGCGAATGTTGAAGACGCGCTCACCAAAACTGAGCTTTTTATTGAAAAAAATCAGAAAAAACTGCTCGGCACCCTTGCAGCCATAGTGCTGATTATAGGCGCTGTAATGGCTTATCGTGAGTTTTATGTAAAACCCCTGGAGCAGGAAGCGCAGGAAGCTGTTTTTAAGGCTGAAGCTTATTTTGAGAAAGATTCATTTAAGCTGGCGCTTAATGGAGATACAAGTTTTACAGGCTTTCTTAATATCATCGAAGAATATGGTTCAACCAAGACAGGCAATCTTGCGAAATATTACGCCGGCGTTTGCCTGCTTAACCTCGGTAAATATCAGGATGCAATAGCGCAGTTTGAGGATTATGACGGAGAAGATATGTTGAGCAAATCATTTGCCATTGGTCTGAAGGGCGATGCGCTGATGGAACTCGGCAAGACCAAGGAAGCCATTGATCAGTATGTACAGGCTGCCGGAAAAGAAGAGAATCAGATGAGCACCCCTTATTTCCTGATGAAAGCGGCACTGGCCTACGAAGACCTGAATGATTTTGCAAAAGCCATTGAAATTTATAAAAAGTTACGTACAGATTTCTTTCAAACAACTGAAGGGCGCGATGCTGAAAAGTATCTGGCCAGGGCCGAAGGCTTGCTGCAGCAGCAATCAAAATAATGTCTTCCGCACATCAAAATTTATCTTCAGCCCCAATGGTCAGCATACCTGATGCTGACCATTTTAATTTTACAGTGCTTGTTTCGAAATGGAACAGAGAAATTACTGCAGCCCTCGAGCAGGGATGTATTGACCGCTTGCTGGCTTCAGGAGCCCGCAGAAGAAATATCAGCATTCACTATGTGCCCGGTGCCTGGGAATTGATTACTGCTGCAAGGATGGCCCTTGATAAAACTCCGACCAATGCTGTGATCTGTATTGGCTGTGTAATCAGGGGAGAAACGCCTCATTTCGATTACATCTGTCAGGGCGTTACCGGTGCACTGGCATCTTTATGTGCCAGCCAGCATGTGCCGGTTACTTACGGTATTTTAACGGTTGATAACCTGGCTCAGGCACTTGACCGCTGCGGCGGAAAGCATGGCAATAAAGGCGATGAAGCGGCTATTACAGCACTTGAGATGATTCATCTCGGTCGCACAATGGTTACTGAAGCCTGATCCGATATAAATCAACGGATTTCGGTTGCGTTAAAACTTTCATCAAAAAAAGCTATTCATATTGCTGCGTTCATAATACCCTGCAATGTGTTTACCATAAGCCTTGCCGGTTCGCTAAATTTGCATAAGGCATTAATCACAATTTTATGGCAGTTGCGACCTCAGCTCTGGAAGCGGAAAAAAAGGAAATCTTAAAGAGATACGCTGACCTTTTGCGGGCATTGGGCGGAAAGCTCAGTAAACCTGATAAGGTAAATATCAGAAAGGCTTTTGACCTTGCACTTGATGCTCACAAGGATATGCGGCGAAAATCAGGAGAGCCATATATCTATCATCCTATTGCTGTAGCCCAGATAGTTGCCAGCGAAATCGGGCTGGGAGCAACCGGTGTAATTTGCGCATTGCTGCACGATACAGTTGAAGATACTGACATTACCCTTGAAGACATCCGCAGATTATTCGGTGAAACTGAGACCAAGATCATTGACGGACTGACCAAGATTGAGAACGTTTTCGACCAGAGTAGTTCAATACAAGCTGAGAATTTCAGAAAGGTGCTGCTCACACTAAGCGATGATGTGCGGGTAATACTAATCAAGCTTGCAGATAGGCTGCACAACATGCGCACGCTCGACAGCATGGCCCGCGACAAGCAACTGAAAATCGCATCAGAAACCTTGTTTCTTTATGCACCGCTTGCCCACAGGCTTGGTTTGTATGCCATAAAAACCGAGATGGAAGACTTGGGCTTGAAATATACCCAGCCGGAGGTATTCGACGAAATCATCACAAAGCTCAAGAATACAGATGAGGTTCGGAAGCGTTTTATCAGCCGGTTTATACATCCTATCCGGCAGAATCTTGAACAGCAGGGTTTCAGGTTTGATATCAAGGGGCGTCCAAAATCAATTTACTCGATTTTTAACAAGGT
>JBIICM010000109.1:0-8317 GCA_044238875.1 Flavobacteriales bacterium | reverse complement strand
AAGAAGATTTTTTTTCTCCTGTTGACTTAACAATGGTCTTAAGCTCACTCATCGCAATCACAGGGAATGTGCGCGAGAAAATCAGGAAAAGCGTGAAAAATATACCAAGTGTTCCGAGGAATATCCCAATGTCAATAAATGTCGGATGGAACATTGTCCAGCTAGAAGGCAAGTAATCACGGTGCAATGAAGTAACAATGATTACAAAACGCTCGAACCACATACCAATGTTTACAAAAATGGAAATGATGAAGGTTGCGGTTAAACTTTTTCTGATTTTCTTAAACCAGAATAGCTGAGGTGTAATCACGTTACAGGTCATCATCGACCAGTATGACCACCAGTAAGGACCTGTAGCCCTGTTGAGGAAGGCATATTGCTCATATGGAACCCCTGAATACCAAGAGATGAACAATTCTGTTAGATACGCCACACCAACAATTGAACCTGTGAGGATGATGATTTTGTTCATCAGCTCAACGTGGCTGATGGTGATATAATCTTCAAGGTGCAACACTTTACGCATAATCAGCAGCAGCGTTAGTACCATGGCGAAGCCTGAGAAAATGGCTCCCGCCACAAAATAAGGAGGGAAGATGGTGGTATGCCAGCCCGGAATAACCGAGGTAGCAAAGTCCATGGATACAATGGTATGAACGGATAGTACAAGTGGGGTTGATAAACCGGCCAGCACCAGTGAAACCTCTTCGAAACGTGACCACTGTTTTGCTGAACCGCTCCAGCCAAAACTGAGAATTGTGTAGATTTTTTTCATTCTCGGTTTTACCTGTCTGTCGCGAATGGATGCGAAATCAGGGATAAGACCGGTGTACCAGAAAACAAGCGAAACGGTAAAGTAGGTAGAGATCGCAAACACGTCCCACAAAAGCGGCGAATTAAAATTGGCCCACAATGAACCAAATTGATTGGGGAGCGGAAATACCCAGTAAGCCATCCATACGCGACCCATGTGCATGACCGGGAAAAGCGCTGCACAGACTACCGCAAATATTGTCATTGCTTCAGCTGATCGGTTAATTGACATCCGCCAGCGCTGTCTGAACAGCAGAAGAATGGCTGAAATAAGCGTACCTGCGTGACCAATACCTACCCACCATACGAAGTTGGTAATATCCCAAGCCCAGCCAACGGTTTTGTTAAGACCCCATACGCCGATTCCTGTGCCGATGGTGTAGGCAAAACATCCAACACCCCACAGCGCTAAAATGGAAGAAATGGTTAACAGAATTTTAAAAAGACGGTTGGCTTTTCCTTCAACCGGTCTGGAAATATCCTCTGTAATCTGGTGATAACTCTTTTCACCCAGAATCAAAGGTTCTCTTATGCTTGCGTGATGTTCCATGCTTAGATTGGCTGTTTTCAGGCTTCAGCAGATTTGTTTCTTACTTTGGTGAGATAGTACACAGAAGGTTGCGTACCGACTTCTTCAAGCAACTCGTAACGACGTTCGTTCTGATAGGCTTTTCTGATGGCAGATTCAGCATCGTTGAAATCACCGAAGGTAATAGCTCCGGTTGCACAGGCTTGCTGACAGGCCGTTTTAACAGCACCATCCTTCACCCTTGCACCCACTTTCTTGGCCTGAAGCTTACCTTCCTGAATGCGTTGTACACAGAATGAACATTTTTCCATAACCCCTCGTGAACGAACGGTTACATCCGGGTTCAGTACCATTTTACCCAGATCATCATACATATTGAAATCAAAAGCCGGGTTTTCATTGTATCTGAACCAGTTGAAACGACGTACCTTGTACGGGCAGTTGTTTGCACAATAGCGTGTACCTATACAACGGTTATAAGTCATCTGGTTCATACCTTCAAGACTGTGCGTGGTAGCAAGTACCGGGCAAACCGTTTCGCAGGGTGCATGGTTACAGTGCTGACACATAACCGGCTGGAATACAACTTCAAGATTGTCAACCGTTGCAGGTTTCTCCATCTGGAGAAATTTATCAATGGCACCTATGCCTTCTTTCTCGGCACGTTCAGGCGTCATGTCGCTGGAATAATAACGGTCAATACGCAGCCAGTGCATTTCGCGGCTTCTTCTGACCTCGTCTTTACCAACAACAGGTACATTGTTCTCAGCTGTACATGCAATTACACAGGCCCCGCAACCGTTACAGGCGTTGAGGTCGATTGACATGTTCCAGAAATGATTCTTGTTCTCGAATTCCTGCCAAAGGTTCAGTTCCTCAGGTTTAGCTTTTCCGTCTTTACCAACATTCTTCAGGTTGGTGGCCAAAAGTATTGGCTCATTTCCGGAATGACTATCTTTTTGATAGGCGGAGAGGGTTGTTTCCTTTACAATACGGTCCCTGCCCATCATGGTATGATGCGTTTGCGTAGAAGCAAGGTGATATTTGCCTACACTGGCTCCGAAACTGGCACCACTGACTTCATACCGCAAAAAACCTTCGCTCAATGTGGTAAATGGAAATGCATTCTGACCAACACCATCAGCTGTTTTACCGGCACCTGACCTTCCGTAGCCCATTGCAATAGCAATAACACCTTCGGGAAGTCCGGGCTGAGCCTGCACAGGAATCTGTATTTTATTATTTCCGGCAGAAAGTTCAACAACATCCGCCAGTTGTTCCTGACCGTTCAGCAAATTAAATCCGTTTTTTTCCATTTCAGCCGGATTCATCAGCAAGTAGTTGTCCCAGGTTATTTTCGAGATGGGATCAGGGAACTCCTGCAGCCAGGGGTTATTGGCCTGATTACCTGTACCAATACCTGTTTTGGCATAAACCACAAGTTCATAGCCTTTAGCTTGTGCCGCCCGTGATGTTATTGCCGATGCTGCAGCGTTGATATCAGCAGTAGCAGTGGGTTGCGCTGCATTTGCCGGCTGAGCGGGGGCTGGTGAAGTTGCAGTTTGACTGATTAATGCCAGACCATCGTGCAATGATTTATTCCAGAACGCGGTAAAAGAATCTAAACCATTACCCGCGGAAGGGAAGATATTTGACTCCCAGTATTTGGCGATGTAATCGTGGGCATTAGTTGCATTGCCGGCCCAGGTCAGGAAGCTTTCAATAGCTTGCCGCGTTTTGAAAAGTGGCGAAATGGTCGGTTGCCCCAGCGTATAAATCCCTTTACGCGGGTTAGCATCAGCCCATGACTCCAAATAATGATGATCAGGGGCAATCACCTGACACAAGGCGCCTGTTTCATCTGCACGATCGCCGAGGTAAACAGAAAAACCTGCTTTAGCCAGCGCTGCCTTAAATTCAGGCAGGGTGTAAACCGGATTGTTATTATAGAAGAATAGTGCATCAACCTTTCCTGATTTAAGTTCTCCGATAAGTTCAGCAATAGCAGCATCGTTGCCTTGTCTGGTGAAATCAGGTGTGTTTAAATCAATTGTTTGATCATAAGCGCCAAGGTAGATATTGATGGCGTTGATAACCTGCTGAACTGCAGGATCATTGATTCCGCTAACAACAAGGGCGCGCCCTTTAAAGTTATTCAGTTCTTTGGCGAGGGCAGTGATCTGCGCATCTTTATTGCCAAGCGATTTCGTGCTAAAGTTTGAACCGCTCAGTTTATTGAGCAGATGAACCGCCGCAAGACCTAATTCAGATGGTTTAAGCGCAATGCGTTGATCAGCATTAGAGCCGGTAAGACTAAGCAGCGCTTCAATCTGCACGTGTCTCGACATCTTCTTTTCTTTAGGATCGAGACGTCTTTTCGCTGCATATTGAGCGGCATGTTCAACCGGATTGATCCAGTTGGCCAAGAAATCGCAGCCGATTCCAACAACAAAATCCGCTTTATCGAAACGGTAAGAGGGAAGCACCGCTTTACCAAAACTTGCCTGATTGGCAGCTATAATGGCTGATGATGAAAGAACATCATATTGTACCAGTTTGGTATTCGGATAAGCCGTTGAAAACTCATTGATAGCAGCCAGAAGTGAAGGACTGATCAACGTTGAGGAAAGAATGCGGATATTGCCGCCTTTTGCTTTAACCGCCTCCAGTTTGGATTTAATTTCCTTGTCTGCAGCATCCCATGATACATCATTTCCACCGATACGCGGGCCTTTGATGCGGGCACTGTCATAGAGTGACAAAACCGACGACTGTATTCTGGCATTTGAACCGCCTTTGGTGACAGGGCACAGTTCATTGCCATCCACTTTTATCGGACGGCCTTCACGTGTTTTTACAAGAAGACTTGCAAAATCATGACCATCCCAATAGGTGGATGCATAGTAATTGGCAATCCCGGGCGTGATTTCCTCAGGTTTGTTGAGATAAGGGATCGCCTTTCTAACAGGCGCTTCACAGGCTGCAAGAGAAGCAGCCGTTACACTAAAACCAAGGAATTTTAAAAAGTCCCTTCTGTTGGATGACAGATCGCCCAACTTGTCAGTTTCGGCGAGGGCACTCTCCGGAAGTGCTTCCGGAAACTCGTTGACTTTGTTATTGATAAATTCAGGAGTTTCCTGAAGTTCCTCGATCCCTTTCCAGTATTTCTTCGATTGACTCATAATGTCGCTTCCGGTTTAGAACAGGAAAATCAATAGTGGCATTTGGCGCACTCAAGCCCGCCAATACTGCCAATGGTAAATTTGTCGCCTTTTTTGTAGTCAGGATTATTTACGAATTGCTTGTGCAATTCTTCATAATACCCATTGCTTTTGAAGTCTACTTCGGTTTCCCTGTGACAGTTAATACACCAGCCCATGGTAAGTGGTGAATACTGACTAACAACCGTCATTGAATCTACCGCGCCGTGGCACTCCTTACATTCAATCTTACCAACTTTCACGTGTTGAGCGTGGTTGAAGTAAGCATGGTCAGGAAGGCTATGCACCCTAATCCATTGAATGGGTTTGGGATTAGGCCCGTATTGCTGCGTCTCAGGGTTGAAATCGAGTGCCGCATAAATCTTGGCAATCTCTTTGGTACCATACTCAGGACCTTCCTGAATATATTTATGGCAATTCATACAAACATTCGCAGAAGGAATAGTCGCATGTTTGGATTTTTCAACTCCGACATGGCAATACTGACAATCTATTTTATTGTCACCGGCATGAAGTTTATGTGAGAATTTAATGGGTTGCTCAGGTGCATAACCCTGATATACACCTATGCCCATCAGTGCATTCCAGGTAATTTTAATGATCCAGATAATGATAAGAAAGCCGATAATGGCAACCAGTTTTTTATTGTTGGAAGCCCAGTATCTGAAACTTTGCCATACTGTTCGGTCAGGCTTTTCCGGAACCACAATTCCCTTGCGCTCAAATACCAATGCCTGAAGCGCTTTCTTAACCTGACTAAGCACTGCAATCAGGATGAGCAGCAGAATACCTAGCCCGATTAATATGTAAGGAGTAGAGCTTGAATCTGATTCAGCAGGTGTGCCGCCTGCAGCGCCGTCAGCGGGAGTTGCAGCAGGAGCAGGAGCGTCTCCACCTTTATCAGCCCAGTCAATGATGGCCGTAATCTCTGCATCTGACAATGCCTGCGCCGGCATGAGGGTGCCGTTATACTCCTTAAAGAGGTTATTCGCATAAGCATCACCTGTTTTAAGAAACTCGCTGGAGTTTCTTACCCATGCAATAAGTTTCGACTGGTCTGGCCAGCGAGATTTTACGTTCAGCAGTCCCGGACCTGTTGACCGCTTATCAGAAACTTTATGGCAGGATGCGCAATTGGCTTTAAAAAGCTTGGCCGCATCTTGGGCATTAAGTTGTGATGAAGTAAAGGTAACAGTAAGAAAAACTGCCAGAAGATTTATTAAGCGATTGCTTGAATGACGCATATTCCTTTGCTTTCAGTAACCTGCACGTTTTTTTACGGCTGCAAATTTATATGGAAAGAAATAGCCAAAATACTTTTTTCTCACCTTTAAATAATTTAAAATAATTCTAAATAAAAAAAATAACAATAAATTTGATTGGCTAAAACGGGCGTTTATTTCGCCATTCATAATGAAATAGTTAGCTGATTTGTTTCATTTTCTCTCAACATTCAGCACGGATAATTGAAGGAATCATTTTAACTTGCCTCAAAAAAAATATGGTTCTAGGTCGCATCCTGTTTATCACTTTAATATTCTTTCAGGCTTCACATTTAATGGCCCAGCCCCTTGCCGGAACGCTCACTGTTGGCGGAGTTTCGCCTGATTATCAAAGTCTTACTGATGCGGTTGCTGACCTCAATGTTAAAGGGGCGGATCCCGGTGGGGTTACATTTTCTATTCGGGAGGGTGACTATGCTGAAAGCTTGCTGATAACAGCAAAAGGGTCAGGATCCGGAAAAATCAGGTTCGTGTCAGAACAATCTGATGCCGATAAAGTGAAGATTTCGTTTGCAGGTGCATCTGATGTGATCCGTCTCAGGGGAGCGACCTTTATTGAACTGGAGCATTTAAAAATTTCATACACCGGAACCGGCAGCAACAGTGCCATTGAACTCAGCGATAATACCGATGATTTAACGGTTAAAAACTGCATCATAGAAGGGGCAAAAGTCAACAGTACAGCCTTTGCAGCTGCTGCTATTTTTGCGGATGAAATTCTGCCAGAGAATGACTGCGAGCGCATCAGTATACTCGAAAACATCATCCGTTTTGGCTCTTATGGCATTGCATTGTCAATGAGTGCCGGTAAACCGGCCGGATTGAAAATTAGCAATAATCGGATTGATGATTTTTATGGATCAGGAATATACCTGTCAAGCTATGGCAATCTGCAGATCACCAATAACAGGGTTTCTACTGTTCAGTCGGGTAATTCATCCTGCAAGGGCATTCAACTTGACGATTGCGACGGCGCTCATCAGCTTACCGGCAACTACGTATTTACACGTGAAAACGGCCGGCTGGGATATGGACTTTATTTCGAAGGTTCATCATCGGTTGCCGGTCAGGAAATTCTGGTGGCCAATAATTCGGTTCAGGTTAGTAATACCAGCAGTATCAGTTATGGAATTTATCAGTCGAACAATAGCAACTGGTACCTTTATCATAGCAATACAGTTTATGTTTCCGGCGGAACAAGCGTATCGAGCAATTGCTATAACACCTTCAATGCTGCAGATGATACATGGCTGATCAATAATATTTTTATGAATGCTTCCACGGCAACGGGAAACAGTGCCGGCCTGGTAATAAATATTGCCAACCAATCGGGGCTTGCCGGAGCCGGCAATAACTGCTATTTCTCTTCAGGGGCGGGCACCCCTTTCAGGGCTAGGTTTGGAACTACTTACAACCTTTTTACTGAATTTACTGCGGCCAGCGGCGAGCAGAACGGATTGAACATTGATCCGCAAATGCAGTTTATTGATGGTGTTGGCTGGAAAGCCTCAAATCCGCTGCTAGCAGGAGCTGGGGCAGATACTTCACTATTTCTGAGCGACATTGAAGGCAACCTCAGGGTGAGGCCTACAACCATCGGAGCACATGAATTTCAGCTGATAACCGGCCATAAGCAACCGGCGGAATCTTCGCTGCAACTGTTTTATGCGCAACAGCAATTGGTGCTGAGGTCTGATATTAAAGTTTCATTCATTATGATTACTGATCTGTCAGGAAGATTGATACACAAAGCCCTGATCGCAGCTGAGGGGAATGAACTTCGTATTCCATTTATCCCGCCCGCGCAGGGCATCTATCTTGTTTCAGTTTTCTTCGGCAACCAAAGCAGATCTTTTAAAATTCCGGTTGTAACGCCAGCGAATTAATCCCCCCTTCAATCACTCCAATTAGAAAAAGTGAAATTTATCTGCCTGAAAAACAGACTAATCCGATAGATATTATCTTTTAAATTTGTAAAGCGTTGATATATCGGTACTTTTGCAAAGTTTTCAATGCCGAAGACTAGATAAACAAATCTAAATCAGGTAGTCTGCTGACAATTGATGCAACAAATTTCAAATGAAAGAATTGGTTGACATACAGAAACAGGTAGCATCGTTAACCCATGAACTAGATCATCTTTCAGTTGAAGAGGGCCTGAAATTCCTCGCAGAACGGTTTGCCGGTTCTATTGTTTTTTCAACCAGTTTCAGCATCGAAGATCAGCTGATCAGCCATTATATTTTCACCCAACATCTGCCCGTTAAGGTTTTCACCCTTGACACGGGACGGCTCTTTCAGGAAACATACAGTACCTGGTCGAGAACAATTGAGCAATATCAGAAACCTATCCAGGTCTTTTGCCCTGATCAGGCATTACTTCAGTCGTTTACTGAGTCGAATGGCCCCAACGCCTTTTACCGTTCGGTAGAACTCAGAAAAGCCTGTTGTAACCTGCGGAAAGTATTGCC
>JBIICM010000108.1:0-8346 GCA_044238875.1 Flavobacteriales bacterium | reverse complement strand
GGATATGTATTTCATCAAGCTAGATGCAACCGGCAATATACAATGGACAAAGGCTGTTGGGGGCTCTGGTTCAGACCGCGGGCAAGAGGTGGTGCAGACTACAGATGGAGGTTATGCCATGGCAGGAGAAACCAATTCATTTGGAGGCTCACCTGACGATATGTATGTGGTAAAACTCGATGCTTCAGGCAACCTGCTTTGGGACAAGCGTTACGGCACAGCATCCATAGCAGATCAGGCTTTTTCAATTACTGCCACATCTGACGGGGGGCTTGCTTTATGCGGTACGGCCTATTTTTTTATCCAGGGCAATCTATCGGCCTCGTCAAATGAATATTATATAATCAAACTTGATGCAACCGGAAATTTGCAATGGACAAGGCTAATCAGAAATCCTGATGCCCCAAATATTTACCCGGATTACGCCCGCAGCATTATCCAAACATCCGATGGTGGTTATATGGTTTCAGGGGAAGCCGGCAAGAGGAAACCAAGCGGTGGTTTTGTTACAAAAATTTTACTGATCAAACTTGATGCATCAGGTAATGTATCTTGGAACCGTTTTTACGGAGCAACAGCCATTCCGGGGTTCTCGGCAAATGACAGTGACTACGGCGAGTCAGTGATTCAGACTTCCGACGGCGGATATGTTGTAGCCGGATATACTTTTTCGTACAATTACGATTTTAGTCAGGCGCGGGCAGTAGGCCTCGAGCTCTATATCATCAAAGTTGATGCGAATGGTAATCTCTTATGGACAAAAGTCATCGGAGAACAAGATAATGATGTAGGAAAAGCCGTGATTGCAACCTCCGACGGAGGATTTGCGGTGGCAGGTTATGTACAGCCTTATGTTGCCGGTAGCCGCACAGATGATTTTTACTTTGTAAAACTGGATGCCGCCCTTAATAACTGCTGCACTACCCGCAACGGAGGTGCTGAATTGAGTAACGCCGCCACAAACACCACCCGTGGCAGCCAGTTTGGTGGGGGAGCAACGGCAGCAACAGGCGGCACAGAGGCCAGCGGTGGGATCATGAATGACCTTTGTAATCTGGTATTGAAAGTAACCATTGATTCAACCAATGTAAAATGTAAAGGTGCATGCAATGGCGCTGCCACTGCCACTGCCACCGGAGGTTCGGCACCATACACCTATACATGGTCGAACGGCAGCACAGAGGCCTCTGCAACAGCGCTGTGTGCGGGAAAGTACACCGTAATTGTAATTGATAACCTGGGCAAACGCGATACCGCGGAGGTAAATATTACTGAGCCGGCTACTGCCATCACCGGCAGTGCCCAAAAAACCGATGCGAACTGCAACGGTGCATGCAACGGCACTGCAACGGCAGCCGCACAGGGAGGAACTCCAACCTACAGTTTCCTCTGGAACACCACTCCGGCGCAAAATACAGCAACAGCCAATAACCTGTGTGCAGGAAATTACAACTGCATCATCGCCGATAACAATGGCTGCCGTGATACCGTGAATGTGGTCATTAACGAGCCCCCGCCTATCAATGCCGACTCAACTGTTACACCTGCCAATTGTGGTAACAGCGATGGCCGGGCTACCATCACCAATGTAAGCGGCGGAACGGGCCCCTATTCATTCAGCTGGAATACAACCCCGGTTCAAAATAGCGCAACAGCCAATAACCTTGCTGCAGGTTCGTATTTAGTGACCATTACTGATAGCCGTTCATGCAATTCACAATTAACAGTTGTTATTCCTAATTTAGGGGGGGGGTCAGCCTCTATTGAGGTGCAGGATGCCACTTGTTTCGATCAGGCTTCAGGCAGCGCTAAAGCGATTGTAACCGGCGGAACACCACCGTTTAATTACAGCTGGAATACCACTCCAGTGCAAAATACGGCACAGGCCCAAAATCTCAGGGCAGGCAACTATACCTGTACGATTACTGATGCGGCCAACTGTGTAATCATTGCAGACGCTACGGTTGGTCAACCCGCAGAGATTACGGCACAAACCTCCTCTGTTAATGCTGACTGCGGGGCGAGCAACGGCTCGGCAGAAGTGCTGGGAGTAAATGGCGGCTCCGCACCCTACACCTACAGCTGGAATACCGTTCCGCCTCAAACGGTTGCCAAAGCCACCGGCATACCTGCAGGCGCTTATACCTGTACCATCAGTGATGCAAAAGGATGTAGCAAGAGTTTGCAGGTATCTGTGGTCAATAATAATGCGGCATCTGCCAGCGGCTCTTCCACCCAGGTAAGTTGTCAGGGAGGCAGCAATGGCAGCATCACTGTAACGATGAACGGCGGCACCCCCCCATTCAGCTACAGTTGGAATACTACCCCGGTGCAAACTACAGCAACAGCTAACAACCTCAAAGCCGGTATCTATTCATGCACCATTACCGATGCCAACAACTGTGTAGCCGTTTATACCGATACCATTACCGAACCCGGTGGGTTCAAGATTAACATTAATCATACCCCAGCCTGCGGCGAAAACAGTGGTTCGGCAACCGCAATTGTCACGGGCGGCACGCCTCCTTACACTTATGCATGGTCTCCTGGCGGAGGCACAGGCCCCGTATTGCAGGGCGCTTCAGCAGGGGTTTATATACTCACCTTCACAGATGCGAGCGGATGTTCAGGCACGGATTCTATAAAAATTCAAACACTCCCGATTCCTGCGCTGGATGCAGGTCAGGACGAGGAAATAACCATTGGAGACAGTGTTGAACTACTTGCAACAGGCAGCAGTGGCTCCTATTCATGGGAACCCGGCACGAACCTGAGTTGTATTGATTGTCCTAATCCTCAGGCATCTCCGCTGCAAACAACCACCTATACCGTTACCCTTACGGCCCCGAATGGGTGTACCAATACCGATACCGTGAGGGTGTTGGTAAATGTGATATGCGGTGAGGTATTTGTGCCCAACGCTTTTTCTCCCAACGGTGATGGTGAAAACGATCAGTTGTGTGTTTATGGCAACTGTTTCAAAACACTTCGCTTTATGATCTTTAACCGCTGGGGAGAAAATGTATTCGACACAGAAAGCACAAAACCTTGCTGGGACGGAACTTTTAGGGACAAACCAATGAACAGCGCGGTTTTTGGATTCTACCTTGAAGGGGTGCTTTATACCGGAGAAGAAATTAAAAGAAAGGGAGAGATTAATCTGATTCGCTGACAACAGATGGGCAAAATTTATATTGAGGTTTGCGCACATTCAGTCAAATAATTTCAGGTAGAAATGCCATTTCAAACGGCAATAAGTCGTTGGTTTTGGAGATTTTTATTTTGGTTTTTTTCTTGATTGGCAACCCTGCCGAAGTGTTGTCTTCATTTAGCCCAATCAATGAATCTTTTTCAAGAGAGACCGCTATTCAGTATTTCACCCAAAATGTGGGTCAGTTGCAGGATGACAAGGGAAATCCCGCAAATCAGGTTAAATACTACGTAAAATTACCGGGATATAATCTTTTTTTCACCCATGATGCTGTGATTTATGAGTTTTACGAATCTCATCCGTCAGGGCATAAAATCAGCGGGAAAACACCTTTTGACATTCCGGTTAAAAAACCTGGTACCGACACCGTTACCCAATCATTTAAAAGGTTCAGGCTGGATATGGTATTCATGGGCGCCCAACCCGATGTACAACTTCAGGCAGCCGGGAAAAGAACCGGCTACAACAATTATTACAGTGGGGGAGCGCAACTAAAGGCTTACAGCCACGTGTCGCTTTTTGATACGATTTGCTACAGGAATATCTATGAAGGCATTGACCTTGTTTTTTACCTTCTGCCTGAGGGTAAGGGCATCAAATACGACTTCATTGTTCATGCCGGAGCAGACCCTTCGGAGATAAATTATACCTATAAGGGTTATGAACATCTTTCATTGGATCAGGAGGGTGGCCTCTGTATCAGGACACCCTTAGGCCTGCTCAGGGAAGAAAAACCTTTTACTTATCAGCGCGTCAATAATTTGCAGAAAGAAATTACCTCTGCCTTCACACTACGCGGGAATGTTGCGGGCTTTTCAACCGGAAGTTATGATAAAACAACCGACCTGATCATAGATCCGAGCATTTTGGTATGGTCAACCTATTATGGCGGTAACGGAACCTCTGAGCAATCACTTCACATGTCAACTGATAATTCAGGAAACCTTTTGATAAGTGGTAACACCAATGGAACTGTATTTCCAACCTCAACGGGCGCTTTGCAAACAGCATACGGCGGCGGCAGTATGGACGGTTTTATCCTTAAATTTTCTCCGGATGGAAACCGACTCTGGGGTACTTATTTCGGGGGAAGCCGTGATGACAATGCCCGATCATGTGAGGCAGATGCCTCAGGTAATATTTTTGTAACCGGAACTACCATGAGTCTTAACTTTCCGCTGCTGAATCCTGGTGGCGGGGCTTATTACCTGACAGTGAATACGGCCAGCACCATTGTGCCTACCAATCCCACTACGTTTATTGCCCGGTTAAATGCTGCAGGCCAACTCTACTGGTCAACCTATTTTGGAGGCAATGTGGGTGAGAGCGGCACTGATGTGTGGGTTGACGCCTCAAACAACCTGGTCGTAACAGGATGCACAGCCAGCTCAAATTTTCCTGTAACAGCCGGTGCCTTTCAAACTATTATGGCCGGGCCTAATGTCTCCGGCGCTTTTGGTGATGCCTTTGTAGCCAAATTTAACAACAATGGTGTGCAGCAATGGACAACGCTGCTGGGTGGTTCGCTGGATGAGATAGGTTATGGCGTATGCACCGACCCATCCGGAGAGGTTTATCTTACCGGCTATACAGCAAGTTCTAATTTCCCGGTATCAGCCGGAGCTTATCAGACTGCGTTTGCAGGCGGCACCAGTGATATCATCTTTGCCCGTTTCAGCGCCAATGGAAACAGAATCTGGTCAAGCTATTACGGAGGACCTGGCAATCAGCGCGGGCTCGACATCTGTATAAAGGGTAATTATATTTATGCAGCGGGCATTAGTTCCGGAACTTTACCAGGGCCTGTTGGTTCAGTTTTTCAGTCCGCTAATAATGGTGCGGTAGACGGTTTTTTGCTGAAAATGGAACCCACTCCTTCATCTGGCCAGATTGTATGGAGAACTTTCTGCGGTGGTGCCGGTGATGATGGTATTGATGCACTGGTATTTAACAATGCAGGCAATATTGTTTGTGGTGGCTGGACCAACAGTGGCAACTTTCCTGTAACACCCAATGCCTATCAGGTGACCCCGGGCGGAGGATACGATGGACAGGTCACAACCATTGATCCTGACGGCAAACTGATTTGCGCCACCTATTTTGGCGGTAGTTTTCAAACTGATAATGTATATGGCGTGGCCATCGCCCCGAATGATGATGTGTTTTTAACCGGTAATACAGGTAGCACTCCTGCTCAGGGCTTCGTGATTACGCCGGGGGCATTTCAACCGGTAAAAGGCAACGGGGTGGATGCTTTCATTGCAAGGATCTCTGAAATACCGCCTCCTCCGGTTGCTGATTTTACTGCCGATCCTTCAACAGGCTGTTCGCCATTAACGGTTGCGCTCGACAATAAATCCATTTCTGTGAATACCTGCCTTTCAAATACAACCTGGGAATGGACATTCCCGGGAGGCAATCCGGCGACTTCAAATGTGGAAAAACCACCTCCGGTAGTTTACAATGCAGCAGGAAATTATACCATTACCCTGAAGGTTTCCAATGCCACCGGGTCCAATACCACTACAAAAAACATTGTAGTCAGTTCAGGATTGCCTGTTACCATAAGCGCACCCGCTTCGATTTGCAGTGGCTCATCGGCTCAGCTTACTGCTTCAGGGGCAGCCACTTATACATGGTCGCCGGCCACCGGCCTGAGTGCAACAACCGGCGCTGTTGTTACAGCAAGCCCAACAACAACCACTACCTATACGGTAACCGGAACAGGCACCACAGGTTGCACCGGAACAGCTACGGTTACGGTAACCGTAAGTCCTGCAATAACAGCTACTGTAAGCCCTGATGTGAGTATTTGTGGTGGAGAATCTACCACGCTTACCGCTGGCGGAGGCGCCTCATATTCATGGACACCCGCTTCAGGTCTGAGTTCCACATCCGGAGCAAGTGTAACAGCAAACCCTTCTGTTACCACCACCTACACCGTTACGGTGAGCAGCGGCACCTGTCAGCCGGCAACCGCAACGGTAACCATAACAGTGGTTCAGGCCCCGCAGGCATCCGTTAGCCCTGATATAACTATATGCCGCGGAGAGCAAACAACACTCAGTGCTTCCGGAGGTGACTCTTATAGTTGGAGTCCGCCTGCCGGACTTAATCAAACAAGTGGCGCAAGCGTAACGGCGAGCCCCCAGGTTACAACCACATACACAGTCTCGGTTCAGAGACAAGGCTGCTCACCGTCAACCGCCACCGTAACTGTTACCGTACTATCGGTCATTTCGCCCGATGCCGGCCCGGATGTGTCTGTTTGTCGGGGCCAGTCTGCTGTTTTACAAGGTGCAGGTGCAGTCAGCTATCTCTGGAGTCCGGCAGCCGGTCTCAGCTGTACCGATTGCCCCAATCCGGTTGCAAGTCCGCAGGTAACAACAACCTATACCTTAACTTCAGGTGGAGGCAACTGTGCCGCGGCGACAGATGAGGTGATCGTAACGGTTTTAGACCCTCCCACAGCAGGAGCAGGTCCTTCACAAACCATTCAGAAAGGAGAAAGTGCAATTATTAAAGCGGCTGGAGGAATAACTTACCGATGGCTGACCGACAATTCAACGGGAGAGACGCTGGTTGTAAGTCCGCCGGATGATGCGGTTTTTTGCGTAGATGTTACTGGAAGCAACGGATGCAAAGACACAGCCTGCGCAACGATCAGCGTATCTGAACCGGTTGCATCAACACTTTGGATACCCAACAGCTTTACGCCCAACGAAGACCAGAACAACAGCATTTTTCAAACTCCCGGCACAAATATCATCGAGTATCAGGCTGCCATTTTTAACCGATGGGGCGAACTGATCTATGAGTGGCGTGATATTGAGAAGGGATGGGATGGAAAATACCGCGGAATACCTGTTCAGGATGATATTTATGCATACAGAATCAGGGCGCTGGGAGCGGATGGTTTAAGATATAACAAAACCGGTATGCTCCTGATCATCAAATAACGACTTTAAAAAAATTAACCTTTCTTTGCCAATACCTTTAACACTGAATAACATGATAAAAACAGTCTTTCTCAAAAGCAGGATTTTTTTACTCCTGATGTTTTTTATAAATGCTTCAAATATCCGGGCCGAAGTGCCAAAAGACCTGAAAAAACAAGTAGGTTTTGTTGAGAATCTCGGGCAATTGAAAAGAACTGACGGTAAGATTGCAGAGGAGGTTCTTTTTTATGCTAACCTGCCCGGAGGCAATATCTTTTTCACAAAATCCGCTATTGTTTATGATTTTGTCCGCATGGAATCTACTCCCGGTGCCGACGATCATTCCAAATCATCAGGGATAATTCCTTTAAACAGAGTAAATGTTACGACCGAAACGCGCAAGCATTACAGGGTTGATATGCAGTTCGAAGGAATAAGTGATGCGGTTGCTATCAGCGGATTTAATGCTACAGGGGCTAAAAACAATTACTATCTGGGTGACAAGCCTGCGCAATGGGTTACCAATGCCCGGCTCTATAATGGAGTGCGCTATGAGGAAATTTACCCGGGGATTGACCTGCTTATTTATTTTAAAGAGGATGGCAGCGGCATCAAATATGATTTTGAAGTAAAACAGGGCGCCAATCCCGGCCTGATTAAATACAGATACCATGGCGTTACCTCTTTGCGCATGAATGATGCAGGCGAAATTATTGCTGAAACGCCCCATGGTACTATTCGCGAAGAGGCCCCCTATACTTATCAGCTGAACGGAAACAAAAAAACTACTGTTGCAAGCTCATTTGTTTTAAATCAGGGGTCAGTAAGGTTCAATACCAATGAATTTGACCCCGGCCGGAAGCTCATAATTGATCCGAGTGTTTTGGTTTGGTCAACCTATTTTGGAGGGAATGGTGCTGATGAGCGCTCCATGCATCTGGTAACAGATCCTTCAGGTAATTTGGTTATGACCGGCCGGACATTATCAACTGATTTTCCGGTGAGCCCGGGGGCAAGTCAGACCATCTTTGGCGGGGGCGCCCAGCGTGACGGATTTATTGCAAAGTTTGATGCTGCCGGAAACAGATTGTGGTGCACCTATGCCGGCGGAAGCGCAATTGACGAAATGAGATCATGTGATACAGATACCAATGGTAATATTTTTGTGATCGGTACCACTGGAAGTTCAAATCTGCC
>JBIICM010000107.1:0-8385 GCA_044238875.1 Flavobacteriales bacterium | reverse complement strand
GCAAGATCGGGAACACCGTATGCATAGCCCATGGCGTGACTGGGATCAAGGATTACCGGCAAATTGGTATATTCTTTCAGGTAAGCCACTCCGCAGAGATCGAGCGTAAAACGTGTCTTGGTTTCAAACGTACGGATACCCCTTTCGCAAAGCATTACCTGTTCATTACCACCTGAAAGAATAAACTCGGCACACTGCACAAATTCCTGAAGGGTTGAGCCGAAACCACGTTTCAGCAAAACAGGTTTGTTGGCCTTCCCGCAGCGGCGCAAAATTCCATGGTCATACATGGCCTTGGCTCCTATCTGAATTACGTCGGCATATTCGATTACATCCTCAACATGGGTGGCATCGCGTACCTCGGTAATGATCGAGAAACCATGCTCCTCGCGCATCCTTGAAAGCAAACGCAGACCTTCAATACCCAGCCCCTGAAAGGTGTAAGGAGAAGTACGCGGTTTAAACGCCCCGGCCCGCATGGTATGGATACCCAACTCTTTCAGTAGGGAGGCCGTAGACTGGATTTGCTCCAGACTTTCGACTGAACAGGGGCCTGCGATCACTACGGTATTGCCGGTGTTTCCGCCAACAACGGCCTTTCCCCAGCGCACCTCCCGCGTTTCGGGGCGGTAGGCTTTACCGGCCAGCTGAATATCCGAATCACATGCCCAAAATTGTTCTGTTTCCGCCTCAAGTGAGGCCGGCAATGTCTTCACGGAAGACGGTAAGACCAGCACATAACGGTTGCCGGAACGAAAATGGATGGCCTGATTGGTGACAGCTTGTTCGGCTGCCCTGCTTTCAGGTACCTGTTCTTTAAGATGTACGATCATTGACTTTTTATTATTGGAGCAAGGGCAAGCAATCCGCTGAACTGAAACAGATCATTCACCACAGCGATGGCTGAAGTATCTCCGTTGAACTTTTCCATGGCCCTTTTCAGCAATGGCAGATCGAGATTTTCATGCACCATCAGCGGAAGACTACCCGATAAAACCTTGTTAATTCTTGACAATTCACCCCTTTTGTTGATAAACCACTGAAAACCTTCCTCGCGACCGTCGTCAATTTCGCTCAGGAATTTCCTGAAGTCAGCAGGCCAGTGGCTGCGCCGTACCATGATATCCTTCACCTTCCCTTCGTCAATGCTGGCTTCTTTCAGGCTTTTTGCCCGCTCCTCCACCCCTGCTCCGCTGAGCAGATAAGAACCGGAAACAACCTGAACCACACCGATCATTTTTAATACCGCTGCGATTTCAGGTATTACACCGCCGTCAACAAAAATTGGCGTATCAGGGTATGCCAGTCTGAACCTTACGATCTTCTCAAGGTGTGAGGTCTGAAATGTACCTCCGCTGTAACCCGGTGTAGTAGTCATAACCAGCAGCCAGGCCGCCTGCGCAACATAGGGCAGGTAGGCTTCGGGCTGTGTATTGGCCAGCAGGGCTATGCCAACTTTACCGATTAGGTCGCGGGGTATAAAAAGCGGCGAGTGCAGCTGCTCGAGCTGAATGGTGGTGGCCTCAATACCGGTGCGGCGTATCTCATTCCAGTATTTTACCGGGTCAGAGGTGATCAAATGCAAATCGCGCGGACGATTTGATATTTTGGGAAGAAATTCAGCAAGGTCAAATATTTCGCGGCTTTCAATGCTGTCAAGATGCCAGGCATCAATACCGGCGGTTTCCATTTCACGTATAATGACCGGAAGGTCTCTGAAAGGGATTGAACTTACTGAAGCCGAAATGCGCATGGGGTATTTCCCGTTAAATGGCTTAAAATGGCCTGCAAGTATAGTCTATTCAAACGGATTGTAAAAATTCCCTTAGGTTTGCAATTAATTATGAACCAGGTATCAGAAAGGCTTCAGGCACTCAGTGAGTCAGAAACACTGGCCATGGCAAGGGCAAGCCGCGAACTGCGGGCCAGGGGTATTGACATTGTTAGTCTCAGTTTGGGAGAACCCGACTACGATACGCCTGATTTTATCAAGCAGGCGGCCAAAAAGGCCATTGACGAAAACTTCACGCATTATCCGCCTGTTGCGGGCTTTCCGGAATTAAGAGCAGCCGTATGCAGAAAATTCCAGCGCGATAATGGTCTTGACTATAAGTCTGAACAGATTGTTATTTCAACCGGCGCCAAGCAGTCAATAGCCAATGTAATCATGAGCCTGATCAACCCGGGCGACGAAGTTGTACTGCCTGCCCCTTACTGGGTTAGTTATGCAGAAATGGTGAAGCTGGCAGGGGGCATACCCGTGCCTGTATATGCCGGCATTGAGCAGGATTATAAGGTAAATGCCGCTCAGATTGAACCTTATCTGACCCCTAAAACCAGACTTCTCATTTTCAGCTCGCCCTGCAATCCGACAGGTTCGGTAATGAACCGAAGTGAACTTGAAGCGCTGGCTGATCTGCTTCGCAGATACCCCTCTGTACTTGTAATCTCTGATGAAATTTATGAGCATATCCGCTTTGAAGGCGAACATATCAGTTTCGCCCGACTTCCTGATATGTTCGAACGAACGGTTACCGTTAACGGGCTGTCAAAAGGTTTTGCCATGACAGGCTGGAGGCTGGGTTTTATCGGCGCTCCCTTGTGGATAGCGCAGGCCTGTGACAAGTTTCAGGGTCAAATTACCTCCGGAGCCTGTTCAATCACCCAGCGGGCTGCCATTGCTGCGCTCGATGCCGATCCGGGCGTAATCAGTGAAATGATTGAAGGTTTTCGCAGAAGGCGTGCCCTGATGGCCGATCAGCTGAAATCAATACCTGACATACGCGTCAACCTCCCACAAGGCGCTTTTTACTTTTTTCCTGATGTTAGCGCATACCTGGGTAAAAAAGCCGGCGACACAGTAATCAGTACAACTACCGAACTGTGCCATTATCTGCTCTATAATCATCAGGTAGCGGTAGTGAGTGGACTGGCATTTGGCTGCCATCGCGCCATACGCTTGTCGTACGCTACTGCTGATGCCTTAATTACCGAGGCCATTCACCGCCTGAGCAACGGACTTAAAAGCCTTCAATGATGAGCGAATCAGACCTTAAGCAACTGTTTGAGCGTTTCAGGCACCTTCATGTGCTGGTAATCGGTGACATCATGCTTGACCGCTACATCAGCGGCAAAGTGGAAAGAATTTCACCCGAAGCTCCGGTTCCTGTTGTAAGTGTTAACGGGCATGAAGACCGTTTGGGAGGAGCAGCCAACGTTGCACTGAATATTCGCGCCATGGGAGCGCGTACAACCCTGGCGTCAGTCATAGGGCATGATTCAACCGGAGACGCATTTCTACGGAAAATGGAAGATGAGCAGCTTGATCAACAAGGTATATTAAGGGTTGAGCGATTGAGCACACTGAAAATGAGGATTATGGGCAATAAGCACCAGTTGCTCAGGGTTGATGAAGAAGATGACAGCCCGCTCAATCAAGCTTCAGCCATAGCTTTTCGTGAACACCTGACCAGCCTCATGAAAAAAGAGCGCTTCGATGTGATTATTTTTGAAGACTATGATAAAGGCCTCATTGACACTTCACTTATTGAGACTGTTGTGAATCTTGCAACATCATCGGGTACGCCCGTTGCGGTTGATCCCAAAAAAAGAAATTTCAGTGCCTATAAAAATGTAACACTTTTCAAGCCTAACCTGAAAGAGATCCGGGAAGGTCTGAAAACTGAAGCAGATCCCTCAGATAAAAATTCAATTCAGCTGGCTGAACAGGCGCTTCGCAAATTACTGAACCACAGCATCTCCCTGATCACACTCTCAGAGCATGGAGCTTTTGCTGCCGGTACTGCTGAGTCATTTTTTCTGCCGGCACACGTGAGAACAATTTCAGATGTGAGTGGCGCCGGTGATACTGTTATCAGCATTGCTGCTCTTTGTCTGGCGGCAGGCACCGACCTTGCTACCCTTGCCTTTCTTTCAAATCTGGCAGGAGGGCAGGTTTGTGAAAAACCCGGAGTAGTTCCGGTAGATCGTGTTCAACTTTTTGAGGAGGCCAGACGTTTTATCAATTGATGACGAAAGTAGTTACACCCTATTCTGATGCTCACTCCGGTAAAAAGGAGCAGGTTGAGCAAATGTTTGATTCCATTTCACACCGGTATGACTTTCTCAACCGATTTCTCTCAGCCGGTATTGACGTCTGGTGGCGTAAAAAGATGATTGCCCGGCTGAGAAATCAGCCTCCAGGGCATTTTCTTGATATTGCAACCGGTACTGCAGATGTTGCCATTGCCCTGAGCAAACTAAATCCTGAACACATCACCGGTATTGACCTGTCCGAAGGCATGCTTGCTCACGGAAGAAAAAAAATCCTTGCCAAAAAACTCAACCACCTCATCAGCCTTCAAAAGGCCGATTCGGAGCGCCTGCCATTCGAAGAAAAAACCTTTGAAGCTGTAACCGTTGCCTTTGGTGTCAGAAATTTTGAAAATCTGCAGGCAGGACTTAAGGAAATGTGCAGGGTACTCAAACCCGGCGGCAAGGTTGTTATTCTTGAATTTTCTAAACCAAGGGTCTTTCCGGTAAAACAGCTGTACAACTTGTATTTCAGGTATTTTTGTCCTTGGTGGGGAAAACTATTCTCAAAAGATGCTGCTGCCTATCAATACCTTTATGACTCGGTTCAGGCATTTCCTGAAGGTACAGCCTTTGCGGCACAGCTTCATGATGCCGGCTTTAAAAATATTGAAAGCAGCAGGATGACATTCGGAATTGTAAGCCTTTACACAGCCTTAAAATAAACTGAACGTTTATCCGTTGAACAGAGCACCTGTCTTGAATCTGAAAAGAAAAATATGGTTGTCAGCCGTTATGGTGCTCCTGATTTGTTGTCAGGGCTATGGTCAGCGAAGAAAGGTATTGAACCTGCCAAATTATGACAAGCAAACCATCCATTTCGGTTTTATTTTGGGTGTCAATAGCCTCAACTTTATGTACAGGCCAATCGGTGATCTGCGGCAAAATGACACTGTGCTTGCCATCACGCCCGGCAGCGGAAACGGGTTTAACCTTGGTATTGTTTCAAACCTGCACCTGACTGATAACTTTGATCTGCGTTTTTTACCCACGCTAACCTTTGGTGAACGGAAGCTTACTTATACAATCAGGGTAGCGGGTACCGACAGTTCCTATATGCGCGATAAGCGGGTTGAATCAACATTCCTTGAGTTTCCCCTGCTGCTGAAATTCAAAACGGCCAGGGCAAACAATTTCAGGGCTTATGTGATTGGAGGTATCAAACCTTTGGTAGACCTGGCCTCTCAGGATAAAGTTGATGATAAGGGTGAGAAGATTCTGAAACTAAAGCGCAACGATCTGAACTGGGAAATAGGGGTGGGTCTTGATATTTACACCCAATATTTTAAGTTTACCCCGGAACTGAAAATGGCCTATGGCCTTAATAATCTGGTGGTCAGAGAAAATAACGTTTACATTAATCCGATTGACAGGCTTCGATCAAAAGCCCTTTACATTTCATTCACCTTTGAATAAATGCCCCGTGAATTCGATCTTGTTTTGCCGCCTGAATCAGGTTTTTCTCCGGAAGCAGTTGAACAGCATGTGGCAGAATTGCTTCAGCTGAAAAAAGGCGAGCATTTTAAGGTCAAAATACTTCGGAGATCAATTGACAGCCGGGGGAGACAGGTAAAGGTAAACCTGAAAATTGCTGTTTTTATTAAAGGGGAGGAACCTGTTTCTGAATATGCAGAACCCGTTTACAGGAACGTGGCATCGGCACCTGAGGTAATCATTGCAGGAGCGGGGCCGGCAGGGCTATTTGCCGCTTTAAGGCTGCTTGAACTGGGCCTAAAACCGGTGATCATTGAACGCGGAAAAGATGTACGCAGCCGGCGGCGAGATCTGGCTGCCATCAACCGTAACCACCAGGTGAACCCTGAATCAAACTATTGCTTCGGGGAAGGAGGAGCCGGCACTTATTCAGACGGAAAACTTTATACACGCAGCAACAAGCGGGGTAATATCCGCGGTGTGCTGAACACCTTTTTTGCCCACGGAGCTGTTGAAGAGATTCTGATTGATACCCATCCGCACATCGGCACCAATAAACTGCCGGGTATCATTGTCTCTATGCGGGAGACCATTCTGGCCAATGGCGGAGAGGTTCACTTCAACAGTAAAATCACCGCTATTCGTCAGGAGGCAAATCGCCTTCACGCGGTGCAAATCAATGGGGATACCGAGTTGAAAGCCAAGGCACTGATTCTGGCCACGGGCCATTCAGCAAGAGATATTTATTCGCTTCTGGCGCAGTCGCAGATTTTGATACAGTTTAAACCCTTTGCTCTGGGGGTGAGGGTTGAACATCCTCAGGAGCTGATTGACCGGATACAATATCACTGCGATGCAAGGGGCAATTTTTTACCGCCATCGTCGTATGCACTTGTTGAACAGGTAGGCGGCCGGGGCGTATATTCGTTTTGTATGTGTCCGGGCGGCATTATTGCACCCTGCGCTACAAATAACGGAGAGGTTGTTACCAACGGATGGTCGCCGTCAAAGCGAAACAATCCATTTGCCAATTCAGGCATTGTAACAGAAATAAGAGCGGAAGAAATCCCCGCTGCTTTTCGCAAATACGGAGCGCTGGCCGGCATGTATTTTCAGCAATCCGTTGAGCAGGCAGCCTGCAGAGCCGGTGGAGGCAGTCAAATAGCTCCGGCTCAGCGCATGGCAGATTTTACTGCGGGAAAGCTATCTGATTCGCTGCCCCCCAGCTCCTACCAGCCCGGTATAACAGCTGCAGATCTTGGGGAAGTGTTGCCCGGCTTTGTTCATGAGCGCCTCAGGAAGGGATTTCTGGCTTTCGGAAAAAAAATGAAGGGGTATTTTACCAACGAAGCCGTTGTACATGCTGTTGAATCACGTACTTCAACTCCAGTAAGAATTCCGCGCAATGCGGATAATCTGCAACACGTGCAGGTTGCAGGTTTATTTCCCTGCGGTGAAGGTGCCGGGTATGCCGGTGGCATTGTTTCGGCGGCCATGGATGGACAAAAATGCGCAGAGGCCGCCGCCGGCTTTATAAGGGGCGAACATTCTCAGCGGCCATAATCAGCTCGAGTGCTGCAGCTGCAATGGCTTTTTCATCATATCCACATTCAGCCCAAAGTTCAGGCTGTGTGCCATGTTCAATGATTGCATCAGGGATACCAAGTCGCTTAATACGGGCGCTGTATCCATGATCGGCCATGAATTCAAGAATGGCAGATCCAAATCCACCCTGTATGCAGCCATCTTCAACGGTTATGATACGGTCGTGCTTTGAAAAAACTTCGTGCAGCAGTTCCTCATCAAGTGGTTTCACAAAACGCATGTCGTAATGGGCAGCCTGCAAGCCTTGCGCTGAAAGTTTTTTGACGGCTGAAGCGGCCAGGTTACCAATATGCCCAATGCTCAAAATCGCCAGATCGCTGCCCTCCTGAAGTTTGCGGCCTTTGCCTATTTCAAGAAGCGTGAATGGTTTTCTCCAGTCAGGCATTACGCCATTACCTCGCGGATAACGAATACTGAAAGGCCCTGGAATTTTAACGGCAGTATACATCAGGTTGCGGAGCTCCTCTTCGTTCATGGGAGCAGCAACCACCATGTTTGGGATGCAACGCATGTAGGCCAGGTCATATGCACCGTGATGAGTTGGACCGTCAGCTCCTGCCAGCCCTCCCCTGTCAAGACAAAATATCACATGCAGATTTTGTATGGCCACATCATGAATTACCTGATCGTAAGCCCGCTGCATGAATGTACTGTAAATGTTGCAGAAAGGAATGAGACCCTGAGTGGCCATGCCGGCACTGAAGGTAACCGCATGCTGTTCGGCAATGCCAACATCAAATGCCCTGTCTGGTATTTCACGCATCATAATGTTGAGTGAGCAACCCGAGGGCATCGCAGGTGTAACCCCCACAATGCGTTTATCATCTTTGGCCAGCTCAACAATGGTATGCCCGAAGACATCCTGATATTTTGGAGGCTGCGGCTCTTTCTTCTCTACCTTTTTAATTTCTCCGGTAAGCTTGTCGAATAAACCGGGAGCATGCCAGAGCGTTTGATCTTCCTCGGCCAGCTTGTAACCTTTGCCTTTTACGGTTAGCACATGTAAAATCTTCGGGCCGGGGATATCTTTCAGATCTTTCATTACCTGCACCAGCCTGTTGACATCGTGGCCATCAACCGGACCGAAATACCTGAATTTTAGAGATTCAAAAAGATTGCTCTGCTGAAGCAGAGCCGACTTAACGGCATTCTCCAGTTTAGAAGCAATGGCCTGGGCGCTTTTACCAAACGTTGAAAATTTCCCCAACAGTTTCCACACATCATCCTTCATTTTATTGTAGGTATGTGAGGTGG
>JBIICM010000106.1:0-8443 GCA_044238875.1 Flavobacteriales bacterium | reverse complement strand
CTTTCGTTTTAATGTTTAAAACGGCAGCATCATCCTGGTTCAACGCCTCCGTGTGGCGAAAAATCAGCCTTGCAAAGGACTCCAGCTCTGCATCGGTTCTGATCTTTTTAACGGCTGAACTGCATCCATCATCAACAGGCTTTGCAATCAGGGGGTAACCAATATTTCGAACCCATTCGATTACCTCATCCTTGCGAGTGTTCCAGTCATCCGCTGAAACTATCCGGTGTTCAGCGACCAGCATCCCATAAGACTTCAAAATTTCATTGGTGCGGAATTTATCAATTGTCACCGCTGAACTCTCGGCATCAGATCCATTGTAGGGCAAACCTAAGCGATCAAGCTGACGTTGCAGAGCCCCGTCTTCTCCGGGTCTTCCGTGAAGGGCAATAAATACTTCAGAGACCATTGCGGCCAGCTGCTGATAGGTGATTTTTTCAGGACTGCGCAAATTACCGGCATCACCAAACTTATCGGTGATCGCTTTGCATTGTTCAATGATACTGCTGATTACCGGATGAACTGAGTAATGCCTGATCTTATCCAGTATATCATCCGCGTTGTCTTTCAGCATAAGGTTCAGCGGTATGGTGAACAATTCGTGTTCATGGTCATTGCCACTCAGAAACACGGGAATCGGCTCATAAACCGTTGATGATGAAAGCTTTTCGTAAACATTACGCCCACTCTCTACAGAAATATGTCGTTCGGATGAATAACCGCCAAATACCACAGCAATCCGTTTTTTTGCAGCTCCTCCCTTCTGCTGCTGAATCAGCAATTGATCAAGTCGGGAGAGCAGAGACTCGGCTGTTCCATTGTACCTGAATTCATCCCTTCGACGCAGCAGTGAGGCATAAATGATATAAGTTATAAACTGTGAGGGGTTCAGTCCGATCTCTGCCGCCTGATGAAAAAAGAACGAGCTGGGCATCATCCCCGAAGTGGTATTGGGATCGTTGAGATAAATCTCACCTGCGGCGGTAATAAATCCGTCAATCCTTGCATAAACGCCAAAACCCAGCGCTTCATACAATTCCTCACAGGTCTTTCTGATTTTTTGTATCTGTTCGTCAGGCAGCTGGATGGGCGTAATTTTTCTGGAAAGGCCGGGCAAATATTTTGAGCGGTAGTCGAACACTTCCTTTCCCTTGCGGATTTCAGTTGGGGGCAGGCAAACCGGACCTGACTGCGGGTGATCAATAACGATGGAGGAAAACTCTTTTCCATCAATGAATGATTCGATGATCACTTCGCTCTCCCCGTCAAGCGAGGCAAGCAGGATTTCCTCCTCCGGGTTTTTGCTTGCTGCAAGACGGATGGCATCAAGCAGGGCATCAGGATGATCAATTTTTTTTCCATTCAACAATAGCGGCATACCAATTCCTTCGCGTATGTCAGCCGTTTGTCTGATCCATTCGGTTTGTTTTTCGGGCGAAAGTCCATTCCAGAAATCGGCACTGAGCCGCCTGATAAAGAAACTCCTGTCGATGGCTTCATTCAGATGATCTTTGGCAGCCACTACACCCACCCCGATTGACGAACCCTGGGTTGGGGCTTTAACCACACAGGGCAAACCTGTTTGCTCAACAATTTCATCAAGACGCTTAGCATTAGCGGCTTTTCCGAGCCACTCATTTCTGCTGATGCAGGCAAATACCGGCGTATTGAATCCGGCTCGGCTCATCAATTTTTTCTGAACTACTTTGTTAATTCCAATCGCGCTGGGCAAAATACCGCTTCCTGAGTAGGGTATTCCGAAATGTTCAAGCAGGCCCTGAATACGACCGTCCTCACCGTAGGGCCCGTGCAGACACAAGAAGGCAAAATCAATGAGCCCTTTCAACTGATCCGGACTGACCCTCCGCCCTATTTTCCCGATCAATATTTCCTGTTCTGGCGGATTATTATCGGCCAACGACTCTGCGTAAACCTGAAACTCCCCTTTGCCTGTCTGAACCGTTTCAGGAGACGGATAAAAATCGCGGATGCTGCCTTTATAGATGAATTGCCAGTCGAGCAAAATCAGATTATTAAAACTGTCAACAAACAGGGGAACTGCCTCGAACAGACTTTTACTCAGGTTGTCGTAAACTGTGCGCCCGCCTGCGAAAGAAATTTCACGCTCCTTGGAACGGCCGCCGAAGATGATGCCTATTTTTATTTTCATTGAAATGCAAAGTATTCTGAAGAGGTAAATCTACTTTGAAATACCTATGCAGGATTATCAAACGAAAGAACTTATCAAAACGTATGGGTTGAAAGATAAGGGCGTATCTGCTATGCTATTAACAAATTGTGCAGCTGTTATGATAGCTTAATTTATGCAGCATGGTGCATCATCTTTGAGGGATGCGGTACAAAAAAAGTGAATCAGCTGAAAGTAAAAGCAGGCGGTCTTTCCCGAACTCCCAGTCTGCATAATCTTTAAAGGGGAGATCTCGCTGACTTTCCGTTAATGTTTTAAGACCAAACGAATTCAGTGCACCATGCCCGTTAGTATAAAAAATTGCGTCGCCTGCCACTCGGAACTTTTTTATTCCCTTCAATGGAATAGTTTTGATATAGGTGCCGAAAATATCAAACTGAAGAATACCCCTTTCCGGATCACTCATGTAAAGTTTGTTTTCATGTTCAAGCATAAAAGCAGGGCGCAATGCCGAACCGGTTAGCTGGTTGAGGTTCAAAACCCTGGCTGTTTCCTGCAGGTGCTGGTTAAAACGGATGAGCCGGTAATGCACAGGTTCAAAAACCCAAAATCCGTTATCGTAAGAGGTGCAAACCTGTGATGCCTGCTCAAGACCATACTCATCAAGATAAATAGGGTTGCCATTGGCACTTAATGTATTATCGAGAAAAACGATTCTGGAAAAATCCTTATAAAACAACAAAATTTTCAGGGGGTTGCTAACATCAACCGAAGTTATGGCACCGAGCGATTTATTGCTGTAAAGCCTGAAAACACTGCCATCATCTCTGAATTTAATCAGTTCGTCGGCATTTACTACAAAGGGGTTACCAAGGTTATCGGCATACAATTTTGTTCCTTTTACTGGCACTTTCCATTGTTGCCGCCAGTTTTCCGGTGGTGCATTCTTCGCTGCCGTGAGCAGCAGCATTGCAAAAAGAATCAACCGGGTGGTCATCCGGAAAATCAGCGTGAATAGTTGGGGGCTTCCCGGGTAATGACAACATCGTGCGGATGGCTTTCACGCACCCCGGCTGTAGTAATCCGTATAATTTGTTTTGTCTGAAGTTCCGGAATATTGCGTGCCCCGCAGTAACCCATGCCGGCCCTCAAACCACCAATCATCTGGTAAAGTACTTCCGATAATGAGCCTTTGAATGGAACCTGTCCGACAATACCTTCCGGAACAAGTTTCCTGATATCATCCTCGGCATCCTGGAAGTAGCGGTCTTTAGAGCCGGTTTGCATGGCCTCTATTGACCCCATTCCCCTGTATGACTTAAATTTCCGACCCTCATAAATAATTGTTTCACCGGGCGACTCCTCAACTCCGGCAAAGAGTGAGCCTGCCATAACTGTTGAAGCTCCACCTGCAATGGCCTTAACAATATCACCGGAAAAACGAATGCCTCCATCAGCAATAACAGGAATACCGGAGCCTTTAAGCGCACCTGCAACATTTACAACAGCTGTGAACTGCGGCACGCCAACTCCGGCAATTACGCGGGTGGTGCAAATAGAACCGGGCCCAATTCCAACCTTAACTGCATCAGCGCCCTGATCAGCAAGCATTACTGCTGCCTGAGCAGTGGCAATGTTACCAACCACAACCTGCAGGTCGGGATAGTTTCTTTTTACCTCCCTGAGCATATCAATTACACCTTTCGAATGCCCGTGTGCCGTGTCAATTATGATCGCATCCACGGCAGCATTTCGCAGCGCTTCAACGCGGGCGAGTGTATCTGTTGTAACACCTACTGCAGCAGCTACGCGCAAACGGCCAAAATCATCTTTACAGGCATTGGGTCGTAAACGATTCTTGATTATGTCTTTATAGGTGATCAAACCTACCAGATGAAAATTACTGTTTACGACGGGTAATTTTTCGATCTTGTATTCCTGCAATATGGCTTCAGCCTTGGTAAGATTGGTTTCGGTGGTGGTGATGAGGTTTTCACGTGTCATCACATCCTTCACCGGTTTATCGAGTCGCTTTTCAAAGCGTAAATCTCTGTTGGTAATGATGCCAACCAGCTTGTTTTGCCGGTCAACAACCGGAATTCCTCCTATGCGGTTTTCTTTCATCAGCTGAAGCACATCAGCTACAAGAGCGTCTTCGTGCACAATCACAGGGTCAATGATCATTCCCGATTCAGAGCGCTTCACCTTGCGCACTTCTGCAGCCTGCCTATCAATGGGCATGTTTTTATGCAGTACGCCGATGCCTCCTTCCTGAGCGATGGCGATGGCCAGACCTGATTCGGTTACTGTATCCATTGCAGCAGAAACAATGGGGACATTCAGCTTTATGCTGCGGGTGAACTGCGAAGTGATGTCGGTATTTCGCGGTAATACTTCAGAGTAATCAGGAACGAGAAGAACGTCATCATATGTCAATCCTTCCGAAAAAACTGGAAATTGTTCCATGGCAACCGGGTAATCGGGCTTTGTCCCGAATTGCGCGCAAATATAATGGTTAAAGGGAAAGATTACCGCTGAAAGAATGCTTTTAAGATTAAATTTCCGGCTTTTGAGCGTAAAAATTAGCCCAGTAATTCCTTAACCAGCTGTGATATGGTTTTACCGTCGGCTTTGCCGGCCAGCCGCTGTGTTGCCAGACCCATTACTTTACCCATGTCTTTGGCTGAATTGGCCCCTGTTTCACTAATAATTTCATGCAGGGCAGCAAGGATTTGGTCCTGTGAAAGTTGCTGGGGTAAATATTGTTCAATGATGCCGGCCTGAAAGAGTTCGGCATCAGCCATATCTTTTCTGTTCTGGGTATTGTATATATCGGCCGACTCTTTGCGTTGTTTAACAAGTTTCTGTAACAGTTTAACGGCTGCATCCTCGCCGATTTCGCCACCTGCCTTTTCTGTTTTAGCGAGCAACAGGGCCGATTTAACTGCGCGCAGCGCTTCCAGTTTCTCTTTTTCTCTGGCAAGCATGGCGGTCTTTATATCGGCATTTATTTTTTCTTCGAGATTCATGGCAGTAACACTAAAAGTTTGTAGCCAAAAATAAAGAAAAAAACAGAAATTGCCGGTCAACCACTAACCGGCAATTTCCGTTCGGAATAAAACGTAGATATAATCTGCTTAATCTACATTGTCATGCAGAAAAGAATTGTTCTGTCGTATTTCGATTTTCTTTTCATCGGCACTATCATTAAGGGTGTAGCGTGAGATATTTAACTCAGCTGAATTTGGTACCGGATTCAGTTTGCGGTTACGCCTTTCATAAGCAAGCGTGCTTTCGAGCTCAGAGATAGATGCCGGTGGCCTTAGCTTAGTACTCAGCTGCTTGATATTTTCAAGTCTTTCGCGGGCCCTGCGTGCCATTTCCTCTTCAGCGTTTTCTGAACCGGGTGTTTCAGGCTTAACAATAAGGGTCATTTGTAATTCTTCGCGCTGATCGGCGCCGGATATCATCAGGTCGTTTTCTGCTTCAAGCTCACTGTAATTTTGTGTCTTATTCTGCTCTGTCTGAGGGGTTGAACGCTGCTGATTCTGCGCAACCTGGGGCTTATTGGCTTCTGTTTCAGGCATGGAGATTACCACCCTCGGTTGTTCTTTTTCGAAAGTTTCAATACCGGTGGCCACCAGGGTAACATTTACCCTTCCGCCCAGTGAAGCGTCGATAGATGTTCCCATGATCACATTAGCGTCCCATCCTGCTTCTTCCTGCACGTGATCCATCAGGTCTCCGAATTCATCCATTGAAATATCTTCTCCAAATGCAATGTTTACGAGAATCTGCTTGGCTCCGCGTATGCTGCTGTCGTTAAGCAGTGGTGAGGTCAGTGCCTCCCTGAGTGCGCGCATTGCGCGATCTGCTCCGTCGGCTGATCCTGCTCCCATAAGGGCTATGCCGCCGTCTTTCATTACCGTTGAAACATCCGCAAAGTCAGTATTGATATGACCGGGTGCGGTGATAATTTCGGCGATGCCTTTTGCAGCAGTAGTTAATACGTTATCAGCCTGTGCAAAGGCGGCAATGATACCAAGGTTACCAAAAATCTCGCGCAATTTGTCGTTTGAAATAATAAGCAGTGTATCAACATTCTGCCGGAGCTGCTCGAGGCCTTCATTGGCCGAACGGGCTCTTTTCTTGCCTTCAAATGTAAAGGGGATGGTTACAATACCTACCGTTAGAATACCCATTTCGCGGGCAGTGGCAGCGATCACAGGCGCTGCGCCCGTACCGGTACCTCCGCCCATTCCGGCGGTTACAAAAACCATTTTTGTATGGTCCTTCAGCAGTTCCCTGATATCATTGATACTTTCAATGGCGGCATTTTTACCTACATCTGGTATTGATCCGGCACCACGGCCTTCCGTTAAGGTAGAGCCGAGTTGAATTTTGTGCGGAATCTTGCTGTTTTCAAGCGCCTGGGCATCGGTGTTGCAAATCAGGAATTCGACACCCCTAATACCCTGCTGATACATGTGGTTTACGGCATTACCGCCACCGCCGCCTACTCCAATCACCTTAATGATTGAATTACTGCTGCGCGGAATCTCAAATTTGATTTCGTTTTTGTCTGTCATGATTATGTGGTTGTTTAGTGAATGTTTTTTTTGTTTGTCAGAAGGTTTTCCTGTACTTATAATTCAAATACCCTGTGCGATCAGGAATTTCTGTCGGCATCGTCTTCAAAAAAGTTTTTGGTTTTGGCGAACAATGCGTCAAAAAAACCGCCGGTCTTACGGGTCTTTTCCTGAGGTTTTACCGGAGTTTTTTCTTTGGCTTTTCTGCTTTCCTGCATGGCAAGTCCTTTAATTACAAGACCTACCGATGTGGCGTACATAGGGCTGGTCACCTCTTCGGGGGCCTTGCCCAGATGTTCGTTCGGATACCCGATGCGGGTATTCATGCCGGTCATGTATTCAATAAGCTGTGTTACGTGCTTTAGTTTGGAACCACCACCCGTAATCACAATGCCTGCAATTAGTTTTTTCTCATAGCCTGAATTCTTGATTTCATAGTAGATATGTTCAATTATATCTTCCATTCTGGCCTGTATAATGTTGGCCAAATTTTTCAGACTGATTTCTTTGGGTTCTCTTCCGCGAAGGCCGGGAATGGCTACAATCTCATTTTCTTTGCTCTCGCTTGCAAGTGCTGATCCAAAGCGAATTTTAAGCATTTCGGCCTGATCCTTTATGATGGTGCAGCCCTCTTTAATATCCTCGGTAATAATATCACCACCCAGGGCAATTACGGCAGTGTGCCTGATTATACCTTCCTGAAAAATGGCGATGTCGGTAGTGCCTCCGCCAATATCAACAAGGGCAACACCGGCCTCCTTTTCTTCCTTACTTAAAACAGCATCAGCTGAAGCCAGTGGTTCAAGAATCAGATCAGAAGTTTGCAGGTCAGCTCGGTTTACGCACTTGTAAATGTTTTTTGCAGCAGCAATGCGGCCGGTAATGATGTGGAAGTTTGCTTCCATCCGGCCTCCGCACATACCCACGGGTTCCTTAATGCCTTTTTCATTATCTACGATATACTCCTGCGGCAGCGCATGAATGATTTCTTCACCGGGCAGCATAACCAGCTTGAACATATCATTGGTAAGGTTGTCTATATCATCTTCGGTAATTTCAGAATCACTGTTGCTGCGCATGAGTACACCATGGTGCTGAATGCTTTTAATGTGTTGCCCTGCAATGCCAACGGTAACAAATCGGATGTCAACACCGGAGTTGTTCTCAGCTTCTTCAACTGCAGCTCTGATACTCTGAATGGTGCGCTCAATGTTCGAAACTACCCCGCGCCTTACGCCTATAGATGTAGATTTTCCATAGCCGAGGATTTCGATTTTTCCAAATTCGTTTCTGCGCCCCACCATGGCGACAATTTTGGTGGTTCCGATGTCAAGACCGACAATGATTTCTGACTCCATAATTATTGGGTTGATTTGGTACAAATGATTTGATTGTTGTATTTAAGATTGATCATGCTATATGCTGCTGCTGTAGCTTGTTGCTGGCTGTAAAAAAGTTTCAGGTTACGGAGTTTTTTATCCAGATTGGTTTTGTCACCGAGCAGCACTACTTCGGGCCCTATCCGGGCAATCATTTCAATTTCCTTATCGGGTCGCACGTGCAGTTGCAGTAACTGGGCCGATAGCAAGGTGTCGGCCTGTATTGCTTCTGCAATGGCAAAAAGATCATCAACAACAGCGGCCTTTTGAATGGTGTCCTGCAGGAGCAGTTCAGCAACATTACGGGTATATTTGGGCCATGGGTC
>JBIICM010000105.1:0-8510 GCA_044238875.1 Flavobacteriales bacterium | reverse complement strand
ATGCAAATCCACCGGCTCCCGGACTTACAATCATTCTCCAGGAAGGCCCGTTACGCTGGCTGCAGGCATTTACAATACCTGAATTTCCGCCCGTAAAAACGTGCTCAACGCTGAATGCCTTTTGCCGGCTCAGGTGCTGGATTTCAGTGTCTTTAAAATAAGCCCACCCTGCAGGAACACCCGGATGTTCCTGCTGCCATTTTTTTATTTCTGAAAGTGCATTTCTGAAACTTGCCGAACAGATTGCATGCAGGTCTTTTTTCACAGGGGCAAAAGCCGGACTATTGAACTCAGGCAGGTGTTTTTCCTGCAGAAAACGGATGGTTTGAAAGGTGCCGGGGCGCAAAAGCGGAACCTTTTTTTGATCAAATTCAGCCCATAAAAGCGCCGTAAAATACTTCCACCAGGTTTCATAAATAATGGGCGCAAATTTTCCGGGATCATTGTAATAATCCCATTTCAGTAAAAAACCCAGCGCCAGTTGCTCATCCCTGTTAAGTTTGTTTTGATCAAGATGCTTTAGCAATAGCGGGAGACTTTCATGAGCATACAGGTTAAAATTATCGTTTTGCAGCTGCATCATGTCTTCGGCGCTGACCTTAGCCAGGGCGGCCAGTCTCTGGTTGATCCTCCGGTTTCTGTAAAATTCATAAATGCCATGGTAATGATAAGGCCAGGTGCTGTCAGCCGGGTGCTGGTTGGCTGAGCTTACCCATCCCCGAGGGGGATTTTTAACCGCCGGATTGGCCGTATCGGGAATATAACCCTGCCATGCTGTGGCACTCGTTGTGCCATCCATTACAAAACGGCCCTGGTCGCGGTAACGGTTAATAAATAGCCCCTGCTGCCTGATCGCGATATCGCCTGAAGCGGATGCAAAAACAAAATTCTGGCCGGGACAGTTAAAATAATTCAGCGCAGCTGAGTAGTCGTAATGGTTTTTTGCCTTGTTCAGTTCAAAAAAAGTACGCAATTCATTGCCCGGTTCATGAGCAGTCCAGCGGAGGGCCAGATTTTCCGTTCCCTTTCCCTTATGGTATTTTGCATCATAGGTAACCGGCCCCAGATGGGTGTAAACCAACGTATCAAACAATGGCGCCTTACCCTTAATGGTATATTTTTCGACCGTGATTCGCGATTTTCGCCACGCGCTATCATAGCGGTATTCCTTCCGGGTTTGATCCCTGAAATTCATCTTATACCAGTCCTTTACATCCATGGCTGCATTGGTGATACCCCAGGCAATAGAATCGTTAAAGCCTGAAATGATACAGGGGGCACCGGGTATGCTTGCTCCGTAAACAGTCATCTGTGGACTGCTCAGTTGCATTTCGAACCAGATGGAGGGCAGGTTCAGCGCCAGATGGGGATCATTGCAGAGGATGGGTTTTCCGTTAATGGTTCTGCTGCCCGAGATTGCCCAGTTATTGCTGCCCAGATCAGCAGCCGGCTTTTCGGGCAGTGGGGTTAAAAGGGCAGTCGGTGCTGCCGGGCTAGGATTAATCGCAGGCGGATTCGGCCGGAAAGCCGGTGCGCTAAAAGTTGTTCCGGCCGGTATCACCGGATCGAACAGCGTATCCGGAAAAACAGGGAAAAGTGCATTAAAAACCGTCGGCCCATAACGGGCGAGGGTATTGGTGTTTTCAAGATCCTGTTCAAAACCAGTAAGCAGGTTGGCCATGTATTTGAGCAGCAGAGCCGTCTTATACGGTGACCACGGCTCAGGTGCATAGTTCAGCAGTTTGAATTCAAAGGGCAGGTCTGCCGGCTCCATTTCCTGAATGCGGGCATTCACGCCGGCTGTATAGGCCTCCAGTATCGGGCGGCTCACCGGGTCGGCCATCATGAAGCCTGCCGATAACCGCGCTGCCTCAGGAAGCCCGAGTCTTCTGGCTAACAAATCAAGCGGAAGCGCTTTTTCTCCGGCCACTTCGGCAAGTCTTCCGGCAGCCGCTCTGGTTTGCATATCCATCTGCCAGAGCCTGTGTAAAGCACTCACATAACCCTGCATGAAATAAAGATCGTGCAGGTTTCCGGCGAAAATATGCGGCACCATGCGGTCATCAAAGTTCACGGTTACCTCTCCTTGCAGCCCTTTCAGCTGCACCCTTGATGTTTTTACTGGGGCTGAACCTTCTGCATTTCGCCAGAAGCCCCCAAACGGATCAAAGAATTTTCCCGGCGGAGGGATTGAATCGTGCGGTCTGTTCAGCAGGACAAAAAGCGCAGCAGTGACCGCCAGATTTACCGTAAACAGCAATATATGGAGTGAAGAGCGCCTTTTCACAGCGGCAAGTTATTGGGTTTTTCTCAAAGTGCCGCCAGTAATGGCTATTTTCCGCATTGAAACAATGACTGTATGTATCAGCGCTTTTATTAATTTTCGACCCTCATTCAGCTTATGAAAAATATCTTCTTTGCGCTGCTGTTGGTCATTAATTTACCCCTCATTGGCCAGACATACGACCCACTCAGGCCGCCCAACACCTATCAGAGCCCCGGAAATCCGAATTACTGGAAGAACCGCCCTCCTTTTCCGGGCTACTGGCAACAGGATACCTATTACCGCATAAAGGCCGGTATTGATGAGCAAACCGATATTATCACTGGAACAGAGCAGCTTACCTACACCAATAACTCGCCCGACACACTTTACCATGTTTTTTTTCACCTTTATCAGAATGCTTTCCAGCCCGGTTCATATTCTGATGAGCTGCACCATGCCAACAAGGTGAAACCCAAATATGGCAGGTACGAGCAACAAAAACTCAATACTGTAGTTGAAAAAATGCAGTCGGGAGGCAAAGACCTAAAAACCGAACTTGACAACACCATTCTCAGGGTCTGGCTCGACAAGCCCTTGTTGCCCAATACTGAAGTAACTTTTGATATTGCCTTTAAAACCTATTTCGACAATGGCTCCGTACGCCGTCGCATGAAGATGTTCGATGCTTACGGAAACAAGCATTTCGATGGTGTTCACTGGTATCCGCGCATTTGCGTTTACGACCGTAAATTTGGCTGGGAAACCGACCAGCATCTTGGTAAGGAGTTTTATGGTGACTTTGGTGCCTATGACGTTGAACTCACCTTTGCCGAGAACTATGTGGTAGAGGCTACAGGGTTTTTACTCAACCGTTCGGAGGTGCTTCCCGACGATCTCAGAAAAAAGCTCGACATTACAAATTTTGCAAATAAGCCCTGGGATCAGGCACCTTCGGTAATTATCCCCTATGATCCAGCCCGTCGGAAAACCTGGAAATATCATGCGGAAAATGTGCATGACTTTGCCTTTACGGCCGATCCGACCTACCGCATCGGTGAAGCTGAGTGGAATGGCATTCAAATCATATCGCTCGCGCAGGAGCCCCATGCCAGCGGCTGGCAAAATGCGGCTTCCTACACCGCAAAAGTCATTGAGGTTTATTCGCGTGATTTTGGCATGTATGTGTACAATAAAATGGTGGTGGCCGATGCCCGTGACGGCATGGAATATCCGATGATCACCCTTGATGGCGGATCGGATCCCGGTTACCGTGGTTTGCTCGCACATGAAGTGGGCCACAACTGGTTTTTTGGTCAGGTCGGTAACAATGAAACCTACCGGGCCGCCCTCGACGAAGGCTTTACCCAGTTTTTAACCGTTTGGGCCGAAGAGCATATTGACGGAAAAGGCGGTAAGCCTATTGAAAACCCAAAGACATACTCCCAGCGCTTTTATAAGCCTGCTGAAAAAAGATATGCAAGTGCCTATTATGGGTATCTTCGAGATGCATTGCGCGGCGATGAAACCACCCTGAGCACACACTCTGATGATTTTGACGGAGCGCTCAGCCATGGCGGCGGCTATGGCCAGGTTTATTATAAAACAGCCACCATGCTTTTCAACCTGCAATATGTTTTGGGTGATGCACTTTTTCTGAATGCCATGAAGCACTATTTCAACCAATGGAAAATAGCGCATCCGTATGTGGAAGACTTCAGAAACTCAATCATTAATTATACAAAGGTCGATCTTAACTGGTTTTTCGACCAGTGGTTTGAGACTTCCAAAACCATTGATTATGCGGTTACCTGTGTAAAGAAGAAAAAAGATGAACAGTATGAAATTCTTTTTCGCCGCAGCGGTGACATGCAAATGCCGCTTGATTTCTCGGTGTACGATAAAAAAGGGATCCGCTATGATTATCACATACCCAATACCTGGTTCGAAAAAAACACTTCGGCGACCGTGCTTCCCAGATGGATTGGCTGGGGCAAGCTCAAGCAAAATTATACTGCAAACATTAAAGTTACCGACGAAATTGAACGCGTTGTAATTGATACCAGCTGCAGGCTTGCCGATCTAAACATGCTGAACAACAGCAAAAAACGGCCTGTTGATTTGCGCTTCGATGCCCGTGTGGCCGGTTTGCCCGACTGGAGAAATTATGAGCTGTTTGCAAGACCTGATGTCTGGTATAACTTTTACGATGGTATGAAATTCGGTTTTCACCTCAATGGAAACTACATGAATTACCGGCATGTATTTGATTTTACTGTTTGGCTTAACTCAGGATTGGGCAAAGCAAAAGAGGGATTTGATGGTGTGTACAATGCGTACAATCCTTTCTCGGTAAAGGGTTCCTACCGCACCGCAACTGATAAAATACTGAGGGGCTCCTCAGTTAATGTTTCCGGCAGGTATCTCGACGGACTGATTGCGGCGCAGGCCGGTTTCGAGGTAAAAAGCCGGAAGGAAAAAACGGTCATGTATGCATTTTTAAAATCGCTTTACCGTCGTGATTCAAGTGATCTGAGTTACCTGATACATCGCAGCGACTGGAATTTCAACAGATGGAACGCCACCGTAAATCTGGGTTTGCATCATTATTATAATTACCGGATGGGCAGTGGTCATGTTAACCTTCACCTGCGGTCAACGATGGTGGGATCAGACTACGATTATTCACAGCTGTGGGTAACAGCCGTTAACAGGAATAACCTGGGGAAATTTACGTTGAATACCCGCTTTATTGCGCAATGGGGCACCGGGTTTAACCTCGCTCCTGAGTCGGCATTGTTTCTGGCTGGCGCGAATCCCGAAGCGATGATGGATAACAAGTTCACTCGCTCAAGGGCTTTTTTCCCGCAGGATTGGGCAGGGTTCGGAAACGACATCAATCATTTTCACATGGGCGGCGGATTGAATCTGCGCGGATATTCAGGCTATTATGTACCCCACCTGCGTGAAGACGGTGCTATTATTTCTGTTTACAGCGGTAATTCAGGAGCAGCTTTTAATGCTGAACTGGAGTTTGACAGGTTGATACCATTTAAGCCCCGTTTTTTCAGGAACTGGCTAAAGGTAAACAGCTATTTGTTTGGTGATGTAGGCACCATCAATGTAAACCTTCCTGGTGAACCGCTTGCATTTTCGGCAATCAGGGCTGATGCCGGTCTTGGATTTGCCTTTACGATCAAAAAATGGGGGCCGCTTTCCAGAGAAAACCCGCTTACATTGCGTTTCGACATGCCCCTTTGGCTCAACCGTACACCGGCCGTTTCACCCGACTTTCTGCAGTTTCGCTGGATAGTGGGTGTAAACAGGGCTTTTTAAGGGTGAACAAAGCGCTTCAGATTGGTTTTGCTTATCAAATGAAGTTTGACGTTGGTTTATTACGCTTATCCAACCAGCATGGATCGGCAGGAAATTGAGAGCGCCGCACTGAAAACCCTTATAAATTCTCAAGATAGCGGCTGATCAGTCTTGGCAGTGGGAAACTATCCACATCTTCTATGGAAACGGTAATTGCATCTTCAATAACCGGCAGTTCACTACTCTGTATATGCCAGAAACGTGCATAAATACGCTGATGGGTAAGCTGGTGGATTATGGGGTCAGATACATTCACCAATTTTAAATCGTCTTCCGGCTGATAAGCTACTGAATTGCTTTCAAGGTGCGGAAACTGATAAAGCCCCTCCCAGATATCCTTTCCGGTTCTTTTAATCAGTAATGTATGATCATTCGGATCGCGGTATATAAAAAAATGCAGAAAGCGTTCACGAACAGTGGTTTGCTTTTCCTTCACCGGTAAATTACCGGTAAGACCTTCAGCCCGGGCTTTGCATGAATGCATAAATTCACAGTCGCTGCAGGCTGGGTTTATAGGTCGGCAAACCAATGCACCAAACTCCATCATGGCCTGATTAAAGGTGCCGGGGTCATCTTTGGGTAACAGACTACTGGCCAATGCGGCAAACTCCTTTTTACCGCGGGTACTGTCGATAGGCGTAGCGATACCAAAGTGCCTGGCGAGAAAACGAAATACATTGCCATCAAGTACCGCCTGAGGTTCATTAAAGGCAATCGACGAAATGGCAGCAGCCGTGTAGGATCCGATCCCTTTCAGTGTGATCAGCTCCTCAAAAGTGGTGGGAAACCTTCCGCCATAAACATCCATGATCTGACGGGCAGCATGATGCATGTTTCTTGCACGGGAATAGTAACCCAGGCCCTGCCATACCTTCAGCACCTGATCAATCGGCGCATCAGCAAGTGCTGCTGTATCCGGAAAAGTATCCATGAACCTGAAGTAATATGCCATACCCTGATCAACCCGGGTTTGTTGAAGTATAATTTCAGAAACCCATACACTGTAAGGTTCTTTTGTTTCCCGCCAGGGCAAATCGCGCTTATGCCGGCGATACCAGCTGATCAGCTTTACTGAAAAGACTTCTTTAACCATAAATTCAGGCACACAATGTTACGCAAGACAGGGCATAAAAAAACTTTTCGCTTGTTTGTGAAATCAGCTATCTTTGCAGCCCGTTTTACGGAACCCTAAACTTTACATTAACACAGAATAAATCAAAATCAAAACACACAGCCATGACCAAAGCTGAAATTGTTGCAGAAATTGCAGAGAAGACAGGAATTGAGAAGATAACCGTACAGGCTTCAGTTGAAGCCTTTATGAAAGCGATCAAAGGAAACATCACCCAAGGGAAAAATATTTATCTCCGTGGTTTTGGCAGCTTCGTTGTTAAGAAGAGGGCACAGAAAAAAGGTAGGAATATATCTAAAAAAACAACCATTGTTATTCCTGAACACTTTATACCTGCATTTAAACCAGCCAAATCGTTCAGCGAGAAGGTAAAGAAATCGGTAAAATCCTGATCAAAAGCTGATAATGAAGCTAAAGCAGTACCTTGTGATAGCCGTTTGTGCCATCACCGGAGTCACACTCTGGGTGCTGCCCCGTACAGCATTATCAGCAAAGTCGGCCACTCAGCCTACTGTTCAGCATCTATCAGCTGTTGAAGATCAGATTGAGCTTCTCAAAAAAGAGTTGAGCCCAGACGCCTTAACACGTCTTGATTTCTATGAAAATAATTTAAAGAAAGCGCTTTCACCTCAGGAAAAAGCTGGTTGGTATGATTCTTTGGGCATTTACTGGGACAAACAAATGCGCCCGGGTATAGCAGCTGAATACGTTTACATGCGCGCTTCGATCACCCAAACGCCGGCTGACTGGCTGCGCGCCGGCAAGCGGTTTTTGGGCTTATCAGGTTTCTTTAACCAGGAAGAAAAAACAATGCTTGCTGGCAGGGCCGTTGAATGCCTCGAAAAGGCCTACACCTCCGACAGTCTCAATCAGGAGGTGCAAACCAACCTTGGAGTTGCCTACACACAATCGGGTGAAAATCCGATGAGAGGTATCACTTTGCTTAAAAAAATAACTGAAAAAGATCCTGCAAACTTTGAAGCTCAGTTTAATCTGGGTCTGTTTTCAATGCAGTCAGGTCAGTACGATAAGGCAGTCGGCAGGTTTCGCACTGCGATACAACTACGTGGCGATCTGCCTGAACTCAGACTCTACCTTAGCGATGCGCTTTCAGGTGCGGGTATGCAGCAGGAAGCACGCAAAGAACTACTTGACCTAAAAAAACTAACCCGCGATTCAATCCTGCAAAGTGAAGCTGATCGCAGGCTAAAACAACTCAAAAATTCATTCTAAAAACTTGTTTACCATGCCAAGCGGAAAAAAGAGAAAGCGTCATAAAATGGCAACTCACAAGCGTAAAAAACGTCTGCGTAAGAATCGCCACAAGAAGAAATAATTTTCGGGCGGAAAATACTGACCTGCATGGTTAGTTGTTCTGCCTTTTATTTCACAAATCCTCCGGGTCATTAATGCTGCCTGCACGGCAGTTAATTAATTTGACTTGGGATAATGTTTTTATATTGTGAATAAAGAACTATATATCAATGCCTCGGGCTCTGATATTGTTATTGCTCAGCTTGAAGATAAACGGTTGGTTGAACTAACCCGTGAAAAAAGCAACAACAATTTTGCCGTAGGGGATATTTATCTGGGCAGGGTAAAAAAGGTAATGCCCGGTCTCAATGCCGCATTCGTTGATGTTGGCTATGAGAAAGATGCATTTTTGCATTATCTTGACCTTGGGCCGCAGGTGCAAAGTCTTATTAAATTTGTTAACCAGGGTCTTGCCGGAAAGCTTCA
>JBIICM010000104.1:0-8549 GCA_044238875.1 Flavobacteriales bacterium | reverse complement strand
TTATAGGCGCCTCCCGGTTCCCTGAATACGGAGAGCCTGATTCTTGCGTTCTGCCATTGGTTGAGCCTTGCCAGTTCAAGTATTTTATTGCATATTTCGATGGGCAGAAAAAGGGTGGTATCCATCCCAAGTGTAAACATACCCGCTATCAGGCGTTCAAAATGATCATCTATCCAATGCAGATGGCCATCTGCCAACCGAATGGTCTCGAAAAGTCCGTCGCCATAGCGGAATGCACGGTTTTCGTGCGAAAAAATCCGCTTTTCCGATATAAATTGTCCGTTAAAACAAACCCAATTATTCACCGGGGCAGACATGCTAAAAGTTGGTCAGTTGAGGGGTTTGAAGGGAGTAAATGGCCGGTAACCCCCGCTTTATTTGCCGCTGCAACATCGCGCTCCTTATCTCCAATCATCAGGCACTTTTCACGATTGAAACCAAATCTTGCCAATGCCTTTTCAATCATCTGGCTGTCTGGCTTTCGGCATATACAGGCTCCGTTTGTTGGAAAATGCGGGCAATAGTACATCTCGTCAAATGAAAGTCCGTGGGGCTGTAATGCTGCTGCAAGTTTATCATGGCAGCGGTTCACCAGTTCATGCGAATACAATCCGCGTGCAATGCCCCCCTGATTGGTAATCAGCACAAAACGGTAACCCATTTCAGCGCCTTTGATCATAAAAGGGATGATAGAAGGCAGCAGTTCAAATTCATCCACAGAAAGGATATAGTGTCCGATTTCGCGGTTCACGATACCATCCCGGTCAAGAAATATGGCCTTATTACTCATCTGAAACGGGCTGCAATAATAGCCATGAAGTCGGTGGCTATCTCCGGATTGATAAAAAGGGTATAAACCATTCCGAAAAAACCACCCCATAAATGGGCTTCATGATTGATGTTATCTCCGCCCCTCCGCCCCATATAGGCACTGTAAAAAACATAAAGTAAAGCCCATACAACAGCAGGCAGCGGCAGTATTCCATAGAGCAAAATGGTTCCGAAGGGATCGAAAACCACATACGAAAACAATACTGCAGAAACGGCTCCTGATGCGCCCACGGCATTGTACCAATGGTTTTCCTTGTTTTTTCTGAATGTAGTAATAGAGGAAGCGATGATTGCACCAAGATACATGGCCGCAAAAACAAAGACCCCCTTCTCGTCGAAATAGTAATAGAATCGCCGTTCAACAGCTCCGCCAAACGAATAAAGCACCAGCATATTGATAATCAGGTGCAGCCAGTCGGCATGTAAAAATGCATGTGTGATGAACCTGTCCCATTGGTTGCGGTGGGCAATCATGTAGGGGTTAAACTGATACCTTGACATAATATCAGGGCGGTTAAAGGCGATCATCGAAACTATGCTGCTAACCAGCACGATGGGTAGGGTTATGGAGGTCATAGATTTGGCTTTTTACTGACTATCCTGTGAAACGCCAAGCCGCTGAAGGGCCTGCCGGGCGAGCATGAATGAAGGATCTGCTTTCAGGCTTTTCCGGTAAGCCTCTATGGCTTCAGATCGTTTACCGGATGGTTCGAGGCTATAACCCACCATATAATGCGCCTCAGCGTAAGCCGGATTAATACCGGCAGCTTTCTTAAACCAATCCAGGGCTTCCTGCGGTTTTTTTTCGATTTCCGATTTAATGAACCCAATATTATACGCAGCGTTGGCATGATCAGGGTGAAGCCTTAGCAATTCCTGATAGGTTTCAATGGCTTTATCCGGAAGGCTATGCTGCTGATAATACATGCCGAGGTTATACATGACCGTTGGATTATCGGGGTTGATCCGGAGCGCTGTCTTGTAAAAATCAGGTGCCCGCTGATCATGTTTAACGGCATAAATAAGCCCCATTTGTTCAAATGCCAAAGCATACGATGGATCCTGTTCTGTAGCAGTAAGAAACGATGAAAGTGCCAATGTGGTATCACCGGCTTCCTTATATACCATTCCCTTCATGTAATAGGCTTTAGGATTTCGCCTGTTTACCTTCAATACATCATTGAGCTGATCAAGTGCTTCCTTGTGCATTTCAACATAGAGATACAGTTCAGCCAGTTTCATTTGCGCTTCCTCATTTGCAGGATTTAGCCGGATCGCTTTTTCAAAGGCCTGCCTTGTGAATCTGGTGCGGTTGGTAAACAGATAAATATCACCGAGTGTAATAAAATAGGCCGCACGGGAAGAGTCTATCCTGATAAGCTGTTGCATATCGAGCAGGGCAGAATCAAGCTTTTTGTTTTTAATGAAATAATTTGCCCGAGCGTACAATGCAGCGGTATCCTGAGGGTTCTTCCTAAGGGCTTCACCCCAGTTTTTTACGTCTTCCGGTTTATGTGCACCGGGGTTGCTGCAGGCCACCAGCAAAGAAATCACAACCCAACTCAGAAACCTTAAAACCATAAGTATTTGATGGCGCAAATTAAGGATTCGTGAAGATTTTTTCAGCAATTGATTTCAATGGCGGCTCCAGCAATTACTTTTGAAAAATGGAAGCGATACTGATTACCGCCGTCTGGCTTATTATCCTCCTGTTTAGTGTGAGGCTTTTAAGGCCATTCCGCCTTCCGGGTTTACCCTGGTTTTCAGGACTTCTGTTGTTTTCTGTGAAATTTATCTGCGGTATTTTGCTCACACAGGCCTATACTACAAGCTACACCGACCGGTCGTCGGCCGACATCTATAAATTTTATGATGACAGTCGTGTTTTGTATGATGCCCTTGAAGAAAACCCCAGAGATTATATTATGCTGGTAACGGCCCTTGATGGCAACAGACCTTATTACGACCAATATTATGTAAAGATGAAACACTGGTCGCGCAAGTATGACCATGATCAGGGCAGGATGAGTGATACCCGATTAATGATTAGGCTTAACGCCTTGATAATGTTGCTTTCTGCAGGCGTTTATCAGGTGCACATTCTGTTTTGGTGTTTTTTTTCACTTGCCGGGCTCAGCCTGCTATACAGGGCTTTTTTTCCTTGGTTTACCGACAGGCCTTTCTGGCTTGCTTCTTTGGTCTTTCTTATTCCTTCGGTTTTGTGCTGGGGTTCAGGGGTCTTAAAGGAGGGTTTTCTGCTCCTGCTGATTGGCTTGCTTCTCTACCCACTGCTGCGAATTTTTCAAGGTAAATTCAATTTCAGCTATTTGATTTTCATAATGGCCGGTGTTTTTGGTTTCGCGCTGCTGAAGCTATATGTGCTGATTGCTTTTTTACCTGCAATCGTCTCGCTCTTTTTTGTAAAACAGTTGAAATTTCGCCATACCGCATTGTTGAATTTGCTTGTCCCGGCTATAATGATCTTTATTACGCTCAATCTTTACAGGTTCTTTCCTGAATTTGATGTCATGGAAAAAATGGCAGTACAACAGCAAGATATGCTGCGGATGGCCTATTACACAGGCGCCGGAAGTGTTACCGATGCCAATCCGCTGGCGCCCACGTGGACCGGCTTTTTACGCAACCTCCCCGAAGCTCTGCTGAATGCCACACTAAGGCCGAGCCTTGTTGATGTAAAGAACAGCCTGCAATTATTTGCCGCCATTGAAAACACACTGATCGCGCTTGTAATTCTTTTAACCGTAGGTTTATATCAGCCGGTAAACGATCCGGAAAAAAAGGCATTGCTGTGGTTCTGCCTTAGTTTTACATTTATGCTTTTTGCCCTTACCGGATTAACAACGCCAGTTCTTGGCACATTGGTTCGATACCGGATGCCCGGTTTGCCTTTTTTGGGTATAGCGCTGCTATTGCTGATTGATACAGAGAGATTGGTGAAGATAGTAAGGGAAATTGCCTGGCTTGATAAAGATGATGACTAAGCGCCCCTATTTTCTCGGACAGGTTAATTGCAGCGTATCAGGCAGATTAAAGCGATAGGTAAGCTCCTGCGTATCCAGCGACTTTTTCCTTCCGCAGATTTCAGGATAATTATCAACCGTTTTGCCTGTTTTTTTATCGGTTGTTTGGCACGACATACATTTTTTGCAGGCCGGCATACTGCCTGTGAATGCCAATAGTATCATTGCTTTAAGGAGAAGCTTCATTGTTCATTGAATTTATCCGGTTTGCAAAAATACGTTCATTTGATACTGTTTTGTTTGAATATATGGTTTCAAAAGCTATTTTAGCGATCGAAAAAAAACGTAGAATGAAAAAAATCTTATTGCTCGCACTGATGACAGGCTTTCTGGCATCATGCAAAAAAGATTACACCTGTGAGTGTGTTGCACTGGGCGTAACTTTAAGTAACAATTCAATCGGAAAACTATCCAAGAAGGATGCGGACAAAACCTGCAATGGTAATGACAATGCAACGCTTGGTATTGATTGTACCGCTATTGAAAAGTAATTTTTAATTGTGTCGGAAGGCCGGTCATAACTGTCCGGCCTTTTTTTATTATGTTTGATTCAAAGTACATCCGATGACCGTAAGCAGAACGTTTGATATTCTAAATTATAGCCATGAAAAATATAACCGGGCTGATGCCCTGGTATCAAAAGTTGACGGTATTTGGCAACCGGTTTCGATCAGTTCATTTTCTAATATAGCTGACCATCTGAGTTTCGGACTGATGCAGCGCGGCATCGGACCCGGCGATAAAGTGGCCATCATATCTTCGAACAGGCCTGAATGGAATTTTGCTGATTTTGCCATAGCAGGGATAGGTGCTGTTAGTGTACCCATCTATACGACTATGGGCCTGCCTGACACGGCATTTATATTAGATGATTCGAAAACGAAGATTGTTTTCGTAGAAAATGAAGAGCTTTACGATAAGGTTCAATCAATACGAGATAAGGCGCCCTCTGTACAACTTGTGTTTACTTTTAACGAAATTCAGGGGGTACCTCACTGGAAAGCATTACTTGAAGAAGGCCGGGCCAACCTTCAGCCGGAGAAACTTCGGGCTTACAAAGACAATGTAAAACCCAACGATCTGCTTACGCTGATTTACACATCAGGAACAACCGGAACGCCCAAAGGCGTGATGTTATCACACGATAATATTATTTCGAATATTCATGGTTCACATCCGGCCTGCCCGGTAACGCATGAACATAAAACACTTAGTTTTTTGCCCCTTTCGCATATTTTTGAAAGGATGCTTGTTTACCTGTATCTTTATGTAGGAGCAGGGATTTATTATGCGGAAAGTCTTGAAACGATTGGAGAGAACCTGAAGGAGGTAAAGCCTTTCTGTTTTTCGACCGTACCAAGATTGCTCGAGAAGGTTTTTGACAAAATTGTAGCAAAGGGTAATGAACTGACGGGGATAAAAAAGAAACTCTTTTTCTGGGCGCTTGATCTCGGTCTCAAATATGAATTTGACGGAGCCAACGGCCCCTGGTATGAATTGCAGCTGTCTATTGCCAATAAGCTTATTTTCAAGAAGTGGAGAGAGGCATTGGGCGGACAGATTGGGCTGATTGTTTCAGGATCAGCCGCGCTGCAACCTCGACTGGCGAGGGTTTTTACGGCAGCAGGAATCAATGTGCTCGAGGGCTACGGATTAACAGAAACATCTCCGGTGATATCTGTGAACAGGATTGATAAGGGCTTGCGTAAATTCGGCACAGTGGGCACGGTAATTCAGGGGGTTGAAGTAAAAATCGCTGATGACGGTGAGATTTTATGCAAGGGGCCGAACGTAATGCTTGGTTATTACAAGCGTCAGGAGGAAACAGCGGAGGTAATGAAGGATGGCTGGTTCCATACAGGTGATATCGGCATGTTTGAGGACGGGAAATTTCTCAAAATCACCGACCGGAAAAAGGAAATCTTTAAAACATCAGGAGGGAAATACATTGCTCCGCAGCAGATGGAGAATAAATTTAAGGAGTCGGTTTATATTGAACAGATCATGGTGCTTGGTGAAAACCAGCGCTTTCCTGCTGCACTGATTGTTCCGGATTTTTCCGGATTGCGTGGCTGGGCCGCTCGTCAGGAGGGCATCCCGCCGGGATTTACAAATGCAGAACTGATCGCAATACCGGCAGTACAAGCCTTGTTTCAGTCGGAGGTTGATCATTACAACGAAGCGTTTGGCAGTTATGAGCGGATCAAGAAATTTTATCTTGTACCTGAGGAGTGGTCTATACAGAGTGGCGAACTCACGCCATCAATGAAGCTGAAGCGACGGGTCTTGCATGAAAAATACGCTGCGCAGATTGATGCGTTTTATAAAGAAGCCTAGAGAGATTTCTGCAGGCCAAAGGAGACGTATCGTTTTGGTGCCGCAAAACCAAAGTAATACTATTTAGGCAGACTTTCAGGCATCAGTTTATGGCAAGCGGAAGCTTATATTTTCTGATAAATTCAACGCCTGATAACAGATCATGGTGAAATATCCGATCCTGATTAACAGCGGGTACTTCGCGACGATAGTCGGTGATCAGGCGCTCGAGCAAAGGGGATGATTTAAGCGGCCTTCTGAATTCAATAGCCTGGGTGGAGGTAAACAATTCTGCTGAAATCAGTTTTTCAAGATTTGTGGCCACCTGCCACGCTTTTACCGCAGCGTTGGCACCCATACTTACATGGTCTTCCTGACCGGCCGATGATTCAATGGAATCAACTGATGCCGGAGTGCAAAGCTGCTTGTTCTGACTTACAATGGAGGCGGCAAGGTATTGCACAATCATAAGACCGGAATTCAGACCGGGGTTCGCCACAAGAAAGGCCGGCAAATCTCTTTTTCCCGACACAAGCTGATATACCCTTCGTTCAGAAATGCTACCGGCTTCATGCAGCGCCATGCAGAGGTAATCGAGGGCGAAGGCCAGCGGCTGGCCGTGAAAATTTCCGCCAGAAAGTATCAGACCCTCTTCTGCGAAAACAAGTGGATTGTCAGTTACTGCTGCAACTTCTCCTGCCGCAACAACTGTGGCATGAGCGAGCACCTGCCTTGACGCACCCAGCACCTGAGGGATACATCGAAATGAATAAGGGTCCTGTACCTGTATCTTCTTTTGTTGGCCGATCTCACTGCCTTCAAGCCAATACCTGAGTTGTGCAGCTACCCTTTCTTGGCTCTTATGCTGCCTGACCTTTTGTAAAAGCGGATGAAGGGGTTCATAACGACAAAGGAAGGCATCTATCGAAATGGCTGAAACAGCTTCAGCCCAGTTTAGCAGCCTTGAGGCTTTATCACAGAGTAGCACCAGATAGGCATTCATGAACTGGGTACCATTCAGCAGGGCAAGTCCTTCTTTGGGACCTAATGTCAGCGGCTGCCAGTTTTTCTCCCGAAGCACTTCTCCGGCAGGTCTTTTTTCTCCACGGTAAACAACCTCTCCCGATCCGATCAGTGGCATGGCAAGGTGAGCCAGTGGTGCCAGATCACCGGATGCTCCCAGCGAACCTTGTTCAAAAACCACGGGCATTATATCATGGTTATAAAAATCAATCAGCCTGTTCACTGTTTGGAGCGAAACCCCGGAAAAGCCTTTGGCAAGGGCCTGAATTTTAAGCAGAAGCATCATTTTCACCACCTCAGCGGGTATGGGTGCGCCCATTCCGCACGCATGAGAGTGTACCATATTTTGCTGCAAAACGGCCAGATCAGCAATCGGGATACTCACCTGACAAAGCGAACCAAAGCCGGTATTGACGCCATAAACAGGCTCGTTATCTGTTTTAATTTTGTTCAGCAGAAATGACCGGGCCTGGTTAATCCGTTCGGTTGAATCTGCTGAAAGCGCTAGCTGATGGCCGGTGTAAAAAACCCCAGTCAGCGCCTCCAAAGAAGGGCTTTCAGGCTCAATAAGGTAAACAGGGCCCAAAACAGATCAAACAAGCGTAAAATAGCGGCTATGCCATGACTCCCGGGCAGGCACGATCCAGCCTGTTCGGAGCTCCAGACCGGTAAAAATCAGGTTATTGAAAACAAGTGTATCATCGCCTATCTGATGTCCGCCGGCTAATGCTTCAAATTCATCCTGCGGTGATACTTTTATTGTCTGGTTGTCGTCAATCCAGGCAACCGATTGACGGTCGAGGAGATCAACACCGATCTGCTCACCGGTTTTTCTGATCCATTGTACAGACTTGTCAATTGAACAACCGCTTGCAGCCGCCTGCTTTTCGTCAAGTGAAATCACAATAAAGTGACCGTGCATCACTTTTACGGATGCAAAAAGTTTTTGCCCGTGGGCAGCCCAACCGGCTACAAATTCATTTCCGGCGTTTTGAATCATGGCTTCTTCTTCCTGACTGAATCTCCGGGGGCTCTGGTAAACCCAGATTTTGTCGGTATCGCCCGGCTGATGTGTGATTGTTTCCATGGTTTTAATGATTAAATAGGTTATAGAATTTTTTCAATGGCAAAATTCCGGATGATGCGTATGCTTTCTTTCTTTTGCTCAATAAAGCCAACATGTGCGCTGTTTTCAAGGTGCTGAACCTTTGAACCGGGGCATTTGTTTTTCATTTCATCTACTTTATCAACCGGCAGTAGCGGGTCGTGCGTACCGGCGAGAAAAAGAACAGGAAAGCCGGCTTTCTGAAGCACAGAAGTTCTGTCGGGCCTGTCTTT
>JBIICM010000008.1:0-29167 GCA_044238875.1 Flavobacteriales bacterium | reverse complement strand
AAAAAGGGCGGCAATTTGCCCTGCAAGTAACTCCGCCACCTGATCAGGTGTTGGCGCCTTTTCACCCAATTCATGCGCCATGCTCGTAACAGCATGTTCACTGATACCGCAGGGAATGATGTGCTGAAAGAAATCAAGCCGGTTGTTCACATTCAGTGCAAGGCCATGCATGGTGACCCAGCGGCTGCAGCGCACACCCATGGCGCAGATCTTTCTCGCCCCCGGTGTTTCCGGATCCATCCACACCCCTGTATAACCGGGATATCTTCCCGATTTGATGCCGAAAATCTCAAGGGTTTTGATTACTGCTTCTTCCAGGTAGCGCAGGTAACGGTGTATATCTGTAAAGAAATTCTCAAGGTCAAAGATCGGATACACCACCAGCTGACCCGGCCCGTGATGCGTAATGTCGCCACCCCGGTTGATCCGGTAGAACCCGGCACCCATCTCTTCAAGCTGGTGCTCGTCAACCAGCAGATGATCTGCTGAACCACTTTTTCCGAGTGTAAACACCGGAGGGTGCTCACAAATCAGCATGTAGTTAGGCACAGGAAGCGGAACCGCACGATTTCTGTTTTCCAACTTGATACCGGCCAGTGAACTCAAAATTTGCTCCTGAATATCCCAGGCCTGCTTGTAATCAATCAGCCCCAGCCTGATTAACCGGATACCCGTTTCTGGGTTGGCATAGGTCATGGCAGCGCAGAAAGTTCACCTTTCAGCCGGTTGATCACATCAATCTCCATGGCATCCTGGTTTCTTTCAACTGCGGCAAACCATGAAATCCAGTCGCCCAGATGAATCCAGTAGATCAGACGCTCCATCTCGGTATCACCCTTTGAATGAATTTCGATTGTTTTACCGGCCAGCGCGGAAATAATTTCCTTACATATTTCCATACGACGGGCGGTACGATAATACTCGTCGCTGTTACGCATGAAAAGGGCAGCTATTTTCGGCTGTTTTTCTGCCCAACCGACCAATTCGTTATGATTCATTTCGGGCACTACATGATGCCAGCAAAGCATCTTCGCGTTTTCATTCAGCTGCTGCCTGAAACGCACCGCCACCCCTTCATAGCCGGGACTTGTGTAGATTACAGGCAATGAATAGGCTATGCCTCTCGCCAGCGACTCTGCCTCTGTCATGATAGCCGCCTGCTCAGATTCGAGCAGCATAATAGCCATTTCAATCTCCAGTAAAACACCCGGTAAAATGCCATAATAATCGAGCAGTCCGCATAATTGGGTGAACGAATAGCCCAGACAGGCCCTCGGAGGCTTACCGCCGGGAATTCTGATAAGGGGAACCCCATTGGCATCTGCCAGTTTAGCCAGCTCACCCCCGGTACTTACACAAATAATCATCGCCCCCGCCTTGAGGCCATTTCTGAAAGCCTCGAGGGTTTCTTCGGTATTGCCAGAATAGGAAGAGATAATAAGCAGGGTTTCACTACCCACCCAGGCAGGGATGAAATAATCTTTGCTGACCATTACCGGTACGCTTGCCTTAGAGCCGGCATATTCTGATAGTATGGTCCCACCAATTCCCGAGCCTCCAAGCCCGCTAACGAGTACCTGACTTACCTCAGCCGGCAAGGCCGGCAGCGGTTGTTCCCTGAAAAGTCTCACGGCCTCTTTCAATTGTCCGGGAAACCCGGCGATCAAATCTTTCATGCTGCAAAAATACAGAAAGGTTTGAGCTTATGCGTATTCAGGAAAGATGCGTTAATTTGCCGGTGATTGTAAAACATGAAATTCCTGAAATTTTTTGCGCTGCTGGTAATCATTGGCAGCACTTTATTTGCATGCGGTGAAAAAACCAAGGGGGTCTATTCCATTGCGTTTCTTGATTCTTTTGAAGATGAAACCGTTTCACAGGCGAAAAAAGGCTTTTTCAAAGCCCTGAGCGATAGTGGTTACACTTCCGGCCAAAACATTCATATAACATACCGCAATGCCCAGGGCGATATTCCGGCCCTGAACCAGCTGGTTGATTATTTTGTTAGTCAGGAAATGGATCTGATCGCTACCAACACAACCTTGTCAACGATATCAGCAGTTCAGAAAAACAAAAACATACCGGTGTGCATGATGGTCAGCCCCAGCCCTGAACTAGCCGGACTGCGTAAAAACGGCAAAGATCCGGCGAACCTTTTCGGTGTGTTTGAAACACTCGAATACATTGATACCGCCCTTGCATTGATTCCGCGCTATTTTCCCAAAGCACTTAAAGTCGGCACTATCATCAATCAAAGTGAACCGCAAAGCCGTGATGCGCTGCAACGTATTGAAAAAACAGCCCGTAAGCTTGGTCTTACGGTAGTTTCGCTGCCTGCCAACAATTCGTCAGAAACACAACTTGTGGTTGAAAGTCTTATCGACAAGGGCATTGATGTTTTTTTTGCGCTTCCCGACAATACAATCTTCGCCTCATTTGAAACCATAGCAGCCGCCTGTGATAAAGCCTCCATCCCCGTAATTACTTCAGAAAGTGGTCTGGTTAAAAGAGGAGCCCTGATGGCCTTTGGTGCAAACATGTATCAGTGGGGTTATGAAGCAGGACAGGAAGCTGTGAGGTTTTTAAGAACAGGCAAAATACCTGCGCCGGTAAAACTGCAGCACCGTGAAAAGCTGATCAACACTGAGAAAGCCGCCCGCTTCGGCATTCAGGCAGATTCAACATTCAGCGCTATTCCCTGATGCAATTTTACCTGACTGCGCTGATCCTGGCTTTGGGTATGGCCTGTCTGGGCTGGGGAATTTTTATCTCCATGAAAATTTCAGGCTTGCCTGATATCACCACCGACGGATCCTACACGCTGGGCGCTGCGGTTACTGCATCCTGCCTTCAGATGGGCGTGCACTGGTTTCCTGCTATAATATTTGCGGTTGTTTCCGGAATGATGGCCGGTACACTTACCGGTATCATTCATACGACCCTGAAGGTGCAGGCGCTGCTGGCGGGCATATTGGTGATGACGGCTCTTTACTCTGTGAACCTGATGGTGATGGGCCGCTCGAACATTCCACTGGAGGAAACCCAAACCGTATTCGGCCAGTCGTTTCAAGTGGCTGGAAGTTACCAAACCCAACTGGTTATTCTTCTGTTGATTTGCCTGATAACCGGTTTGGGCTTGCACTGGTTTCTGCGTACAGATGCCGGAATCGCCCTCAGGGCCACCGGTAATGCACTCCTAATGGCCCGGTCGTTTGGTGTAAACACAGGTGCCTGGCAGGCCGGCGGATTAGCGCTTGCCAATGGACTGACCGCCCTGAGTGGCGCCCTTGTTTGTCAGGTTCAGCTGTTCGCAGATATCAATATGGGTATTGGCATAGTTATTTTCGGGCTGGGTGCAGTAATGATTGGCGAAGCGCTTACCGGCAGCAATGGCACCGGAAGACAGCTGTTCGGTGTACTGGCAGGCTGCATCATTTTCCGCTTTATCATCGCATTCTCTTTGCAAACGGGCGCTGATCCGGTATGGCTGCGCCTGATTACCTCAACGGTGGTGCTTGGTTTTGTAGCCATACCAGCCCTCAGGCGAAAGAAATAACCATGATAAGGCTTGATTCAATATCTCTGACCTTCAATAAGGGCCTTGCTGCAGAAGTAAAAGCACTTGACCGGCTCAATCTTGAAATCGAAGCCGGAACCTTTACCCTGGTGCTGGGCGCTAACGGATCTGGCAAATCAAGTCTGCTGAATATCCTTGCCGGAAGCATCCTGCCTGATTCAGGACAAATAAATTTTAAAAACCAGAATATTACCCGTTGGCCTGATTACAAAAGAAGTGCGTTCATAGCGCGAATTTTCCAGGATCCCCTGAAGGGTACCGCTCCCGGCATGAGCCTGCTTGAAAATTTCAGGCTTGCCTCCCTGCGTAACAATACCCGCGGCCTGCAGACCGGACTTAACCGCAACTTTCGGAGACTGGTGGCCGAGCAGGTAAGCAGTTTGGAAATGGGTCTTGAAAACCGGTTAGACCAGCTGATGGGCAGTTTCAGCGGCGGTCAGCGGCAGGCGCTCTCCCTGCTGATGGCGACCTGGTGCAAGGCCGACCTGCTGCTGATGGATGAGCCAACGGCTGCACTTGACCCCTCCTCGGCAGCTACTGTCTTTAACCTTGCACAAAAAATCATCCGAGAAAAAGGCATTACCTGCCTGATGGTAACCCATGATTTAAAATATTGCATTCAGGCAGGCGACCGCATTTTACTTTTCTCAGAAGGTAAGGTAACAAGAGATTTGAAAGGTCAAAGCAAAAAAGACCTCAACTACAACGATGTAGCAAACTGGTTTATTTGAGCATACCGGTTAATCAGACATTGACCCGCCGGGTGCCGCTTTTGTCTGCAATTATCAACAAACCATAATAAATTCAAGGCTTCCACATGTTTATTCTTTATCACTGCAGGCACTGAATTCAGTATTCCGCATAAAGGTTTGACAGTAAATTTGTCCGTTTTTATTTAAAAGCCCAAACTGCATGAAAAAAATTTTGTTTTCCATAAGCGCAGCCCTCCTGATTTTCGGATGTGGCGGAAACGAACCCAATGCCGAAATTGAAAAACTCAAAGCAGAGAGAGATTCTATCGCCCGCTTTGCAGAATCGAAAGATTCAACCATCAACTCGTTTATTGAGTCATTAAACGATATTGAGCGCAACCTTGGAGAGGTAAAACAAAAACAGGGTATCATTTCATCAACCGCCAAGGAAGGGGCTGAGTTGCAGGGCTCGGCAAAAGACCGCATCAACGAAGACATCAACTACATCAACGAGTTGATGGATGAAAACAAGAAAAAACTTTCTTCGCTGCAGTCGAAACTGAAAAAATCAAATGTGAAGATCGCCTCGCTTGAAAAAATGATCGAGCAAATGACTGCGCAGCTGAAAGAAAAAGACACTGAAATAGCCGGCCTGAAAGACCAGCTGGCCGCTATGAACATTCAGATTACCGAACTGAATACTACCGTAAACACTCTCAAGGAAGAAAGTGCAGGAAAGTCGCAGGTAATTGAACAGCAAACCACCAAAATCAATACTGCCTGGTATACAGTTGGCACCTACAAAGAACTACGTGATAACCGCGTTGTAAACAAAGAAGGGGGCTTTCTTGGTCTTGGAAAGAAAAAAATCCTGAAATCAGATTTTAACCAGGATTACTTTACCCAGATAGATGTTTCAAAAGTGACTACCATTCCGGTAAATGCAAAAAACGCAAAAGTGATCACCAATCACCCTCCGAATTCATTCAAGCTAAACATGGATTCAAAGAAGTTGGTTAAAAGTATCACTATCAGCAATCCGGAAGCGTTTTGGAGATCGTCAAAATACCTCGTGGTTACTGTTGAGAAATAATGAAAGGGGCAGACCTACTAAAAAAGGCGGATTATAATAATCCGCCTTTTTTTTTCAGTTCAGCTCATCGAGCTTGAACAAATGGCCAACCCTGATTCCTTTTTCGTTCATGGTCAGCGTGGCACATTCATGGTCTTTGTCGTGCTCGAAAAAAAGAATCCAGTCTTCCGCTACACAACGATTGAGAATCCGCTCTTTCTCCTTTAGCGTTTCAAGCGGACGCATATCATAAGCCATTACCCAGGGCAACGGAATATGCACTGCAGAGGGGCAAAGGTCTGCCATGTAAATGATTTTCCGGTTGCGGTAACGGATAACAGGCAGCATCATGGCTTCGGTATGGCCGAAAACGTACTCAATTTCAAACAGATGGTGGTGCTGTCCTTCGGGTATAAACTCCAGCTGGCCTGACTGCTCCAGCGGAAGGATGTTTTCTTTCAGAAACGAAGCCCGCTCCCTTGCATTGGGATGAACGGCCCAGTTCCAGTGCTTTTCGTTGCTCCAGTAACGCGCATTCCTGAACGCAGGGCGGTATTCGTCTTTGGCATCATTCCATTCAACAGCGCCGCCGCAATGGTCAAAATGCAGGTGGGTTAAAAAAACATCAGTGATATCATCTCTGTGAAAGCCGGCCTTAGCCAGCGATTTATCAAGGCTGTCGTCGCCATGCAGGTAGTAATGCGAAAAAAATTTCTCAGATTGCTTGTTCCCCATTCCGGCATCAATCAGTATCAGCCGCGAACCCTCTTCAATCAGCAAACAGCGCATGGCCCATGAGCACATGTTTCTTTCGTCGGCGGGATAAAGCGGATGCCACAAAGATTTGGGCACAACCCCAAACATGGCACCTCCGTCAAGTTTGAACCGTCCGGTTTCAATCGAATAAAGTTTCATCGTTTATTGGTATCAGTCACCGGCAACATTCCGGTGTTGACAAATATAAACCCGTCGAGCAAACAAGCCCCCGGTGGCTGTTAATTTTACGCCAAACTAACGAATATGCAAATACATCTGATCGCCATCGGAGGAAGCGCGATGCATAATTTGGCCATTGCCCTTTACAAGAAGGGTTATAAGGTAACAGGCTCTGATGATGAAATTGTTGAACCCTCCAGATCAAGGCTTGAAAAGCTGGGCCTGCTGCCGGAAGAAGAGGGCTGGTTTGCGGAAAAAATTCATGCCGGACTTGATGCAGTGATTCTCGGCATGCATGCAAGGGGTGATAATCCTGAGCTGGCGAAGGCAAAAGAACTGGGCATCCCGGTTTTTTCTTATCCGGGCTATATTTATGAACAGAATAAGGATAAAACACGCATTGTTATTGGCGGTAGTCATGGTAAAACATCCATAACGGCTATGGTGTTGCACGTAATGCACCTTGCCGGAAAAGAATGTGATTATCTGGTTGGTGCTCAGCTGAAGGGCTTTGATACGATGGTGAGCATCACCGATGCGCCATTGATACTGCTTGAAGGTGATGAATACCTGAGTTCACCGCTTGAGCCTGTTCCGAAGTTTCACCTGTACCATCCCCATATTGCCCTGTTGAGCGGAGTTGCATGGGATCATATCAATGTGTTTCCGACCTTTGAAAACTACCTCGAACAGTTCAGGATCTTTATTGAGAAAATAGAGCCCGGTGGCGTATTGATTTATTTCGAAGGCGATGAACACCTGAATGCGCTGGTAAGCAATGCGCCTGCCGGATTGAAGTTGCTGCCCTACCGTGAGCATCCTGCCCGGATTGAAAACGAAACAACCCAGCTTGAGGCTTCTGACGGAAAGAGTTATCCGATAAAAGTTTTTGGCAAACACAACCTGCAGAACATAAACGGGGCAAGGCTGGTTTGCAATCAGGCTGGCATTGCCGATGACATATTTTACCGTCATATTCAGTCTTTTACAGGGGCAGCACGCCGGCTTGAACTTGTTTTCTCCCGCGGGGATTTCTCGCTTTTCAAAGATTTTGCGCATTCACCTTCGAAACTCAAGGCAACAACAGCGGCTGTAAAGGAGCAATTTCCTGGAAGAAAACTCACCGCCTGTATGGAATTACACACCTTCAGCAGCCTGAACGAGAACTTCCTGAGCGAATACAAAGGGGCTATGGATCAGGCTGATGAGGCATTTGTTTACTTTAACCCGCACACGGTAGCGCATAAAAAGCTCAAACAAATTACCGCTTTGCAGGTTAAGGAGGCTTTTGGCAGAAACGACCTGCAGGTTTTCAATGACTCTGGCGAACTGCTCGAAGCGTTGAAGCGGCATGCATGGAGCCATACAAATCTGCTGATGATGAGTTCAGGAAATTTTGACGGCATACGTATCGAAGATTTGCCCGAACAGTTGCTCCTGCAACCCGATTGAATTAAATTATTTTCCTTTCTTACCTTGTGTGACTCCGGAAATTCCGCTTTGCTTATTTTTAATCAATAGTTTCAACGCAGCGGTATTTTCCCCTTACATTTGCCTGTAAACATGGGAATTCGTTCAGTTTTAGCACGTCCTCTTGCGGCATGGGTTGCGCGTCAAAATAAGAAATGGAGCAGTCAGCCGGCCGAAACCCAGCTGAGGATATTTAATCAACTGATCAGCAAAGCATCAGCAACAGCATTCGGCAAGGATCATGGTTTCGAAAAAATCAAAGGTTACGCTGATTTTAAAAAGCATGTTCCCATAAGAGATTATGAAGCCCTAAGACCCTATATTGAAAGGGTTACTGGCGGAGAACCGGATGTGCTTTGGCCCGGAAAGCCGATTTATTTCTGTAAAACATCCGGCACTACATCCGGTACCAAATTTATCCCCATCAGCAGAGATTCCATTTCAAACCATATCAATTCGGCGCGGGATGCTTTGCTCATGTATGTGCACGCCACCGGTAAAGCATCATTTCTCGACGGCAAGTTGATTTTCCTTTCCGGCAGCCCTGAACTTAGCAGTATCAGCGGAATACCGCTGGGAAGACTCTCCGGCATCGTAAATCACCATGTGCCGGCTTACCTGAGAGGCAATCAGGTGCCCAAATATGCCACCAATTGCATTGAAGACTGGGAAACCAAAGTAAGCACCATTGCCGAAGAAACCCTGCCCCTTAAGATGTCTTTGATCAGCGGCATTCCGTCATGGGTACAGATGTATTTTGAGATTTTGCAGAAAAAAAGAGCAGGCAAGACGGTTGCTGAGATTTTCCCTGATTTTTCTCTGTTTGTTTACGGTGGCGTTAATTTTGAACCCTACCGAAACCGCTTCAGAGAAATGATCGGAAAAGATATTGATACCATTGAAACCTATCCGGCATCAGAGGGGTTTATCGCCTATCAGGATTGTCACCCTGCCGAAGGGCTGCTGTTGTTATTGAATGCAGGCATATTTTTCGAGTTCGTTCCTGCGGATGAGTATTTTAACGAAAACCCTACAAGGCTTGCAGCGTGGGAAGTGAAAACCGGGGTAAATTATGCCGTTGTGTTGAACACAAACGCCGGATTATGGGGCTACAGCATTGGCGACACTGTTAAATTTGTTTCTCTCAATCCCTGCCGGATTATTGTAACCGGTCGGATCAAACATTTTACCTCCGCTTTTGGCGAACATGTAATTGCAGAAGAGGTTGAAGGTGCGCTGCGGGATGCGTCTTCCGGCGAAAACATACAGGTGGTTGAGTTTACGGTAGCCCCACAGGTAAATCCACCTGAAGGTGGACTTCCCTACCATGAATGGTTCATTGAATTTAGCCATCCGCCTGAACATCCGCAGAACTTTAGCCTTAAGCTTGACCAGGAACTGCAGAAACGGAATGTTTATTACAAAGATCTTATTCAGGGCAGTGTGCTCAAACCGCTTGTGATCAGGCCATTAGAAAAAGGCGCATTTGTGCGTTATATGAAATCGCAGGGAAAACTGGGAGGGCAAAATAAGGTGCCTCGCCTTTCGAACGATCGTTTGATAGCGGATGTTCTTTCAGAAATGGTGCTGAAAAGCCCTGGTTGAATCAGGGTTCAATAAATGCGCATATATGCGCATATTTGGTTCCTGTCGCGCCTGCAAATTTGCCCTATGGTTCACCGGGGCGAAATACTTAAAGCAGCGATTAAACAAAGTGGTATTCCGGTTACAAGGGTAGCAGCTGGCGTTGGCAAAAGCAGGCGTTGGGTGTATATGCAATTTTTTAATCCTGAAGTGGCGATTGATGCGTTGCTGCAAATTGGAAAGTTTATTCACCATGATTTTTCAAAGGAAATCCCCGAATTGAAGCATAACAATTCCATTTCAAAGCTCATCCGCGAGCAGGATGCTCCCTATCCACAAACAGATGCTGAATTCTGGAAAAACAAATACTTGCGCCTGCTCGAGGAATATACAGCCCATCTGAAAAAATCAAGAGCAACAGATCAGTAAACCCCGTTTTCGGTAATTGCTGATAAAAAAGGGCTTTACAAGTAAACACGCTAAGCCCCTAATTACAAGATATTTCCTTAGCTTTCGAAGCTAATTCAAAAACCTTAAAACCTTGTTTATGAGAACAAATCTTTACCTGAAAAACCTATTGACGATTTTTATGTTGGTTGCCGGTTTTTCGCGAATTACCGGCCAGGTAACTTCTACAGCTACCGGAGGCAATTGGGGCGACGCTTCCACCTGGGTGGGCAATAGTATTCCACAGGCGTCAGATAACGTAATCATCGCCACCGGTGCCACCGTGAACGTGAACGTAGGCGGGGCTTGCAACAACCTTTCCGTTCAGGGAACGCTTCAATTCAACACGGCAAACACCGCATTCACAAGTACCGGTGCTGTAACTGTTGCCGGTGCCCTAAGGATTACAGCAGGCACCAACACCCTCAATGTCAGATCATTCAACGATATTATTATAAATACGGGAGGCGTCTGGAACCACGCCTCACTTTTAACATCGAACGGGAATATTACCAATAACGGCACATTCTCATCTACCGCGTCGGGCACTTTCACGCTGGCCGGAACAGGAAAAACCCTTTCAGGGGCAGACATCAAGTTCGGTCTGGCGACAGTATCAGTGACGGGATCCTACACCAACAACAGCACAAACTTAACTTTTGAGGGAACACTGAGCGGATCCGGTTCCCTGACCAGCGCAGCAAACAGCTCAATAATCATTTCCGGCTCCACCAATAGTATTACCAGTTTAAATGCCTCCGCGGCACCCAATACAGTTACCTTTAACAGGGCGGGCACCCAGCAGGTTCCAGGTATTACCTATCATACCCTTATCATTGGCGGAACTTCTACCAAGACCTGCCTTGGACCGATTACAGTTTCCAATGCCCTGACTATCAACACAGGCACGGTGCTGAATGATAATGGATTTCAAATCAGCGGAAGTCAACCAGCCAGCCTGACCATAGATGGGGAGTTACAGATTGGTGCTGCTGCACCCACCACCTTCCCCGGCACTTTTGGCACCATCAACATCAACAACGGCAGTACTGTTCACTTTAGCTCTTCCAGTGCCAGCGGGCAGTTAATCGGAAGCAACTTCAATTATTTCAACCTCCGGGTTTCCGCAGGGCTGAAAAACCTTACAGGTAATATTACGCTGCCAGGAAATTTAACCATCTCCTCGGGTAACTTGAATGTGGGCGAATTTAATATTACGGTAAAAGGTAATGTTACAAATACCGGCACCCAAACAGGCAATGGAAAAATAATCCTCAGCAATGGAACTGCCGAGCACACTTTAACCGGCACCGGATCGTATAACAATCTTGAATTGAACGACAATGTGGGGGCCTCTTTGGCGGGGAACCTTACGGTTCAGGGTGTTTTGACCCTTACCGGCGGGGCATTGAAGCCTCTGGGCCGCACCATCACGCTGAACGGCAGTTTTGCAGGATCAGGGTCCGGGGTCATTTCAACCGGACCATCTGATGTAGGCGATATAACCATCGGGGGTACATCCGGCGGCAGTGCAGGTTCTCTTTTTATGGCGGCCGCTCCTAACAACAACATCCGAAGATTAACCATCAACCGGACAGGGGCAGCCGCGGCTGTTACAATCGCCCGTGAGGTGGTAGTCAGGGAACAGCTGAACTTATTCAACGGAAGCATCGCCCATCTGGGAACGCTTACATTGGGCAGCGGTACCGGTTTGCTTACCACAACAGTGGTTAACGGAACCATATCAACTCCTCCTGTTTTTAATAGTTTCACCGGTCTATACAGGGTTTCTTATGGAGACGGGATCAATCAGTTGCAGAACAATCTGACAACCGGTGCCCAGGGAGAAATACCCCCCAGTAAAACCGTTGACAGGATCACCCTGAATCTGGGAACAAAAACGGTCACCCTCAATGAAGATCTGACCATCAGCGGATCAATAACATTTACGGCAGGCAATCTTATTCTTGGCAATAAAAACATTTTTGCCACCTACACAGGAACCGGGGTAACGGGAAGCACGACCAGTTATGTGGTGACCAATGGTACAGGACAGTTTTTCAGGAACATACCAGTTACCAATTCCGGAGTCTTCAACTTTCCTATTGGATCAACGACCAATTTCTCGCTTGTAAACATTAATTTCATTGATAATTCAAATATGTCAGCCGGCAAGATTGGCGCCCGGGTGGTTGGAGAAAAACCGCTTGTTGGACAAACGGCTTCTTATCTCAACAAATACTGGGTTTTTAGTGATGACCGCACCGGCTCGGGTTATACCTTTCGGCCAACCTTTACATTTAGTCAGTCTGAAGTAACAGGCACAGCAGCTGATTTAAAAGTGGGTCGGTTTAGTCCAACCAAGTGGGATGTATTTGGCCCCTCCGCAATTACCGCAACGACGCTCAGTACGCAATCCGGATCAATTAATAAGGTGCTTAACGGCGATGGTGTGGTTTTTTCTGGTTTATCTGATCCTGTTGGCGTAACGCCACCGGCCACAGTATGGGAAATTATTACCGGCAGTGATGTGCACAATACCCTTGAAACAGCTGTTCTTGCCGCAGGTCTCGATGGCGCCTTAAAAGGAGCAGGGCCTTTGACTGTGTTTGCGCCCACAGATGCTGCTTTTCAGGCACTTCCGGCCGGAGTGTTGCAGGGGCTGCTGGCTGATCCTCAGGGAGCGCTTGCCGATGTATTGAAATACCATGTTGTTTCAGGTGTTGCTGCCCTTTCAGGCTCTTTGACAAACGGGCAGGTGATTCAGACACTGCTCAGCGGAAAAACATTAACGGTCACAATCAGTGGTAACACCATAAAGATCAATGATGCCACGGTAACTGTTGCAGATATAATTGCAGACAATGGTGTGGTTCACGTGATAGATGCTGTTTTGGTGCCGCAGAACACGGTTGGCATTGAATCAGAAGACAACACAAACTGGTTGGTTTATCCCAATCCAGCTTCCGGAAACTTTGTAATTGAAACCGGATTAACCCAAAACGCGGGATATGAGCTTATTGCAATGGATGGGCGAACAATTGCGGCCGGAAAAATAATGCAAACAAAAACTATGATTTCACTAAATACAATTGCACCGGGCATGTATATGATCAGATTGTTTGATGCAGGTAAAACAACTGTAAAGCCGCTGATTATTGATTGACGGATTGGATCTCCCCGTTTGCCTGAAAGGCAACTGAAATAAAAAAGGCCGGATTAAATCATCCGGCCTTTTTTATTTGTTTGAGACAATTCTGATTATTTCGTCAGATTAAGACGCTGCGTATTTACAGCTGAACCAGCTGAAATTTTTACAAAATAAATTCCATTGGTTAAACCATCAACAGGTAATACGTAACGGAAGGATCCGGGTGATTGTTTACCCAGCTGATTTACCAGTACAAGTTGCCCAAGTGCATTAAATACCTCGATATTAACCGATGCAGTTTTGCTTAAAGCATATTCAAGGGTAGCAACATCAGCAGCAGGATTTGGGAAGATACGCATACCTATTTCGGTATTTACCTCTTTTACGCTTGAAGCCGAGCATGTTTCAGAACACTGATCCCAGCAAAAAGTATAGGTTGCACCAGCCGCAGGAATTGTCAGGGTACGGTTGATATTTCCACTTCCGTCATCTGTGCCGCAACCGTCAGCTGCGATTTTACTATTGGATGTGCCCTCGTTGGTGCCCCAGTCGTTGTTCACGAATTTATAGAGCTGGGTATTTGCCGCAGCGCTATCCGGATAACGAACTGTGATGCTCCAGATGTTGGTTGTGCCTTCCTGGGTCATGGCAGAAAATTCATTTGAAGGACTCCAGTTAACCATAGCGTTACCGTCAGTAAGGGTTGCTGCATTATCAGCAAAGTTACCCCCAATGCGTATTCCGTTTGCTCCGAGTGTATTACCGGCGGCCAGATAATCAGTAATGTCAACTTTAAAAGTAACATCAACCTGTGCGTTTGCCTGCATAAGCGCACCCAGCGCCAAGGCAGAAATCATAGTGTAGATTTTTTTCATGGTGTTTGTTTTACGTTTTGAACCTCAAATATAAGTTGATTTTTCAATTCAGAAAAAACCTGTTTATTATTTTCTTGGGATCAGGCGGCTTAATAGCCTTCATTTTGCCTTAACTTAGGGTTAGCCGTTAGTTCGGTGGCGGGCAGTGGATAAATCCGCAGAAAGTCAGGAGTAGCCGCTCCGTTTTGTGCATTTCCTTTCCATGACCAGATAAAACTTCCCCCGGTGAATTTATTGAACCTGATCAGATCTGTTCTCCGGTAACCTTCCCAGTAAAGTTCGCGTGAACGCTCTTCCAGAATGTCGTCAAGATTGAGGGAGGTAACATTATGGAGTTTATTGCCGTAAGCCCTTTCGCGTAATTCGTTGAAATAGTCAACAGCCTTGCTGAGCGAACCTCCGCCTCCGCGCAAATGCGCTTCAGCATACATCAGAAATACATCCGCCAGGCGAAACAAGGGGAAATCGGTATCTGCAAACCGGACATTTGAACCTGGTGATCCAAGTGAGGTAAGGTTTCTGAATTTCTTTACAACAATGCCTTCATTGATCAGGGCCGATGTTCCGGGCAGCACCGTTATATCAGCCGTTCTTCCTGCCTTTAGAAACTGGAACCGGCTGTCTTTTGTTGAATCAGCAAATCTGTTATACAATTCTTTTGTTGCAATCAGACCCTGCCATGCTTCCGTACTGCCTGTAGTATCTACAACAGAAAGTGAAGGAAATGAAGAGCCCCATCCGGAATAAATCGAATGGCTAAGTTTAATATCATCCAGTTGTAGTCCGGTTTTTCCGCTATTGGTAAATCGGATAGAAAGATTGGCCAGATTCTCGCAACTTGCCGGTAGTGCTATTTCCCTAGACAAATACCATTTTACAGCATCTGCATCTTTATTCGGCAATGTAAATTGCAGGCTATCCCAGCTACCGCCATTATTGGTGCTATATTCAATCTTAAAAGCAGGCAATGAAGCGGCTGATGACTTGCGCCATCCAAACTGCAGCTTAAGACCTGCTAGGTTAAGGGTCTTGATAGCACCAATGGTTAAATTCTTGACCGTGTCAGCCGAAAAAATGATGCTGGCACCGGAACTGGCACCTTTGTATTCTCCCGCAGCGGCACTGCCCGCAGATGTTACTTTAGAGGGATTGGGGAGAGATGAAGAATAGTTAAGGCTGTCTGCGACAAAGGTGTGATCATTAACTGAAACTTCTCCCGATATAGTTGTTCCCACCGGCTCGGTAAAAAGAAGTGCAGCCTTTTGAGTTGTCAGGAACCCTGAGGCATTGACTAAAAATGTAGTAAGACCGTAGGAGAGCGTTCTTGTTCCATCGCTGTTGATTGGGAAAATAATTTCATTGGAGAGATGGTTATCCGCCCTGAAGAGATTTGTATAACGTGTTTCGAGTGAGTACCCCCCTGTGGTAATTACTTTCTCGCAGTAATTAAGTGCTTTGGCGTAATGATTCTCCTTAATCATTGCTTCGGCATTCAGGTATAACTTGGCCAGCAGCGTTTGGGCACAGGCCTGATTAGCCCGGCCATACTCTACTGTATTTCTTGTGCCCAATTGATTTTCAATGGCCAGCAGTTCAGTTTCTATGAACTTAAACAGGGCTTTGGGGCTCATTTGGTCTGGAAACTCAGATCCCGGGAAGCGATTTTCATCTGTTAAATCCGGAATATTTCTGAATATGTCAAGCGCATGAAATAAACTGAGCGCACGCAAAAAACGCGCTTCGGCGCGGTAAACGCGAATTCTGGCCTTGTCGGTTTCTGAAAACCCACGATCATCGAGCAATTCGTCTTTTGTTTGTTTGATAAACTCGTTGCAGGATGTAACCTGATATAAAAACCGGAGATACCCGCCCCTTATCCACTGATTGGCATCCGACCAGGTCCATTTTCCAAGATCCGGAATTCCTACATCATTCCAGCGGCACTTGGCCTCATCGGTGGGCAGTTCCTGTAATTTCCAAAACACCCGCATATACTGAGAGAAACCTTCATCGAGCACTGAGGTTGGTATATCAGCATTTCCTGCAGGTCCGGCCTGACCGGTTACTGCAAGTCCGGCATAAAGCTTGGCCAGTACATGTATGTAATTAGCCGGATCTTTATAAATGGCCACTGAGGTTTGTTCGTAAAATGGTTCCCTGTCAAGATCCTTGATGCAGGAAGAAAAGAAGAGCAGGAACGCAGCCGATAATTTAAGTGTTGTACTTTTCATATTGCTCAGAGTTGAATGTTAGCGCCGACTGAAAATGTGCGTGGACGCGGATAAATTGAATTGTCAATACCACCAAAGATTTCAGGATCAATTCCTGTATAGGATGAGATGACGAAAGCGTTCTGGATGGTGCCGAAAACGCGGAGATTGGCGCGGCCCTTAAATATTTTACCCACATTGTAACCAAAACTGATATTATCCATCCTTACAAAACTGGCTTTCTCAACATAATAATCAGACTGCAGCTGTCTTGCTTTGAAATCTGATTCCAAAACACTCTTCGATCCATTGTTGATATTGCCCTGTGGAGTAATTATACTTTCTGCCGTTCCGGTATTTGATGCAAAATTATTGTACACATAGTTGCCAAAACTTCCGCGAGCAACCATACTGATAAACCACTGTTTATAGGTGGCTGAAACATTGTACCCCATAAAAAACTGGGGGGCTGCATTTTTGTAACGGTAGCGATCCAGGTCGTTGATTTTTCCATCGTTATTACGGTCAACATAAGCATCCAGCAGGGTATATTTTGTGCCGTCGGGTTTAAGGTCATTTGCCTCAATGGGTTTGCCGTTGGCATCGTAACGCTGCTCATAAACAAAGAAGGTCTGAATGGGGTATCCAACAGAATTAATCTGGATAAAACTTCCAACATTACCGGCAATACCACCTGTTTCGGCCCCTTTATCATTAGGGTTGTTAAAACGATCGAGGGCGATTACTTTATTGCGGTTAGCGGTCAGGTTCACGCCAACATTCAGTTCAAAATTCTTGGTTACAACCGGTACAGTGTTCAGGATCAATTCGATGCCACGATTTTCGATTTCTCCAACGTTTGTTAACACCCGTGTACCGAAATTAATTCCGGCAGGTATATTTATTTCAGCAATCAGATCGGTTGTTCTTTTATAATAGACATCTACAGATCCGTTGATTCTTCCGTTGTAAAATCCATAGTCAAGTCCGCCATTATAAGTAGTAGTTGATTCCCATCTGAATGCAGGATCATATACATTCGGACGAAGGGTGTAATAAAAAGTGTTACCAAACTGATAAGCTGCAGTTTTTTCTCCCTGGGTGTAAAGCGGCAGATAGTTAAAATTCACGCCTACATCCTGCTGACCCGTTTGGCCGTAGCCAATCCTCAGTTTCAGGTCTGAAACGTTTTTGAATCCCGCCATCCACTTTTCATCGGCTATGCGCCAGGCAAATGCTGCTGAGGGGAAAAGGCCCCACCGCTCATCTTTGGCAAAACGTGATGAACCATCATTACGGAGGGTTACTGTAAGCAGGTATCGTTTGTTAAAGGTGTAGTTCAGTCTTCCGTAGGCTGAAATAAGGGTATTTTGTGCTTTTGCGAAAGGAAAAGCGGGGGCCTGACTGCCTACAATGGTGTCGCCGCTGCCATCCACTGCCCGGATATTGGGAGACTCGAAATACCAATCCTGATAAGAATAACCCCCGACAAAATCTACAACACTCTTTATGTTGTCAAATGATCGTTTATAGTTCAGATAAAACTCAAGCAGCTTGTTTTCTCTTTTTTGCTCATACTCCCTGAACAGCCCCTTGTTTTGCAAACCATAGGATGCCGCAGCAGAATCGGCAACCCTTACACTCCCTGATCCACTTGAATAATCATACCCTGCATTAAGGTTTGCCCGGAGTTCGGGCAGGAAATGAAATTTGTAGTCTGCCTGAACATTTCCGATTGACCTTAACACATTGCTTTTATCGTCTTGTTGTTCGATTAGTCCCACAGGATTACGGGGCGATAACCCATTGGGTACAGGGCCGGATTCCCATTCGAAGAAACCACCGTAACGATTGCTTTCAACCCTTACCGGCTGGGTAGGGTCAAATGCCACAGCAGAACCGATAGCACCCTGATTGGCAAAAAATGATTTGCTGAGTGTTGCTTTTTGATTGATTTCAATTTTCAGGTGGTCATCAAAAAAGCTTGGCGCCAGATTCAGGTTGGCCGTTCCGCGTTGCATGTTATCACGCATCAGCAGGCCATTTTGATTAAGGTAACCCATTGAAAGGCGATAGGGTAATTTTTTGATCCCCCCTGAAAAAGTCAGGATATTATCGGATGAAAAAGCATTACGGTATATCTCTTTTTGCCAGTCGGTGTTGGCCGTGCCAAGCTTACCGGCCGATGCAGGATCAACCCTTGAAACAAAGTCGCGTATCTCATCTGCAGTAAATACATTGGCATATTTTGCAACAGTTGCAACCGAATTCACTGTATTGAATTCAACCTTGAGCTGATCTGCACCCTTGCTTTTCTTGGTAGTAACGATAATCACCCCGTTTGAGGCCCGTGAGCCGTATATGGCCGTAGCCGACGCATCCTTTAAGATGGTAATGTTCTCTATATCATTCGGGTTAATAAGACTCAGCGGATTGGGTGCGCCGGCAATACCATCATTGGCCACAGGAACTCCGTCAATCACAATCAATGGATCATTGCTGGCATTCAGGGAAGAACCACCCCTGATTCGTATTGTGCTTCCCGATCCGGGAGAGCCGCCGTTGGGGGTAATTTGCACACCCGCTGTTTTGCCCAGTACCAGCTGCTCAGGAGTATTCAGGTTTCCCTGATTAAAATCTTTGGAGTTGATTGAAGTTACGGCACCGGTGAGGTCTTTTTTCTCGGTTGTACCATAACCCACAACGATTACCTCATTTAGATTGCTGACCGATGTTTTGAGCGTAAACTTCAAATTTATCGTCTGGCCATTTACTAAATTCACCGGCCTTGACTGCTTTTCGTAACCAACAAGGGTAACATCAAGCACAGCATTGCCTTCTCTGTCGGTTTTTAGGCTAAAGTTACCATCAACACCGGTAGTTACGCCAATTGTAGTGCCTTGTATTCTCACAGCCGCGCCAATAACAGGCTGCCCCTCTTCGTCATTAACACTGCCGTTGACCGTAACCTGTGCGAGAAGCGGGGTCTGGTAAAAACCGGCCATCAAGAAAAAAATCAGTAAAAGTCTGTTCATAGAAAATGATGTTGATTTATTGTTTTAGCAATTTCCCGTTCAGCAGGTGACCGCGGTCTGTTTCAAGGGTGTAAAAATAAAAACCCGGAACTATCTGCGATGAACTGATCATTAGGGTGGAATGATCTGTCATTGAATTTTTTTTCGAAAATACGCGTTTCCCTGAAATGTCAAAAAGGGAGAAAACCACCTGCTTTACATTAAGTTGCTCCGGAAGACGGATGTAAACCTCATTGCTGAATGGATTGGGAAAAACTTCCGCCTGCAGCGCAACATCAGGCTGGTCGTGCACCGAAACGGTTGGCATAAATGAATTGGCCGGCGGAATTACCCTTTTATTGAGATAAACATAGTATTCACCCGGAGCAAAACTTCTGGCCGCCATCGGTTCGCTGATTGTGATACTGTCACCGTTAAGGTAATCATACCATTTACCTGCGTAGGGAAAGCCCGGGGTTATCTGTTCTCCGATCACATTAAAGTTACCAACTATCACGGCATCCAGATCGTCTCCGTTATAACGCAATACCTTTTTGAAACCATTCAGTTGCATGTAAACATTCAGGTCTCTGAAAACAGTGTAATTGGTTTTCAGGTAATTCAGTTTCCTGAAAACATCATACAATTTTCTCCTGTCCTGATCAGCGTAATAGTCCCATCTGACGGGTTTAACACCGGTTCGGCAATTGGGGTTAACCGTACCGTTTGTACAATAGTTGATAGAATAATCGTAGCCAAGTTCTCCAAACTGCCAGATCATTTTCGCACTGGGTAACGGAATAAAGAAACAAGCTGCCATGGCCACCCTCTCAAGCGCGGTTGCCAGTTCTTTAGTATTATAAGATCCTGACCGGTTTCCAAACTGAAGATTCTTTACCAACAGGCGTTCCTCGTCATGACTCTCCATAAAAGAAACAATGCCATAGCGCTCGGGCCCCTGACCGGTATGCCATCCGCGCCGGTTGATGGTGAGGTCATACAAATTGCTGTTGCTTGAATACCCCATGGTGTTCTGGTTGTACTGGTCGGTTCCTTTGGCCCACATGATAAAACCATATTGAGCAAGCACCTTTTCTTCAGACCAGTCGCCAAAATGTTCCAGAATCAGAATTGAGGAGGTATCCACTGAACGCGCCTGATCCGCGTATAATTTAAGAACATCTATGCGTGGTTGATCATAAGCGCCCCATGCTCCAACATTACCTAAGGTGTTTTTCTGGGTAAAGCCTTTGCTCAGATCGAAACGGTACCCATCAATTTTGTATTCACTGATCCAGTGTTTAACCGTCTTTGAGACAAAATAACGTGTAGCCTCACTTTCATGGTTGAAATCATAGCCCACATTAAAATCATGTTTTGCCACAGGATTCAGCCAGGGGTTATCTGCAGTAGGTTTGCCATTTTTGAAGTAAAGCCGGGCGAATGGACTTTGTCCGAAAGCATGGTTAAAAACCACGTCAACCAAAACAGCGATGCCTCTTCTATGACAAGAGTCAACAAGTCTTTTAAATTCATTGGCCGGCCCGTAGGCTTTATCTACAGCGCTGAAAAACGACGGATTGTAACCCCAGCTGTCATTCCCCTCAAATTCAGCCAGCGGCATAAATTCAAGGGCATTAACTCCCAGAGAGCTGAAGTAATCCAAACGATCAATTATCGATTTAAAGGTTCTTTCAGCAGTAAAATCACGAATGTGTAACTCATAAATAATCAGGTCTTCTCTTGGAGGTTTGCTGTATTGATAGGAATTGTCCCATTGATAGACCTCCGGCCGCGTATTGAGTATGCCTGCGATGCCATCGGCCTTCCCCTGCGGATAATCAATAAGATCGGGATAGGTGCTGTTGCTGATGAATTGATCATTGAAAGGATCCAGTACCTTTTCACAATATGGATCTGCAATCCGCAAACCCTCCCTGTCAACCGAATATTGAAAACGGTATTCTCTCCCCGGCTCCAGACCAGTTAGCTCGATCCAGAAAAAAGTACCATCCGGCGATTTTTTCATCTGATAGGCAGGATCAATAGTCCAATTATTGAAGTCGCCCAGCAAGTAAACAAATTCTTTTCCCGGCGCCCTCAGCTGAAGGTAAGCTGTGGTTGAATCAGGATAAAAGAGGCCTTCTGAACGGTCTTCCGGAAAAGCCATCACAACAGGGTTTTTATGTCCGAAAAAACTAACCGTATCATTCACCACCGCAGCTCCTTTACGGGCAATAAAAATCAACTGCTGGATTCCAGGCGGAAGGGTGTCAGGCAGGATGCTGTAATTCAGCACCGTTGTATCAGGTTGTTGGGCAACCAATAATCCGTTCAAGCGAAATTCAAGCGCTGACTTTTCCGAAGCTTGTCCGGTAAACGTAATCTGCTGCCCATCGAACAATAACAAATTCTTCTCGGCATGGCTCGTAATGGCGGCATTGAACTGGCCATTAGAAAGATCCAGGAAAAAATCTGCGTCCGATGCTCCTGAACCAGCTTTTAATGTTCCCGTTTCATTTCTGAAAACCATACAAATCTTGGTGATTTGTGCGTTGGCCGCGATTGCCTGACCGCTGTTATTGGCAAACCACTGCCTGATTCCGGGCGTTATTTTCAAGACATACTGATCGGCACCAATCCTTGTCATTACACCTTTGCCATTATTGACACCCCAGTTGCCCACTACGTTTCTCCAGTTGGTGCCGTTGATAGTTAGACCGGTATGGGCATAGACGTTTCCGGTAACCCCTGCCAAATCGCTTTTTGAAGCATCCAGGTAAATGTAAACCGAATCGTCCGGTGTCGGAAAAGCCGGTTCAAGCCTGATGATTGCCTGACCCGTTAAATGAAGGGTTGTAGCGACACAGATGACGCTAAAAATCAATGTCTTAAAACTATGTTGCCTTAAAGAATTCATTTTCAAAGCCGGAAAGATAAAAAGTAGAGTGTGAATTTAACACTAATACGCTTGTGAAAAATTAAACTGCCGCCTATTATGCTGATTACGTGAAAATTAAAATTTTTCTGATGGACAAAAGCCGTGAGAATTGCCTGCGTTTTAACCGGTAAATGGATAAGCGTCTGGAATTGAGCATCCCTGTATGGGCTGTTTTTCTATTTTTGCCGCTGCAAAGCTTGTTAATCATTGCATTTGCTATTCTTCGTGAAATCCTATACCCGGCTTTTAAAATTGCGCCTCTCCTGGCTTGTTGTTTTCAGTGCCGTTATCACTTACCTGATGGCGGATTTAAGGTATGGGAATGAGACTGATTGGCTGAACGTGCTGATGCTTACCCTTGGCGGATTTCTGGTAACGGGTTCTTCCAATGCTTTTAACCAGGTTATTGAGAAAGACTTCGATAAGCTGATGGTGAGGACTTTAAACAGACCCATGCCCAGGGCTGAAATTACAACCCGTTCGGCCTTGATTTTTTCCGGGATTTCCGGGATTTCCGGTTTACTAATCCTTCTGTTTTTTCTAAACGCAACATCTGCCATTCTTGCGTTGGCCGCATTGGTGCTATATGTGGCCGTGTATACCCCGCTGAAACGCGTAACGCCCTTTGCTGTTTTTGTAGGGGCTTTCCCGGGTGCAGTTCCGCCGCTACTGGGTTGGAGCGCTGCCACCGGTTCTCTTGACTTTGAGGGTTGGGTTTTGTTTGCCATCCAGTTTATGTGGCAATTCCCCCATTTCTGGGCGCTCGCATGGATGCTGCACGACGATTATCTGAAGGCCGGTTTCCGCATGCTGCCGGCTGCCGATGGAAGATCCAAAACATCTGCCCTGCAAATTATGTTTTATACTGCGGGTATTATCCCGATCGGACTGTTGCCTTATGTTTTTGGAATCACCGGAATTGTTTCAGCCATTGTCACAGCAGCCTGTGGTGTGCTTTTCCTGGTGCGTTCGGTTCAGCTGCACCGAAGTCTCGAAATTCAGGATGCCCGCAATTTGTTGTTTGCTTCCTTCATTTATCTGCCGGTTGTTCAGCTGGCACTCATGTTTGACACCAAAACACTTCCATGATGACTGACTATCAACCCGTTCCCGATTCGCGCCTGCTGCGTGAGAAAATCAACAGAAACATGCTTTATGTGGGCATTTTTACCGTTGTGATGCTATTTGCAGCTTTAACATCCGCCGTAATTCTGCGTTCGGCCGACACCGGATGGTCTCCGGTTACCATCCCGAAAATGTTCTGGATCAGCACAGGGGTCATTCTTTTTTCAAGTCTTACATTGAATCTGGCGTTTTCAGCCGCTGGTAAGAATGCCTTCAGCCAGGTGCGCACATTTTTAAGCATAACGCTGGTGCTCGGCATCGCATTCGGCGTTTTTCAATTTCTGGGCTGGAATGAAATGATGTCCAATAACATTTACATGACGGGGCCCACTTCAAGCCCGGCAGGAAGCTATGTTTATTTTATTTCATTTTTACACCTGCTGCACATTTTGGCAGGAGTGATTTATCTGGCGGTGATCTGGATAAAATCCTTCCGAAACACGTATAATTCAGGTAACCTGATGGGGATCAGGCATGCCTCGATCTTCTGGCATTTTCTCGACGGATTGTGGATTTATCTGTTCTTTTTTCTGGTTCTGTTCATGTAATCAAACATAGCCGCAATGAAAATTTCCTACAACTGGCTAAAAAAATATATCCAGCCCATACCATCCCCTGAGGAAACAGCCCGCCTGCTAACAGATACGGGGCTTGAAGTTGAGTCAGCAGAACCTTACGAAAACATCAGGGGTTCTCTCAAAGGTATTGTAACCGGCAGGGTAATAGCGTGTTCAAAGCATCCGGGAGCCGACCGCCTTTCGCTGACCAGCGTTGACTGTGGTGCGCATGGTACAAGGCAAATTGTTTGCGGAGCCCCCAATGTGACCGCCGGCCAGTTTGTGATTGTTGCTCTTCCGGGCGCAACGCTCTATCCCTTGAACGGAGAGCCTTTTGCTATAAAAGAAAGTAAGATAAGGGGAGAACTTTCGCAAGGAATGATTTGTGCGGAAGATGAAATCGGTTTGGGCAATGCCCATGATGGAATTATTGTATTGACAGAACCTGTTGAACCGGGTACACCCGCTGCAGATATCTTTCATGTGGTTGAAGATTTTGTCTTTGAAATTGGGCTCACTCCCAACCGCATTGATGCAGCCTCTCATTTTGGGGTTGCGCGCGATCTGCGTGCTGCACTCTATGCAAATGCTGATGTTGAACTCATCAAGCCCAAGGTACTCACAAATATGCCGGAAGGTTCAGCATTCCCGCTTTCGCTTCAGGTTGATTGCCCTGATGCCGTTCAGCGCTACAGTGGTATTTGTATTGAAAACATCCGTATCGAAGAAAGTCCTGCGTGGCTGCAGCAAAACCTGAAGGCCATAGGCCTAAAACCCATCAATAATATTGTTGACATCACAAATTTTGTGTTGCACGAAACCGGTCAACCCCTGCATGCCTTTGATCTTGATAAGATCAGTTCAGGGAAGGTGGTGCTGAAAACCTTTCCTGAGGCAACGGCTTTTACCACCCTCGACGGGGTGAAGCGCTCATTGCTGTTGAACGATCTGATGATCTGCAACGGGGATGAACCGATGTGCCTGGCCGGCGTTTTCGGTGGATTAGATTCGGGTGTAACTAACAGCACAACCCGTATTTTTCTGGAATCTGCAAGATTCAATCCTTCCGGGATAAGAAAAACGGCCCGGCATCACAACCTGGTTACTGATGCTGCTTTCAGATTTGAGCGGGGCTCCGATCCTGAAATCACGGTTTATGCCCTGCAAAGAGCAGCAGACCTGATCAGTGAACTGGCAGGGGGAAAAGTAATTGGGGGCTTAATTGACTGGTATCCTAAACCTCAGGAGTGGGCAGGTTTTTTCTATCCATGGAAAAAGTTAGACCGGTTGGCCGGATTTACAGTTCCGCGTGAAGATGCCAAAAGCATTTTGGAAAAGCTTGAGATCCGGATTGTTCATGAAAGTTTGGATGGTATTGCGGTGCAAATACCGCCCTTTAAAACAGATGTTGTTCAGGAAGAGGATGTTACAGAAGAAATTCTGCGGATTTACGGATATAACAGGATTCCCATCCCTGAAAAAATCAGCAGTTCATTTCCGGATATCGCCCGGCCTGATCAGTGGAAGTTTAAAAATCACCTGAGCGATCACCTTTCTGCTATGGGATTTGCTGAGGTACTCAATAATTCGCTTGCCCCCGGAGACCTGGCCGAACTGATGGCTGCCGATAATGCAAGGCCGGTTGAATTGCTCAACCCGCTCAGCAACGAATTAAATGTGCTGAGAAACAGCTCGCTTTTCGGACTTTGTGAAACCATCAGCTGGAACCGGAACCGTCAGCAAAACGACCTTTCGGTTTTTGAATGGGGAAAAACCTACACGCTCAGAAATGGTAAATATGAGGAAAGCACCTTCCTGGCAATTGCACAAACCGGCCATACGGGCCCTCAGAACTGGAACCGGCCGCAACAGAAAGCCAGCTATTTTTCACTAAAAGGATCCGTCGAAAGGATACTTGAATTGTCAGGTATTTCAGCGGCTTCACTGATGTTTGAGTCGTTAGATTACCAGCTGCTTGATGATTGTGTAAGTATTCATTACCTGAATAAAAAGCTCGGCCAAATAGGACGTATCAATTCTGCGCTGACCCAAAAATATGATCTTGAAGAAGATATATGGGCGGCAGAATTGCACTGGGAGGCCTTATTCAATCTGTACCGTGATTACCACATTCATTATAGAGAAGTATCTAAATTCCCGCAGGTAAGAAGGGATTTATCGCTGTTACTTGACCACAAGGTGAGCTTTGCTGATCTCAGAACGGCGGCAAAAAACACTGACAAGAAGTTGTTGCAGGAGGTGCAGTTGTTTGATGTTTATACCGGGAAGCATCTTCCGGAAGGGAAAAAATCCTATGCATTATCTTTTCTGTTTCTCGATGCGGAAAAAACACTTACTGATCAACAGATCAATGCTTCCATGCAGAAAATAATCGAAAATTTTGGACGCCAGTTTGGCGCAGAACTAAGGAGCTGATCAATAACGGGCCTTACTCGCACAATAGGATGGTTCCTTTAAGTATCAAATTCTCACAGGAACCTTTCGCAAAAATTGTATAATAATACATATCGTTTTGGCAGGTCTTGTTGCTAATTGTTCTTTGAAATGAACAAATGACTATATTTGTCATGCCATATACAGTCATGAACACAATCTTAAAAACAACACGTGAGCAGAAAGGTTTGCGGCTGCGCGAAGTCGCCAACAAGATGAGAATAGATCAGGCACTTATCAGTAAGTTTGAATCGGGCAGCCGCATACCCAACCGACAGCAAGTTCTCGATTTGGCGGATACCCTTGATATACCTGTTCAGCAATTGCTTGCCGAATGGATAAAAGAAAAGATAAAGAGGGAAATTGGGAATGACGGTCAATATGTCCCTGAGATTTGGGCCCTTCTTGAAAGGGGTTCAATGCCGCTCCTAAATGAGCCTGCAGCCCCCTATGCCGGGTTTGCAGCTGAGCTGGAAAGGCTTGATTCATTAAAAGCAAAATTGAACAACATTCGATTAAAGGAATATAATCGAATTGAAGAGGCCCTTGAATTGGAGTACACCTTTGAGAGCAATCGTATTGAAGGCAATACGCTTACTTTACAGGAAACAGATCTTGTTGTTAAACAGGGCCTTACAATATCAGGCAAGAGCATGCGTGAGCACCTTGAATCAATTAATCATCAGGAGGCTATTCTATTCATTAAGGAGCTTGCTTCCAGCAATTCGCGCATCAGGGAGGGCGATGTGCTGGCTTTGCATAATTTAATTCTGAGAGGCATTGACACAAGAAATGCGGGGCGCTACCGGGATGTTCAGGTAATGATTAGCGGGAGCCGTCATGTGCCTCCTGCTTCCTACTTACTCTCTTCGATGATGGGTGATTTTTTCAATTGGCTGACTGAGGCGGAACACACTTTGCATCCGGTTGTTCTTGCTGCCATGGCACATGAGCGGCTGGTAACCATTCACCCATTTACAGATGGAAATGGGCGAACCTCACGTTTGCTCATGAATTTGATTTTGCTTCGAAATGGCTTTGTTATTGCCAACATTAAGGGAGATAATGCAAGCCGGATGGCTTATTACAAGACCCTTGAGCAGGCCCAGTCCGGTGGTTCTGATTCAGCCTTTATTTTATTGGTGATTCATCAGGAAATTGAAGCCCTTGAACGCTACCTGAGATTAACCGCCGGTGATGATAAAATATTGTAACCGGAGAATAGTTTAGCGCTCATTGGATGAAAGTTTCCGTCGCCGGATAAATACTGCTTAGTTCAAACGGCAAGGTACGGTCATGCGAAATTCAGGGATGCTCACCTTAAACTGCTCGCCATCAACCAGGCGCTCGAAGGTGTAGAAACCGTGCATTTTACCCAGTTCTGATTTAAGGTTACAGGCCGATTCATATTCGTATACTTCACGGGGGCGAAGTACCGGCTGCTGCCCAACTACGCCGGCACCTTCAACGTTGCGGTGCTCAGATATGGAGTCAAAAATACTCCAGTTGCGACGCAACAACTGTACATCATAATCACCGGTGTTCTCAATGGTGATTTTGTAAGTGAACAGATAATACATTTTAGAGGGGTCAGAATAAAGTTCCTGAAAACGTGTTTCAACTGTAACCCTGATGTCGTTGGTAACTTGTGTAGTCATGTTCGTTGCGTTTTGTTGATGCAATATTAGGTACATAACATCCGACAAAACAAATTTCGATTCTCTGCAACCCTTGTCATTACTGTGTTTTACAACTCTGCCTCGTTAATTCTGTTATTGAGCCGCCAAATATATGACTTTTCTTACATCACATTTGCAACGTTTTTGCATTTAGGGATTTCTCAATGTGTGAATACGACTAAGACCGATCAGTTCGTCAAAATTATTTGTATAAGCCCTGCCATACATCAGCAACAGGTAATCGTTCTCGGTATTGAAAAAGCTACCTTCAATAAAACTTTCATCAGGTTTTGGTGCTGAGGGCTCCCTTAAAACGTAACTGTAGTTGTAAATTCCTTGCTTGAGTAAGATGCTTGCTGTATACGACCTTAATTCATAATCGTAATCAAGCCTGAGCCCCTCTTTAAATTGCCAGTCAGTGAACGAACCGAATAAAAAAAGGTTACCCTCTTTTAAGGGCGCCTCAAAAGGTAGCCGAAACCGCACCAGTGCATAATCTGCGTCAACCTCAGGCTCACCGCTGCCGTCGCTGTTTCTGATAAAAAACCGTCCGTTAATTTCCTGCAGAAACTGATATTCACGGAAACGACGAACGGGGTCGGGCAGTAATGTTACCTCAACCAGTTCGCCTGCACGGTTGAAGTTTTGTACCGAAATACTTTGCTGTCGAAGACTACGTGTATCAAAAGCCCGGTATTCATTGCCTCCGGGGAAACAATTGCTTCCGTCATCATAATCATAGTTTAGTTGGGTGCTATTAATTCCAAACGGTTTGAGCTGACGGATATTGTCCCACCTGTAGTTTTGCATGATGACCAGTTTCATGCTTGTTGCAGGGTTTATGGCTTTGTAGTGCTCAAGTTGTACCAATGCATCAATCTCCTGGTGTGTATCGCGCAGTTCTATCACGGAGGGTCTTTTGACGCGTGCTGAAATTTTAACCTGATTGCTGTAAACCATAAAGCGCCGGGTTAAAACAAGATTCTCGCGGTCTCCATCTTCAAACACTTTCAGCATATAATTGCCACTGAGGATAATACGCATGTTGTTGTTCGGAAACACAAGATCATAGTGCAGGAATTGCTGCCGCGTATTGAATGAATAACGGAAATCCTGAATGAGGTCTTGCTGAAGCCCCTGCAGGTAATAGGAAAACATGGTGTTTGAAATGCTCCAGTCGGCATTGCAATGCTCTATCGTGTAGTAAAGCTGTCGCTGTTCCGGTATCAGATCATCGAACTGCAGGTGCAACTGATCGGCGCTGCCCAGCTCAATTATCGGAAAAGAACCCTCTGCTCCTTTAACCTGAAGCATAACCGTTTTGATACTTGTGCGGTAAACAGAATCAGTAAAAACCTCAGCTTTTGAGGCTTTCAGTGTCAC
>JBIICM010000103.1:0-8700 GCA_044238875.1 Flavobacteriales bacterium | reverse complement strand
AAACTGGGCAAGCCGGTGAGTTTCAATGAACATGGGATTTTCAAGATATGGGATGGCAGCGGTGTAGGCGGGATTGAAACGTTCAACATGGCCGATCTGAACTTTCATTCCTGCCTCCTCAGCCAGCCGCTCAATTTCCCGGCCTTCTTCAATGGTTGTGCAGATAGGCTTCTCAATAAAAACATGCTTCCCTGCGCGCAATGCCTTACAGGCATAATGGTGATGTGAAATCGTAGGCGTTACAATATCAACGGCATCACTAACAGCCAGCAATTCTTCTACATGGGCGAACGCCTTTACGCCGAATTCTTTTTCAACAGCAGCTGAAACATCCGTATCTGAATCATAAAATCCAGCCAGGTGCATTGAATCAATTTCCTGCAACAGCTTAAGATGTATCTTTCCGAGGTGTCCCGCACCGATCAGGCCAATTTTTAGCATCTTTTTTTCCACAAACCTATGCTATTTCCTCCTTTCAATGAGTGCTTCCGGAGGCGCGAAACAAGTTAAAAATTAACATTGATTTGTGAATGATTAAGCAAAAGAGGGGGGATTGCCCCGCCGGGGCGGTTGTACTTTCGCAATATTTGGCAGAAATGGAAGATAGCTACAGACATAAGGGATTGCGAAACAGGTTGGTAGAAGAACTGCGTGAGCGGGGTATTCAGGATCAAAAAACACTGGAAGCTATCAGAGCGGTGCCCAGGCACTTATTTTTCAGTGATCAGGTGTTTCTGGAAAAAGCCTATGAAGATATTGCCTTTCAGATTGGAGAGGGGCAAACCATCTCGCATCCTTCAACGGTGGCATTTCAAACCCAGCTTTTACAAGCAGAAAAGGGACATAAAATTTTAGAAATTGGTACGGGCAGTGGCTATCAAACGGCGGTATTGTTGCAGTTTGGAGCAAGGGTGTACAGCATTGAACGGCAGCGCAACCTGTTTCAGCGCACCAAGAAATTACTTGAGCAGCTTAACATGAATGCTAAACTGTTCTTTGGCGACGGGTACCAGGGTTTGCCGGTATTTGCGCCTTTCGACAGGATTCTGGTTACGGCCGGAGCACCTCACATACCGGATGCTTTACTGCTGCAACTCAAAAGTGGCGGCCGAATGGTAATTCCTGTCGGGCAAAATGGTAAGCAGGTGATGCAGGTGGTTGAAAAGTCACCAGAGGGTAAAATTCATTCAGCGGTTCATGGTGAGTTCAGCTTTGTACCGTTGTTAGAAGACAGGGTGTGATTAATTGCCGAAGAAATTTTCCAGAACGTCACAAACAGAGGGATACATGGCAGGGAATAGCACCTGGGCCTCTTCGCGCGTTACCCATGCAGCAGCACTGATTTGCTCCTCGGTTTGCACTACCGGATCGGTTTGAGTGGCCGCTTCAAAGTAAAACCAGTAAGTTTCTTTTAGTACGGTTTTAGCTTTCATATTATATGTATGCCAGGTTCGGCAGATCAGTTTAAGCGGCTTACCCGGTATGACTCCTGTTTCTTCCTCAATTTCACGGGCAGCGCCTTCCTGATTTGATTCACCAGCTTCGATCTTACCTTTCGGTAAATCCCAGTACCCCAGCCTTTGTATCAGCAGCAGTTTATCCTGGGGCGATTTTACAACCCCGCCGGCTGCAGTAATCAAGGGGAAATACGCTTTCAACATGGAAATGCCCTCTTCCGGGTCGAAATCAGGAAGTGACACAGATTCAGTATGATGTATGGTTTCAAGGGCCTTCTCAAGGGCGTGCACACCTGTACCATGGTAAGTTATGCCTGATTTTTGTGCCGCATTGTTAAAAAATAGCGGCTTCCCGTTTAGATAAACAACGTATTTTTGCGACATGGTTTCAAATAAAGATATCGCTGCACAGCTTGCTGATTTCTTGCTGCAAATTAAGGCAATTAAACTTCAGCCTACCAAGCCCTTTATTTGGGCTTCAGGCATGAAGTCTCCCATATATTGTGATAACCGTCTTACACTTTCCTATCCGAAAGTAAGAACCTTTATCCGGCAGGAGCTTGCCAAATCAATCAGTGACCATTTTGAAAAGCCTGATATTATTGCCGGTGTAGCCACCGGAGGTATCGCCCATGGCGCGCTTGCTGCTCAGGAACTTGGTTTGCCATTTGTTTATGTCAGAACCAGTCAGAAAGGGCATGGCCTCGAAAATTTGGTAGAAGGCAAGGTTGAATCGGGTCAAACAGTTGTAGTGGTTGAGGATTTGATTTCAACAGGTCAGAGCAGCCTGAAGGCTGTTCAGGCATTGAGAGACGAAGGCTGCATTGTGAAAGGACTTGTTTCAATTTTTGATTACGGTTTTGAAAGCGCAGAGAAAAGTTTTTTTCAGGAGCGCTGTCCGTATTACAGTCTCAGTAATTATGAATACATTCTGCAACAGGCTGTAAAGAACAAATACATCACACGCGAAATTGCCGAGGAACTTAAAAGCTGGAGAGCCAATCCGGAGGCCTGGGGTGCTACTTTAAAAATTGCCTGATATGCTTGTTATTCAGACACCAAATCAAAAATTAGCGGCCAGTCAGGAGGTAGTTTATGCTTACATGTCTGACATGAATAATCTCCAGCATCTGATGCCGGAGCAGGTTACCAACTGGAAATCAGACATTGACGCATGCTCATACACCATCAAGGGTATGGCAGATATTGGAATGCGCATAACAGCGCGTAAGCCGAGTGATCAGATAGAAATACACTCAGAGGGCAAGGGGCCCTTCAGTTTCAGCCTTCTAATCAGCATCTGGTCAGAGGGTTCGCAGTCTTTTGCAGGTCTGAAGTTTGAAGGAGACGTCAATCCCTTTCTGAGCATGATGGTTGAAAAACCGCTGAGTAATTTCTTTAATTTACTGATGGAAAATTTGGGCAGACAATTTGCCTGAACATCCAAATCAGCAAGGGTTTTCACCCAATCAAAAAGTTACCTGACAGTTTTTTTTGATCAGATGCCAAAAAGTTAACAGGCATTTGGTGAAGATTTTAACATGTTTAAGTATCTGTTTGAGTGTGACTTATTATATTAGAGTCCGAAAATTTACTATGCGCAGAGCGGCCAAATTGATCCTATTCTTCTGCTATTCAGCGATATACGCCCAGAGCCCAAAGGCCATAACAGCCTATAACCAAGGTATTTCACTGTATAACAACAAGAATTTTTCCGGAGCCATTGAGCAATTTAATGCGGCTTTGGAAACAAATAACTCATTCAGTGATGCGTATTTTAACAGGGCACTCTGCCAATTGAGGGTGAATAATTACGCTCAGGCCATACAAGATTTTACAAGTGCCGAACGCTCTGACACCTCCGGCAGCAACGATAAAATCTTTTATGGGCGGGCCCAGGCAAAGTTTTTTTCAGGCGATAAGGATGGCGCTCTTAACGATTATCTGGTGGCCGCTAACAGAAACATCCGAAACGCGGATGCCTATTATTACGCAGGCGGCATTCAATATGAAAAAGGCAATTACAACGAAGCAATTGAATTGTTCAATAAGGCCATCAGTGCCAGAAATAATTTTGCAGAAGCGTATAATGACCGTGGAAGCTGCAAACGTCAACTTGAAGATTTTACCGGCGCCATTGTTGATTACAGAGAAGCAATACAACTTCAGTCTAATCTTGTTGAAGCATATAACAATTTAGCGGGTACGCTCGCCATCGGCGGGAAGCTTCAGGATGCCCTGATTGAATACAATAATGCAATTAAGGTGGCCCCATCTCAATCGTCAACTTATGTTAAACGCGGGAAGATCAAATTCCAGATGGAAGATTTCAATGGGGCCCTCGAAGACTTTAACAAAGCGCTTGATCTGAATCCCAATGACTTATATGCACTCAATAACAGGGGATGTTTAAAGAACAAGTTACAAGACTACAGCGGAGCACTGGCTGATTTTGACAAAGCCATCAGTATTGCGCCTGATTATGGTTATGCTTACATGAACAGGGGGATTGTCAAGGAAAATATGAAAGACCTCAAGGGAGCTTGTCGTGACTGGAATGAAGCATCCAGGCAAGGCGTGTCTGGTGCAACATCTTTTTTTGAAGCAGATTGTAACTGACCGGTAAATGAAAAAACTGCTTTTAACATTCATTCTGTTCGCTCCTTTGCTGACATATTCTCAGCAAAATGTTGAGTTTGATTTAAAAAATTTCCCGGGAGAAAAGAAGGCTGTGCGCGATGCGCTTCGCTTCATTGAGGCTGGTGATTCATATTATCTGGCTGAGGATTATGTAAAGTATCTGGCCATTGAATACTATCTGGCAGCCCAGGCATTTAATCCGAACAATGCTCAGCTTAATTTTAAAATTGGTATTTGTTACCTCTATTCGCCAAATAAATATAGATCACTCGAATATTTAAAAAGGGCCTATCAAATTAATCCAAAAATTGATGAGCATATTGCCTTCTATCTCGGAGAAGCCTATCATCTGAATCATCAGTTTGAGGATGCTATCAGGTTTTATACCATGTACAAAAGTGTACAGGATAAAAAAATTGGCTTTAATCCCGATAAGCGTATACAGGAATGCAATACCGGTAAAACGCTGGTGGCAAACCCTGTAAGGGTGGTTATTGAAAATCTCGGGCCTGTGGTTAATTCGCGCTACCGCGAATATGCTGCAGTAATATCTGCCGATGAAACGTCGTTGCTGTTTACCAGCCGCCGGCCCAATACCACTGGGGGGCTGATTGCCGACGACGGAATGTATTATGAGGATATTTATTCTTCAACCAAGATAAATGGAATCTGGTCAGACCCTGTTCGGCTTCCCGTACCGGTTAACACAGGTGAACATGATGCCACGATTGCCCTTTCATCTGACGGTCAGAAATTGTTTATTTATTCAGATAAAAATGAGGGCGATATTCTGATAACAACCCTCAATGGTGACAAATGGACCAAGCCAGAGCCTGCGGGAGGTGATGCCATTAATACACCGTATTCAGAAGTTCATGCCTGCTTTTCGTATGACGAAAAGGCCATCTATTTTGTGAGTGATAATCCAGAGAATTCGCTGGGCGGCTTTGACATTTTTGTAACCCGTATTGGTCCTGACGGTAAATGGGGCAAACCAGAAAACCTGGGCCCTGCCATCAATACCCAGTATGATGAGGAAGGTGTTTACATGCATCCGGATGGTAAAACCATGTACTTCAGCTCGAGGGGGCATGAAACAATGGGGAATTATGATATTTTCAAAAGTGTTTTTGAAAATGGGAAATGGAGTAAACCAGAAAACCTCGGATATCCTATCAATTCAGCAGACAAGGATGTGTTTTTTGTAGTTTCAGCCTCAGGGCGCCATGGGTATTACTCATCAGGTAAGAATGACGCGATCGGAGAAACGGATATCTTTCTGATTACATTGTTAGGCCCTCAAAAAGAGACAGTGCTGAATACCGAAGACCAGCTTGTTCTCAGCACCAGAATTGATGAGCAGGTGCTCTTTCTGGAGCCTCGAATTGTTGAAAAAGCACCTGTATTCACTTCCATTTTGAAGGGAATAGTGCGGGATTCAGCGACCGGTGAACCCTTGAATGCCCTTTTGGTAGTTACAGATGTTAAGGCGAATGAAGTGGCTTCCACTTTTCAATCCAACTCAAGAACCGGTAAGTTTCAGGCCGATCTGCCGGCCGGAAAGCGCTACAAAATTACTGCAACACTTGAGGGCTATTCCTATTATGCTGGTTTTGTAGATATCCCGATCTCTGATAAAAATGAGGAGGTTGAGAAAAATATTGATTTAAGCAGACTGCGCACAGGTTTGCTTGCAGGTAGTATCATCAAGGGAACTCTTACCGATTCACTTACTGCCAAAGGTCTCAGCGGGATCATTGTTGTAAAAGACAGGATGACTCAGGACATTGCCGGATCGCAATCAACCAGCAGCGGATCAGGCCGGTTCAGGATGGAAATTGAATCCGGAAAGACTTATGATATTTATGCCGTTAGTGAAGGTTACCCCAACTATCAGGGTTCTGTAACAGTTCCGGCTGGAGCGCGTGAAGCGGTTAAAAACATAAGACTTACAAATGCTACCTTACCTGTATTGCCGGTGGAAGGCGGAACCGTTCTGAAGGGTATGGTGAGTGATGGCAATACCAACACTCCACTTGAGGCTATTATTGTGATCAGCGACAGGGAGCAAAAAAACGTGGTGAATGCCTTCACTACTGCGCCTTCAGATGGGAAATATCTCACGCAGATACCATCCGGAAAAACTTATGGTATTTCAGCCTATCGTGAGGATTATCCCATATACAGCGGATCTGTCGAGATACCGCCTTCGACAGGCAAACAAGAGATTGTTAAAGATATTGAATTGATCAGAGGAGCACAAACAGGTACTGTTTTAAAAGGTACTGTCACAGATTCAGCCTCCGGGCTGCCGCTCAATGCTCTTGTTGTAATTACTGATATCAGTCAGAAAGAGGTTTCGAAAACGCTTCAGTCGAACGCGAGAACCGGTAAATACCGTACGCCGCTTCCTGACGGTCGTGTGTATGAAATTACATCAACCCTTGAAGGGTACAACTTTTTCATGACCCGCATCACCATTCCATCATCGGCGGCTTATCAGGAAATCACAAAAGATATTCGCCTTGTGAGTACAAGTCAGCTAAGCAAGGTTGAGAAAGTTGAGGAACCTCAGCAGCCTAAAGACAACACAGCAGAGGTTACCATTTTAAAAGGCACTATTACAGATGCTGCAAGTAAGATTCCTTTGCTTGCCAATGTGGTGATAACCGACAATGAAAAAAATGCAGTTGTAGCCACCTTTCAGTCAAATTCAGCCACCGGTAAATATCTTGTTTCACTTCCCTCCGGAAAAAATTATGGAATTGCGGTAACAGCAGAAGGTTACCTCTTTTATTCGGTGAATGTTGATTTGCCCAAAGCCAAAACCTATCAGGAGATTGTGCAGGATGTTGAACTGAATAAATTTGAGATAGGTAAGAAGATTGTTTTACGCAATATCTTCTATGATTTCGATAAAGCTACACTGCGTCCGCAGTCGGTTGCTGAGCTTGACCGTTTGACAAAACTGCTCGAAATGAACCCGAAAATGCGCATAGAGATATCCAGCCATACCGATAACGTAGGTTCGGCGGCATATAACGAAAAGCTTTCGGCCAGCAGAGCGCTTTCTGTGGTTAATTATCTGGAGAAGAAAGGCATTCGTCTTGAGCGATTAGAATACAAGGGTTATGGATTTAGGGAACCTATTGCCCCCAACGATACGGATAAAGGGCGGCAGCTGAATCGCCGCACCGAGTTTAAGATTCTCTCAAATTAAATAAGCGGCTGAAATCTTCGGGGTCAGGTTAATTGTTTCCTATTTAGAACCTTTTAACGTGTCACCAACCGAGTATTTATCACAATCATCCTCAAACCATTCTTCCCGGCCATAGCCCTGGTAAGTATAAATACAGGAACCGGTCAGTGATTTTTGTTTCTGCAAAATAATTGGAGCGCCCCTATAGTCAGATTTTGTTGTAGTATCCCCGCAGGCTGAAATAATTAAACCGGAAGCGATTATTAAGACAGGCGCTTTCATAGGCATTGATAATATGAGGACTTATCAAATGTAAAAATTTTAAAGACAGGCGGTTAAACAGATACTTCTCGCTATAAACGCTCACCAATGATGAGACGACTTGGCCTGATTTTTCAGGGCTTTTTCTTTACCGCTATATCATAGTAATCATTTGTGTTGCCGGGATTATCAAAAACACCCAGCACTCTGATTACCGCTTCTATCTTTAATGAGTCATCATTTCGATTGTACAATATAATATCACCCTGTTTGATCTGATCAATCCTGTCAGCGAATGTACCTGCAGCAATAGCGCCTGATAAACTTTTTTCGGTTGCCTCTGCGTAATTGAAGCCATTAAAGCGCATAAATCTGCCTCCTGCAGGTGAAATCCAGCTTTTACCAAAAAGTGAGTCAGCACCCGTTTGAGTGGTGTCGTCGCGCAAATCGAGCATTTTTGCAGGTGTTAGGTCAGCGTTGCGGGGGCTAAGGTCTTTCAAATATAAGGCATCCGGAAGTCCTGACCAGGTTGAATAAATACGGATGCCCGAGAATTCGGCAAGGTAAGGGTCTGTTATTTTAACTTTTAGCAGGCGATCGGTGGTGTAACTGTTACCTTGCTCATCGGTTAATAAAAATATTACACTGAGATCATAATCTGCCTGTGCGTTTTCAATTTTGTATTCCCAGGTCATTGAAAAATTTTCCCGGCCCAGAAAGGTGCTGTCAAGTTCTGTTTTAGAGAAGTTGTTGGCTTTTTTGGTGCTAATTTTTATCCGGCTGATTTTTTTTGACGAATAGCCCTTGATGGTGAAAATTTGTACATCACCTGCACCGGCGTTGAATACCAATGCGGAAGGCAATACATCCACACCTTCAGGCGGCGCTGTGTCTTTTTTACAACCAGCGGCAAATAATGAAAGGGCTGATAATATTACCAGCCCTTTCAATGCGTGAGTGATCCGAAAACGGAACATCATCCGTCAGGTAAACTTAGCCTTTTGTTTTAAAGCGAAATACTTTCACCCGCGCATTTACATTTTCCTTACGACCGAGAAACATTCTGTCAATCGTAATATCATATGAAATGGGAATGATAAAATCAGCATCAGGCTTTTTGTTCAGCGCGTCATAAACGGCATT
>JBIICM010000102.1:0-8848 GCA_044238875.1 Flavobacteriales bacterium | reverse complement strand
AGAGACATCAGTAATGGTATGAGAGCAGCAAGGGGTAACTTAAATCACCTCGGCTTGGAACGAGCTGCGTCGAAGTCTTCTCTGGCCTACTTAAATGAATTGAAATAGGCATTTGAATTATAGCACATAACTCTTTAAATTGCTGGCATAAATCAAAGAACATGGAGCGCAAATACAAAAGTCTATCGATATTTGAGTTTCAAGAGCGTTTTCCTGATGAGGCGAGTTGCTATAGGTATATGGTTGATCTTAAGTGGAAGAATGGTTTTCGCTGCTCAAGCTGTGGGCACGATAAATTCTGCAAAGGCAACCATGAGTTTAGCCGGCAGTGCACTAAGTGCAATTCGATTGAATCGGCAACGGCAGGAACTTTATTTCATGGTTTAAAGTTCTCGATTCTAAAGGCCTTTTACATAGTGTACTATGTGTCTACTAGCAAGAAGGGGATTGCCAGCACTGAGTTGAGTCGCAAGCTGGAACTTCGACAAAAGACCTGCTGGTTGTTTAAACAAAAGGTGATGAAAGCCATGCGCAGCAGTAACGCATTTCCGATGACCCAAAAGGTTGAAGTAGATGAGACCTACGTAGGCGGCCAGGACGATACTGCTGTTGGACGTAATGAAGGGAAGAAGAGAATTCTAGCTGTAGCCATTGAGAAGAATGGTAAAGGAGTTTCAAGGATGTATGGACAAGTAATTCCTACCGCAAGTAGAAAGAACTTGAAGCAATTCATGGAATCTCATATTTCGCCACAAGCCGAAGTAAAAACCGATAAATGGACCGGTTACAAGGGCTTAGAGAAAGATTTCCCCAAACTACAGCACGTAAAGTCGGTTAAGAAAGGGAAGAACTTTCCAGAAATTCATCGAACGATTATGATGTTTAAAGCTTGGTTACGCGGTGTCCACCACTCGGTGAAGTATTTACAAGCTTACGTGGACGAATACACCTATCGATTCAACCGACACTTTATGACCGATGGTATTTTTGAAAACCTGATGCTTAGAATGGTCAAATCTGAGCCGTGTCCGTATCGAAAACTAGCTATTAGCTAAATGCCTACTTCAATAAAATTAAAGGCCGTTGAAATTAGAAAAAACACGAAAATAAAACTTCCAGATGCAATAATTGCATCAACTGCAATTGTTTACAAATTGTGTTTACTTACTCGCAACACAAAAGATTTTAGCAGAATAGGTTCTCTTGAAGTTGTGGATCCATTCAGCATTTAATTACCCAAAAGCCCTGCAGAAGAACTAAAATAGTTATTAATTTTCGGTCTTTGTGTTGTTGGAGTGAGGTGTTGCAGGCAGTGTGAGGTAAAGTGAAAAGTGAAAAAAGTTAAAAGTTCAACTTATACCTTATAAGCCTATGAACTTTGAGCTTGGGACTTTGAACTGACAAAATTTTTTGCTTTAATCAACTGCCGATCTTTTTTCTTTTGGCTCCCAGCATGGTTTTAACTACCGGTAAAGCGGTAATCAGCACGAGTGCAAGGATGATATATCCCAGGTATTCTTCTGCTGACGGCCAAATGATACCCAGGTAATAACCCAGAGTTACCAAAGAGCCCACCCATGCGGCGGATCCTGCTATGTTACCGGCCATAAACCGCCAGAAATCCATACCAATCAATCCGGCAACAATGGGTGCAAATGTTCTGATTACCGGCAGAAAGCGGCCAATGATAAGTGTTCTGAGACCATATTTTTCGAAAAATGCAGCTGCCGTTTTCAGGTGGTTTTTACGGAAAAAGAAGGTGTCTTTTTTTGCATACAATCCCGGTCCGGCCTTTATGCCAAAATAATACCCAACCACACTGCCCACAATTGCAGTGATGAATACGGAAACAAGCACCAGCCAGATGGGGTGGGGAAGTACCTTTGTAGCACACAACAATCCTGCAGTAAACATCAGGGAATCACCCGGTAGAAAAAATCCAAAGAATAGTCCGTTCTCAATAAATACAACGGTGAGCAACAAAAACAAACCTCCGTACCCGATGATGAACTCAGGCTGGAAGTAGCCCAAGAATTCTTTTGCTGTATTCAGGAAATCACCCAAAATCTTTACTGTTTAAATTTTAACGGATGGGTAAACATAACTGATTTCCAGTATTCACCCCTTACTTTGGCACTGTATGCATGCAATGATACCTGACCCGACTGGTGCAGACAGATCCTGAAAAAACCTGTTTGCTGATCGTCCATAAACCTTGCAGGATACTTGTACCGGTCAATTTGCCTTGTGCCGGCTCCCGATCCGCTGATCACATGATGAATGTGTTCCGATACCATATATTGCATATTATACTCATGGGACGAAAGGTAAATCAGTCCGGGATATTTTTCAATCACTTTCTGAATTCTATTCCTGAAACTGCGGTATCGGGGTTGGTTTAAGTCCTGATTCAGCCACCTGGTTAATCCGGCCAGTGAAGCCAGTTTTAGCGGAGTAAAATTGAAAAGAAACCGGAGCGGCTGCCGGTTATGAATGCGTTTTCCATTGCTGATTAGTGAATGATGAGCGGCCATTAACAACAGATCACCGTTTTGGGTTGCAATCCGGCAAAGGCTGTCGAGGCGGTTCAGCCAGTCTTTTTTTAAGTGACGCTTTCCAAAAACAATTCCTGATTGAAGCCACCACTGAGAGTCGAAAATGATCAGGCTCACCCCTTTATTTAAATGAATGAGTTCAGGCATCTTTTCTGTTGAATAGGCTTGTTTACCGCTATTGCGGATGATAGAATTTTTATTGAGCCATTCATTTACATATTCACTGCATTGCAAATTCATTGAACCGCCCAAATAGGACGATCCGTTCCATTCGGCCTCTCCGGCCAGCATAAAAAATTTACCCTGATAGGCAGAAAAAAGTTCAAGCTGCGGCCGGATAACCTCTGCCCTCTGTTGGAATGTTTTTTTTGAAATATCTTTTCCTGAAGCATTACCCAGCATAAGGATGGTACTCAGGCTATCATTAAAACTTTCAAAGGCGAGCAGTTGAACGGCTGGGGCGGGCATTGTATCCATCCCGGTATTGCCGGTAAAATACAATGAATAAACAACAGGATCACCTTGGGCAAACAGCGACAGGGGCAAAAGAAAAAGGATAAACCTTAAACCTGACATGGCTCAAAGGTATTGGAGAATAGCCTTGTGCAAAAGTTAATTTAAAAGTATGGTGATAAATCAACGGGCAAACTATTTTTGAAAACATGAATTTAAAGGGCATGCTTCAAAGGATACTGTTCGGGCTCAATATTTTAGCCCTTATCGGACTCCTTTTCTCCTATGTGGCGCTGTTCGTCAGCCCTGAAAAATTCTGGATGGCATCATTCTTTGGGTTGGGTTACCCGATATTATTGATAATAAACCTCATATTCTTCGTTTTTTGGCTGATTGTTCGCTGGAAACTGGCTTTGTTTTCCGGATTGCTTATTGCTGCCGGTGCTGCAAAAATTACTGACCTATATCAATGGCGCACAGCCCCCTCATTCGGGAAAATTGAGCAGTTTAAGGATGCCGATTCCACCCTGCATATTACATCTTACAATGTCAGATTGTTTGATTTATATAACTGGACAAGAAATAAATTCAGCAGAAACAGCATTCTTGAATTGCTGCAGCGTGAAGGTTCTGATATAATTTGTTTTCAGGAGTTTTTTTATGAGGACACCGGAAAATTCAATACGCTCGACACCTTGCTGCAAATACAGCCTGCCCGATATTATCATGTTGAACATACTGCGCATGTAAAAAAAGTAAACCATTGGGGAATAGCCACTTTTAGCCGTTTTCCGATTGTTGGCAAGGGTAAAATTTCATTCCGCGACAGCACCGATAATATCTCAATCTATACAGATGTTAAGGCCTATGGTGATACCGTAAGAATATATAATCTGCACCTGGAATCCATAAGGTTTAAGCGGGAAGACTACAAGGCACTCAAGGAAATTACCGGAGAGGATACCCTTGCAGATGTAAACAGCCCGCAACGCATCATTGGCAAGATGCGAAGGGCCTTTATACGCCGGGCGCGGCAAACCGATATCATCAGCAGGCATATCGCGTTATGCAGATATCCTGTGATCGTTTGCGGTGATTTTAATGATACGCCGCATTCTTACGCTTACCACCAAATCTCAAAAAACCTTCGCGATGGCTTTAAGGAAGCAGGTTCCGGAATAGGGTCATCTTATGCCGGGCTTATACCCATGTTGCGGATTGATTTTGTTCTCTTCAGTCCAGAAAAATTTAATGCACTTTATTTCCATACAACACGAAAAAAACTTTCAGATCATTACCCAGTCAGTTGCATCCTGAAGATAAATCAGAATACTAAACAATAAAAATTTTTCTTTCAGAATCTAAGCCGATAGAAAAACGCGCATGGGTTCCCAATAAAATTTTTCCCAACCTTCCTTAAAACGGTCGGTCATTCCATCAGGAATATTACTGTGCGTAAATTCAAGAACAGTTTGCCCCCCTGCTGAACTTAATTGAAACAGCACCTCTGATATATGCCCATCCGGCCAGTCTGCTTCCTCAGCCACCCAACTTTGACGTATTAATCTACCAGGTATCAGTTCCAGTATTTGGCCGTTGATATAACCATCGTAAGTGCTAAACGCAGTACCTGCAGAGATTTCTATGCTTGCAGGTGAACCTGTAAATGCCTCATGCAAAATTTCATCGGTAAGCAGTTCATATACATGCGCCGGTTTTGCAGGAAGAGTAATGGTCTGCCTGATTTTGTTCATTAAGAATTAAAATAATTGAGGAATTACAAAAAGAGTCTCAATAATGTATAAATCCCTCCGGAAAGCAAAGCTGTTACGGGTAAGGTTAGTAACCATGCAATGGCAATATTTCTAACCGTTTGAGCCTGAAGGTTTTTTATGCCATTGGATGAAACCATACTTCCGGCCACCCCTGATGAGAGCACCTGTGTAGTACTGACCGGCAAGCCACTGATACTTGCAAGGCCAATGGTTGACGCGGCCACCAGCTCAGCGCTCGCACCCTGCGCATACGATAGATGTTCTTTTCCGATCTTTTCTCCAATCGTTACAACTATCCGCTTCCACCCAATCATGGTTCCCAGTCCGAGCGAAAGTGAAATGATCAGAACCACCCAAAACGGCACGTATTCAGTGAACTTTTTCATTTCACCAACGGCTTTGTCGGCTTCTTTCAGGTCATCTTTTTGTAGGGTTTTCAAGGCACCTGATTTTTTAAGCTGACTGAAGTGTTTCGAAATAAACAGAATGTCTTTGCGCATGTTGAAAAACTCACCCTCCGGTATTGATTTTTCCAGGCGGTGCCTGTCAAATACCTGCTTCAGATCAAACAATTCAGCTTTTACCTGATCTACAATAGCCCGGTCAATCGGGTTCAACCGCACATCATCAAGCAGCATCGCCTTACCCAGTACTAATTCTGTGGGGCGCTCCAGTTCATATATATCCTTACTTCTGTCAATGGCGAAACTAAACGGTGCAATACTGATTAAAATTAGCATCATCAGGCCAATTCCTTTCTGGCCATCGTTTGATCCATGGGCATAGCTTACACTGGTGCAGCTTAAAACAAGAAGAGATCTGATGAGCGGTCTCGGTGGTTTTTTGCCTTTCGGAGCCTTAAAGAAATCCTGATCTTTCACATACCTTTTTAAAATCAACATTACCATTAAGGTTAAACCAAAACCTAAAAGTGGAGAGATGAGTAATGATAAACCGATATTGGCGGCTTTATCCCAGTTCACAGCATTAAGTCCGTTACCCTGCAACAATGAAAAGGCTATACCTACCCCGAGTATTGAGCCGATCATGGTATGTGAACTTGAAACAGGCAACCCCATTTTCCAGGTGCCGAGGTTCCAGAGGATAGCAGAAAACAACAATGATAAAATCATGGAGATATTCTGTGCCATCTCCTGATTAATCAGTGTTTCAGGCGGAAGCAGATTAACGATGCTCATGGCAACGGCGATTCCTCCGAAAAACACCCCAATTGAGTTCCATATCCCCGACCAAATTACTGCGGTAACAGGAGGAAGCGAATGGGTATAAATTACAGTGGCTACAGCATTCGCTGTGTCATGAAAACCATTGATGAATTCAAACGCACAGGCGCAAATGATACAAAGTATCAGAACAATTGTAAGGGTTTCACCAAGTCCGAACATACAAACGCAAAGCTACAAGTTTCAGGTACCCTTAATATTTTGAGATCAAAAGGTTAACAATACCTTAATATTATTAATTTTCATGCCCTGGGATGGGCATTCTGATAGGCTTTCTTCAGTTTTTCAATGGTGTTATGGGTGTAAACCTGTGTGGCACTAAGGCTTGAATGGCCAAGAATCTCTTTAATGGCATTCAGATCAGCCCCCTGATTCAGCATTTCGGTTGCAAATGAATGCCTTAAAACGTGTGGACTTCTTTTTTCATGAGAACTTACCAGACTCAGGTATTTCTTTACAATTCTGTAAAGCAAACCGGGGTAGAGCGGTGCGCCATCTTTGGTTAAGAATAAAAAGTCGTCTGAATCAAAAGTGACGTTACGGATTTCGAGATATTGATTAAGTCGCTGCTGCAAAGCAGGAAAAAGCGGAATAACACGCTGTTTGTTTCGTTTACCTGTTACACGCAACTGTCCGTTCCTCAGGTCGAGATCGCCGGTTTTCAAACCGAGTAATTCTGCCCTCCTCATCCCTGTTCCATATAGCAATTCAAGAATTGTTAAATCCCTAACGCCTTCATAATCGCTTCCGAATTCTGTGTCATCGAGCAGCTTGTCGAGTTTGCCGGCATCAACATACACCGGCAATTTCTTGGGAACTTTGGGCGTATTCACCCGCAGCATCGGATTTTCAGCGGTCCAGCCTGAGCGTATGGCATACCGAAAAAATGATTTTAAGGCTGTGATATTACGATTTATGCTTCTGGAGCTAATTCCCTGTTCCATTCTGTTAACCAGCCACGAACGAATCATCGGTGAATTGGCCATCACGGGATCACTCAACTCGTATTGCTGCACTAAATATGAGAAAAACTGCAACAAATCTCTTTCATAAGCTTCAAGCGTATGGCCTGAATACCTTTTCTCAAAACGAAGGTGATTGATAAATTGCTGAATTTGATCCATTAAAGTTAAAGTAAACGCTTAATTTGCTAACAGTTTAACCGGCTTGTGCTTACTTGACAACATAATTATTAACAAGTGGCAAATTAATTTATTGCCTGCTTAAACAAAAAAAGCCGGACTTAAAAAAGCCGGCCTAAAAAATATAAAGAAGATACTATCAGGCGCCTGAATTGGCCCTGAATTGATTACTGTAGATCGCCCTTTTAATTTCTTCCCTTCTTTCAACTGAAGGTTTTGTGAACTTTTGGCGTTCTCTCAAAGACTTGATAAGACCGGTTTTTTCAACTTTACGCTTGAATTTCTTCAGCGCCTTCTCGATGGATTCTCCTTCTTTAACAGGAATGATAAGCATTGGCTGTTGATGTGTTTTTATTTGGCCTGCAAAAGTAAGAAAAGTCTTTCAAAGCTGTGCAGAAAAATTAATTTATTATCGATTTTTCTCTAAACGGCTACCTGATGCTCTCTGAGTGCATCATTGAGCGAGGTTTTAAGATCAGTAGAAGCCTTACGTTTGCCGATGATCAATGCACAGGGTACCTGATACGAACCTGCCTGAAATGTTTTGGTGTATGATCCTGGTATCACAACAGACCTTCCGGGTACATAGCCCTTGTATTCAACAGGTTCAGAACCGGTAACATCTATCACTTTGGTGCTTTGCGTGAGTACAACATTGGCCCCCAAAACGGCCTCCTTTCCGACCCGTGCCCCTTCAACTACAATGCACCGGGATCCAATGAAACAGCCGTCTTCAATAATAACCGGACTTGCCTGAATGGGTTCGAGCACACCGCCTATACCCACACCACCGCTCAGGTGTACGTTTTTACCAATCTGGGCGCATGATCCAACCGTTGCCCAGGTATCAACCATTGTACCTTCATCAACATAGGCCCCTATATTTACGTATGAGGGCATTAAAATAACACCCTTCGCCAAAAAGCTTCCATACCTGGCCAGGGCATGCGGAACTACGCGCACTCCAATACCGGAATAACCTCTTTTTAAATCCATTTTGTCATGAAACTCAAACGGCCCAAGCTCAATAACCCGCATCTGCTGAATTGGAAAATACAGTATCACCGCTTTTTTTACCCAATCATTCACCTGCCATGTTTGATCATCTAGCGGTGTCGCAACCCGCACGGCTCCTGTATCAAGGTCGTGTATAACGCCGCGTATCGCCTGCTGAGTAGCCTTATCAGACAGCAAAGCCCGATCTTCCCAGGCTTGCTCAATTAAAATTTTTGAGGGATGTTCCATGGGCACAAATATAGACTTGTGCCGCAATTGAACCGATTAAAACCTTATGCCGTCGCTGAAAAAAACCTTCATCAAAATCAACGCACCGGCAAGAATGATCAGGAACTTATTGTCAATCAACCCGGACTCAGGTAATCTGTAAATCATGATCATTCTGTTTTTTAATCCATTGATAAACAATGATACAATAATAACAAACATGGTAAAAACAGTGGTTAGATTAAGGATGAACATACCATCCGCAAAATAAACGAGGCTGATAATTGACCCAACAGCAAAGGGAATCAGTACCATCTGCACCAGAAAATAAAACCGCTTCTCGCTTTTGTAAACGTACTGGGTACTATTAGATAGCTGTATGAAGGGTTTGGCAACAAGTGTTCCGATTACGATCAAAATCAGAAATGAGATAATTGAAAAAATAATTTTCAGAA
>JBIICM010000101.1:0-8869 GCA_044238875.1 Flavobacteriales bacterium | reverse complement strand
GAAAACAGTTTCGTGCCCGTATCATTGCGAAACCAATTGTTCACAAAAGCAGGCAATAATCTTATTGCAACCGGAGCCTTATTACTTTCATCAATTGGGATCTCTGCATTGACAATTGTTTCAGGATCACCGGCAGAAGTGTTTTATTTTGCAGGGGGTGCAAGCATTGCAGGAATTATTACCTTAATAAATGCGGGTTCTAAATTAAGACGTGTAGCGTTGGTTCGGGATCCGATAACTGCAACTTTAATTCATAAACAAAATGGTGAACTTGTATGGACTTACAAATGATTTATACCATAATTTCGCAATATGTTGCATTGGTTTCTCTGCCATGGCAGGATATATTTTTGGGGTCATTGTTTAATATTAACATTTAAAAAACATGAACGGAGCACATTTTCATCTGGTGGTAAATCATTTACCCATCATTTTTCCTTTGGTGGGTATTATCGTTATGCTTACAGGATTGATTTTTAAATCACAGGATGTAAAACGAACCGCTTACTTAATCTTCTTCATTGGTATGATTACTGCAATTGCTGCCATGACAAGCGGTGAAGGTGCAGAAGAAGTGGTTGAAAATATCAACGGTGTAACTGAAAACCATATTGAAATTCATGAAGAGGCGGCAGAGCGTTTTTCCATGCTGACTTATATTTTAGGAGGGCTCTCCTTATTTGGGCTTTGGGCAAGCATAAAACAAAAATCATTTTCACACGGCACAAACATCGCCATATTGATTTACGCATTTGTAGTGATCTTTTTCGGCAGGGAAACAGGAACGACAGGCGGCGAAATAAGACATACAGAAATAAGGACAAATAGCACAGAATTTCCCGCAATTCTAAACCAAAACCATCCGGAAAACGAAGAGGATTAGATGAAGCATGAACCGGGATTCCGGGTATGAATCCCGCTGGCGGTAGCATTGTTCTGTATGGCATTGCATTGGCCAAATCCAAAAATCGTTTGCCTGTTGTAAACGTTGTAAAGTCGCGCAATTATGCGCCTCTGCTATTCGGCGCTACAGTACCTTTCAAACTTTCAACTTTCCAACCAACTACCCTTCGACAAGCTCAGGGCTTATCAGCAGCATTCAAATCAAAAATTTTATCCATCAGTACCCAGTGCTCTCCGGGTTTCGCAAAGTCAGGTACCTGTTGAAAACGACCCATGAGATCGGCCCACTCTTTTTGGCGCGGTAGTGTGCTCATGCGATTGAAATCACGCTGCAGATCGAAATCTTCTTCGGTTTCAAGCACCATTACCAGTCGCGTGGATGCCCTGTAAATATCCATCTTCAGAATGCCGACGGCCTTTACTCCGGCAACTATTTCAGGCCAAATGGTATCGGGCCGGTGATAAGCTTCATAAAGGGCGATTAATTCGGGATCGGATTTTAAATCAAGTGTGAGGCAGAATACTTTGTTATTCATGATGTTTTTTTGATGATTGGGTTTGCAGGTTATCGCTGAAGGTTGCGCAGTATGATGGCCTGATTGTTCAGGAAAAAGCCCGGGCTCTCTGCCGGCTGACTCCAAGTCCGTCGATGCCCAGTTCAATCTCGTCACCTTCTTTGATATAAACAGGTGGTTTTTGCCCAAGGCCAACGCCGGCAGGGGTTCCGGTTGAAATGATGTCGCCCGGAAGCAGTGTCATGAACTGGCTGATATAATGCACCAGATAGGGTACATTGAAAATCAGGTTTTGGGTGTTCCCATCCTGAAACATTTTGCCGTTTACCTTCAGCCACAGATGCAGGTTGCCGGTGTCGGGCATTTCATCTTTTAAAGCCAGCCAGGGGCCGAGGGGGGCAAAGGTATCACAGCTTTTGCCCTTCACCCACTGGCCTTCGCGTTCCAGCTGGTATGATCTTTCGCTGTAATCGTTGTGCAGGCAGTAGCCGGCGATATAGTCAACAGCTTCGCGCTCACCAACGTACCTGGCCTTGTGGCCAATAACAATGGCGAGCTCTACCTCCCAGTCTGTTTTGAGGCTGCCTTTTGGAATTACCAGGTCATCAAAAGGTCCGCAAATGGCCGTGGTTGACTTGAAAAAGATCACCGGCTCTGTAGGAACTTTCATATTGCCCTCGGCGGCATGATCACTGTAATTCAAGCCTACACAAATAATTTTCGACGGCCTGGCAACAGGTGCGCCAAGCCGCACCGTGTTTGGTACAACCGGCAATGTGGCTTGCTGAATCCGGAAAAGTTCAGTCAGCTTTTGCGGACCATTATCTTCAAAAAACGATTCATTGTAATCGTCAAACAGCGCTGATACGTCATAGAATTTATCCCCATGAAAAACACCTGGTTTTTCCTTGTCTTTTTCGCCAAATCTGATCAGTTTCATGTTAGTTATTAGGTGTTTAAGGTGATAAAGCCACCATCAATCTTGTAATCGCTTCCGGTGATGAATGAGGATTCTTCGGCGCACAGATACAAAGCCAGGTTGGCGATTTCTGTTGGTTTGCCCATACGGCCAAGCGGCTGAGTGTGCGAAAGTTTCTGAAACATTTCAGCTTCTCTTCCCGGATAATTCGCGGCAAGAAAACCATCGACAAAGGGCGTATGCACCCTTGCCGGAGATATGGAGTTGCAGCGGATGTTCTCGCTGATATAATCTTTAGCTACTGATAAGGTCATGGCATGAACCGCACCCTTGCTCATGCTGTAAGCAAAGCGATCACTCAGGCCCACATGTGCAGCAATTGATGAAATATTGATGATTACGCCACCGCCCTGTTTGCGCAACAGCGGTATCATGGCATGAATACAATTGTACACACCTTTCACATTCACGTCGAATACCCTGCTAAAGTCGGCTGCCGGGGTGGTATCCGCCTTGCCTATGTGGGCGATGCCGGCACAGTTCACCAGAATGTCGGCGGCGCCGATGCTTGCAAATACGCCGTTTACCAGATCATGATCGGTAATATTGAGCAGGTGAATTTCGGCTGAGCCACCTGCTGCTTGAATTTCTTCTGCGGTGCCCTTTGCCTCAGTTTCGTTAATATCAACAGCGTGCACATGAGCGCCCTGAGCACCGAAAACAAGTGCAACAGCCTTGCCAATGCCGCTTCCGGCTCCGGTAATGATGGCTTTCTTGTGGGTGAGTTTAAACATTTTTATGAAGCATATATTATTTTCGAATAATGGTACAAATCAATTCTTTGCACAGCTGATTCACGTGGTTTCAAATTGGGTTAAAACCCTTTAAGTTGTTGCAAAGGATCTGTTTGATGCCGGCAAATCTAAATAAAATGAAATAACTTTGCAGGGCGATTTATCCTGTGAGTCAACAAGGCATCATGCATCATACATCCAATAATTATCCGTCTTTGGGCTTATGAGAGTGGCGCTTTTTGTTCCCTGTTATGTTGATCAGTTTTATCCCGGTGTGGCCAGAGCCACCCTTGAACTGCTTGAAAAAATGGGCTGCAAAGTGGATTTTCCGCTTGAACAAACCTGTTGCGGACAGCCAATGGCCAATTCGGGCTGTGAAAAGGAGGCTCTGGCGACCATGAACCTGTTTGTCAGAAACTTCAGCAACTACGATTACATAGTGGCTCCCTCGGGCAGTTGCATACTGCACGTAAAAGAACACTACAGCAAACTTGAACAAACCGAAGCCGTGACAAAAGTAAGATCATCGGTTTATGAGCTCAGCGAGTTCTTAACCGATATCCTGAAAACACAAGACATACCGGCCGTATTTCCTTTCAGGGTGGGTTTGCTCGAGAGTTGCCATGGTCAGCGCGGATTAAAACTTTCAAAAAGTTCTGAACTGGTGCAGCCTGAATATTCAAAAGTTCATCAATTGCTCAAGAGGGTGAAGGGGCTGCAACTGCTTACCATGCAAAGAAGAGACGAATGCTGCGGCTTTGGTGGTACCTTTTGTGTCTCAGAAGAGGCCCTGTCGGCCAAGATGGGAAAAGACCGGGTAGCCGACTTTGAATCATCAGGTGCTGAGGTAATTACCGGCGGTGATATGAGTTGCCTGATGCATCTTGAAGGCATCATCAGGCGACAAAAAAAGAAGATCAGGGTTTTGCATATTTCGCAGATTTTAAACGAATCGCTTGCCGGATGACACACGCCGAACATGCTGAGGCTTTTATCAAAGACGAGCAGCGTACCAACTGGCACGATGAAACGCTCTGGCTGATCAGGTCGAAGAGAGACCGGGCGGTGAATGCCGTACCCGAATGGGAAGCGTTGCGTGAGCTGGGGTCACAGATCAAGGCCAATGTGCTTTCAAACCTTGATGAATACCTTGAGCAGTTTGAGAAAAATGCAAAGGCAAACGGCATCGTGGTACACTGGGCGAAAGATGCCGCTGAGCACAATGCCATCGTTTACAAAATATTATCCGACAGGGGCATAAAAAAACTGGTGAAATCAAAATCAATGCTCACCGAAGAGTGCCATCTCAATAGTTACCTGCATGAAAAGGGCCTGTCGGTGATTGACTCTGACCTTGGCGAGCGTATTGTGCAGCTCAGGGAGGAACCCCCTTCGCACATTGTGTTACCTGCTATTCACCTGAAAAAGGAGGATGTAGGCGAAACGTTTCACCGACACCTGGGTACCGAAAAAGGGGCACATGATGCCAACTACCTTACTGCTGCAGCAAGATCGCATTTAAGATCACATTTTATGAGTGCCGGAGCCGCCCTCACAGGCGTAAATTTCGCTGTGGCCGAAACAGGTGGTATCGTGATCTGCACCAACGAAGGCAATGCCGACCTTGGTGTGGCCATGGCGCAGGTACACATCGCCAGCATGGGCATTGAGAAAATAATACCCCGGCTTGCTCATCTGGGCGTTTTTCTTCGTTTACTGGCAAGAAGCGCCACCGGACAGGCTACTACGGCATACAACTCACATTTTCATCGACCTGCTGCGGGCCGTGAAATGCACGTGGTTATTGTTGACATGGGCCGCACCGAACAACTTGGCCGCTCTGATTTCAGAAAATCGCTCTACTGCATACGCTGCGGGGCATGTATGAATACCTGTCCTGTTTTCAGAAGAAGCGGAGGGCATAGTTATCAGAGTACTGTACCCGGCCCAATCGGGTCTATTCTTTCTCCTGGCATCGACCTGAAGAAACATGCCACCCTTCCGTTTGCCTCTACCTTATGCGGTTCTTGTACAGATGTTTGTCCGGTAAAAATCGATATTCACCAACAGCTTTACCGGTGGAGGCAAATCGTTTCAGAGGCGGGAGAACTGCCTGCAGCAAAAAAGCAGGGGATGCGGTTTCTGAATTTCATTTTGGCACGTCCGGCGCTTTATCGTATGGCGGGTAAAACAGCAAGGTTTGTTTTGCGCTATACCCCTTCTTTTATTGTCAACAGCCGCCTGAACCCGTGGGCAAAACAGCGCGAAATGCCTGAACCGCCGAAAGAGAGTTTCAGGGATTGGTGGTTAAAAAACAGGAAATGATGAACGCCCGCGAAGAAATACTTGCCGCTGTGCGGAAAAACAAACCGGAGCCGGCTCCATTGCCTGAAATCCCTTTTTTCGATAGGCCAGATCTTGACAATGAAGCTGAATTTGAGCGCATGACAGCCCAGATGGGCGGATCATTTGTCCGGCTTAATTCACGGGCCTTGCTGGCGGCATTGATAGCCGAACGCTACAGCAGCATGACAAAAATTATCAGCAATGTGGGCGGATATGCCGGAATAATTGCTCCTGAAGCCATCATCAATGCCCTTGACCTTGAAGATGTTGAACTTGCAGTGCTTGAAGGAGAAATTGCCGTAGCGGAAAATGCAGCGGTATGGATCAGCGAAAAAAAGCTCATCTCAAGGGCCTTGCCTTTTATTTGCGAACACCTTGTACTTGTTTTCAACAGCAAACAACTTGTTTACAATATGCACCAGGCTTATGCAGCCCTGAAAACAGCCACCGATGGTTATGGTGTTTTTATTGCCGGGCCATCCAAGACCGCCGATATTGAACAATCGCTGGTAATTGGTGCACACGGGCCCAAAAGCCTGCTGGCAGTAATGTTGTCAGATGACTGATGATGCAGCACCTTTATGATTTCAAGATAGGGTTTACTGCGGCTAATTGCGGTGCTCAATAGGTGGTTTTTGAGGCGGCAAACAAGCCGGCCAGCCGGATATATAAATCTCATCTAATTTGAACGGGAAGCCGGTATAAGTGCCAGTGTAAAATTCAAGGTCAAAAACAGTTGAGGAAGGATTGAGCACTGTTTGTTTGGCGCGGTAATCATTGGGCGGATTATTGGCCCATGAATAATCGGCATTCAGCGATGCGTTTGCATCGGTAAAAGGCTTAATGCTCCAGGAGGAGAAATTACCCAATCCGTTATTTGAAAAAATAGTCGCTACCAACTGGCCGGTAGCGCTGTTGTAGGATTCAATGGCACCTGTCATGCTGTTAGCCCCATTTTCAATCTGCAGGTATTTACCCGGTTTGTAAAGGGTCAGTGGCAAGCCGGTTTGAACACTGAAGGTTTTATTGCCATATCCGATAGCGGTGGTGGTCGTTGAATTCGTAGCCGGATACTCCCAAAGCCTCACATAGGCGCCTGACCAGGCTCCGCGGGTTTCAAAATTTAAGGTGTAATTGCTGAAGCTGAACGCACCAAGATCAACTTTTTTAATTAGGCTTCTTACACCATAGGTTGGCCCGCTGGAAGGATTACAAATCGTTGAAGCCGAGCTCACTTTGTACCCCCTCCCTGTAAACTCACCCGGGCACTCCAGCAGGATGGCGGTACCTGAATTGTTCGTCCAGCCATTGTACGTTCCGCCGGCAACGATGGGGGCATTGGCACCTGTGCCAAAATCTTCGTACAAAACGTTGCCGTTTAGCAGGTAAACGCCCACCGAATTGGTTGAACTGGTGAGGTTGTTGTCGGCGGCACAGCGCGCCATGACTGAATATTGGCCCAATGAATAGTTGCCGGCCGGAACAGTGATATTCGCATAGGCAGCACCATAAACAGGTGTTGCCGAGGCAAATGATGTTCCGTTCCACCAGTTGCCCGAAGGGTCAGACCAGGCAAATTCAACAGCGCCGCATCCGCCCGGACTTTTAAACAGATTTGTGTACAGGTTTAGGGGGCTTGCTGATGGATCTTTTATCAGCGAAAAAACCTCCCCTGCCGGAGAATTGGTATTAATTCTTGCGGCAAAGCCAATGGCATCAGTTGTGTTTGATGGCTGGTTTCCGGTGGGCTGATAAACAAATATCCTTGAATAGGTGCCGGTAGAGAGTGTTCCGGTGGAGGGGAGTGAGGTGCCGCCACCGGTCAGAAGCCTGTTGACAGAATAGGGAGGAGCTGCTGCAGAACTCCCGATAAACCTAAATCCAAATTTGGTACCCCCCCCGTTGTTGATGCAAACAAGTTCAATGTTTTCATTGCCATCCCAGACAAAACTGTTTTGAAAATCAATCTGGATATACTGGTTAGTTGTGTGTGGCCATGTTTTAGTGCCCTGAAACACTTTTACAAAATCTGCCGACGGACTGTTGATAATCGGAATGGGATTGAAGATGCCACTGATTTGATCAGTATTGCCTTTGTGACGAATGAAAATATACTGCCTGTTAAATGACGGAGTAAAATCGGGAGATGTGAATCCGGCAATTCTCAGCTGAAGAGCAGAAAAAACAGATCTCCCGACGATGCCCGCCAGGTTGAGTTCCTGTTTGGTGATGATCTGGCTGGAGAAATAATAATCGAACGAGCCATAACCAAAAGGGGCGATACCGAAGTCTCCGGCATCTGAGAGAACAGGCATGCGATTGCTCTCTGTTTGTGCTTTTGTTTGTAATGAAATTAACGTTATGCCAAGTAATGCTGTGATGATTTTTTTAAGGAAACAATGATGGTATGTGCCTATCATATTCAATTTTCTAGTTCAAATGGCTGATGACGAATCTTCTGAAACAAAGCATTTTACCCTTCAAAGCAAACATAAGGATAAAATGTTGAATGCTTCAATTTATTGATTAAATTTGCAATTGTCTATCCTCAAAGCTTCAAAAAAAGCCCTCAGGATAAGGTGATTATGACATTGATTCTGCTGATGTTTTTAAACAAATAGTGCACAAATGCATTTTAATCCCAACCTTCAAAACCTTTGGCTTAACCTTCAATGAGGTCAGGCGTTTTTCGAAAGACATTATATGCGCAGACAGCTTAAATGTTTAAGAGTATCAATGCTCTGCAAAGTATTGATAGTGTTTTTTCTCTGTTCTGGTAAAATATACAGTCAGCAGTGTTTAACGGTTGAGAACATTTTAGTTGATGCATGCACTCCTCCTTCCAATCCATTTTGGGAGGGACTGAATGAGATGTTTACTTTCAGGGTAGGTGCGCAGTCCATCAACGCCAATCAGATAAATATCACCTGGGCGAATAGTATACCCGGAGATGTTGCTTTTTATGGTTTTATTCAAAATGCTCAAACAGCAACATTAACATCGGCTATAAATGCCACAATTATCTCTTGCGGCCGTGTCCTTGAGCCGCCCGGCTTAATATTACCTGCCAATAGCAGGGTTTTAGTGGTTACAAGCCCGCAATTAGATATCGGAGTTAACCCTTTCTCCGCGTTATCAGACACAATTTACATTCTATACCATAAACATCCCGGCCCCACATTCAGCCCACCCTTTGGAACAACGATTGCACCTGGTCATTTTATCAATTACAACACCAATCCGGCAATAAGCATCATTCAGAATTTTAGGATTAGGGTAAATGGCACCAGTTGTGACGTTTCAGTATCCTACAATCAACGCCAGCTGGTTACCCAGGCCGGCACAACAGGTGCACAGGATGGAGCATCTATCAGGCTTGATAATGCAGGTAA
>JBIICM010000100.1:0-9128 GCA_044238875.1 Flavobacteriales bacterium | reverse complement strand
CCCAGGTACACAACTGTATCAGGAATACCTGTTGCAGAGTTGATTGAAAAGGCTCAGCTGGAGGCCATCATTGAAAGAACCAAAAAAGGCGGTGGCGAACTGGTAAACCTGATGGGCACTTCGGCCTGGTACGCTCCCGGTGCAGCTGCTGCACAGATGGTTGAAGCAATTGTGCGCGATCAGCAGCGGATTTTCCCATGTTGTGCCTGGTTGCAGGGAGAATACGGGCTGAACGACATTTACCTGGGAGTTCCGGTGAAGCTGGGCAAGGGCGGCATTGAGCAAATCATTGAACTGAAGCTGAATCAGCAGGAAATGGACCTGTTAAATCAGAGCGCATCGGCGGTTAAGGAAGTAATGGACGTGTACGACAACATGGTGAATTCAGCCACTGCCTGAGCTACCAATTTAATCAGCCTTTAAAAGGCCGGTTTATGAAGATTGGTATTGTTTGTTATCCGACATTCGGCGGCAGTGGTGTAGTAGCCACTGAGCTGGGTATGGGTCTTGCCTCAAAGGGCCATGAGGTTCATTTTATTTCATACAGTCAGCCCTTTCGTTTGGATATCCTGCATCCAAATGTTTTTTTTCATGAGGTGCCCGTTTCAAACTATCCATTGTTTGAGTTTTTGCCCTATGAAATTTCACTGACTTCCAAGCTGGTTGACGTATGTATTCATTACAACCTTGACCTGTTGCATGTTCACTATGCCATTCCGCACGCATCATCGGCATACCTTGCCAGGCAGATTTTACAAACCAAGCAGCGAAGGGTTCCTTTTGTTACCACCCTGCATGGCACAGATATTACCCTTGTGGGCAGGGATCCTTCCTACCTTCCGGTGATTGAATTTTCAATCAATGAAAGTGATGCTGTTACAACTGTTTCAAATGACCTCCGCAACGATACGCTCAGGTATTTTAAAATTAACCGGTCAATTGATGTGATCCCGAACTTCGTAGATACCAGCCATTACAAATCATCAGGAAAATGCAGTCGGGGTGATTATGTTTCAGACGGAGAATTTGTAATCACCCATATTTCAAATTTTCGACCGGTTAAACGGGTAGGGGATGTGCTGGCGGTTTTTAACCTGATCAGGAAACAGGTGCCTGCGCGGCTCTTACTTGTTGGCGATGGGCCTGAAAGATCAATGGCTGAAAGTCTTTCCCGGCAGTTGGGCATTGAACCCCATGTGGTTTTTCTGGGAAAGGTGAAAAACGTGGAGCAGATATTATGTATTTCAGATCTTTTTTTACTGACTTCTGAAACGGAAAGTTTTGGTTTATCTGCACTTGAAGCAATGGCCTCCGGCGTGCCGGTTATTTCGAGCAATACCGGTGGAATACCGGAAGTAAACAGAGATGGATATTCTGGATTTCTCAGTGATGTTGGCAAAATTGAGGACATGGCATCCAATGCAATCCGCTTGCTGCAGGATCCATCAATGCTGCAACAGTTCAGGATGCAGGCCAGGGAGCAGGCCGCCCGGTTTGATATTCAGAAAATACTCCCTTTGTATGAGGCACTCTACCGGCAGGCGCTTGACCATTAACCGCCCCTGCGTTTGACCTGGAAGCCTTTTTTGATCAGATACGCGATTACTTTGTCCCTGTGGTCTCCCTGAATCAGAATATTTCCTCCGTCTGAGCTGCCTCCTGCTCCGCAGAGGTTTTTTAGCTCCTTCCCGAGTGATTCAAGATCATGAGTTTTTCCATGAAAAGCCGAAACGAGGGTTACCTGTTTGCCGGCTCTTCCTTTGCGGTCAAGTTCAACATAGAGCTTTTGTTCACCGGGGGGCAGGGTTGTTTCCTCTTCGGTGTTCTCCGTTTCGTAGGTAAAATCGGGGTTGGTTGAATAAACTATATTCAGCCTGTTTTTAGGTTTTGCCATGGTTAATTTCCGCCAAAAACTCTTTTTAGAATTTCAGAAACACGGGCAGCCGGGTCTTTTCTGATTTTGGTTTCTTCCTGTGCAATCAGCTTAAAGAGGCCCTGAATGGTTCTTTCGGTGATGTATTGATCGAGATTGGGATTTCTTTTTGTAACGCCCGGTATTTTGTTGTAACCGTTGATAACCGGTTTCCAGTATTTGGTTACCTGAGCCTGTGCAATGGCTTTTTTTACAATCGGAGAAAACTTTGCGGTTAATTCAGCGGTAGTTTTGTTTTTCAGGAAGTCGGTGGCGGCTGTTTCACCTCCCTTTAGAATTGTTAAACCGTCGGTAATGGTCATTTGCTTAATCGCATTGAGAAATACCGGCGCGGCTTCCTTTGAGGCAGATTCGGCAGCCCGGTTCATGCTTTTGATAAATGAATCGGCCTGAGCTCCCAGTCCTATTTGCCGTGCTTTCTTTTCAACCATGGCCACTTCTGGAGGAAATGGAATAAAGATGAGCGGGTTTTTGTAAAACCCGTCAGTTTTTGAAGCGTTACCGCTTGCTTTAGATGTGCCCAGATTTAAGGCTTCTTTTAACCCGCTTATAATTTCATCGTTTGACAGCCCATTTTTTCCTTTATTAGAAGTGCCGGTCGTTTTTTCAAGTTCCTTTTTGGCTTTGTCAAGTAAATTTTGTGCATGAATGTCAGCACTTAAAATTGCAGCAAGTGCAATCAATATGTAGGTTTTCATGGTTTATTTTTTGGGCTCGGTAGCAAAGAATCTGCCATAAATTCCTGAACTGCGCTACTCGGCTTCCTTTTGTGCCGCTATGGTACGTTTACGTGCCGCCCTTGTTCTTAAAAGGTTTAAGGTTTCAACGGTGAGCGAAAATGCCATGGCCACATATACATAGTTTTTCAGATGAATCTGGTACGTTTCTTCAAAGTGCAGGGCCTCCAACATTAAAACGAGGCCGATTGCAACCAGAAATACCAACGCAAGCATTTTAATAGTCTGGTACTTATTGATGAAATCGCTGACCACTCCTGAACCAAGTATCATAATAATGATAGCAATTACAACCGCCAGCACCATAATTACGAGATTATTGGAAACAGCAACGGCGGTTAGAATGGAGTCGAAAGAGAAAATTACATCGAGCAGTGTAATCTGAATGATGGCGGCTGTGAAACTGCTTACTGTTGAGGTAGAAGAAGGTCCGGTATCATCATGCCTTATTTTTTCAGCTATCTCCATTACGGTTTTGATAACAAGGAATAAGCCTCCTGCAAAAAGTATCAGATCTCTTCCGCTGGCTCCGAAATTACCTATGGTGAACAAGGGATCCTTGAGTCCGGCAATCCATGAAATAACTGATAATAAGGCCACCCTGAAAACCAGTGCCATACTCAGACCTAGAAAACGGGCACGGCGCTGACTGCTTCGCGGAAGTTTTCCGGCAACGATCGAGATAAATATAATGTTGTCGATGCCGAGAATTATTTCAAGCAATGACAGCGATAGAAGGGTGAAAATTCCTTCAAGTGAAAAAAGTTGTTGCCAATTGGCGGGGTCGAGTATTCCCATTGTAAAAATCGGGCTAAATTATTGAAAAGCTTCGACTATCAGGCGATACCCTATAATTTGTTTAGATTTGCCTGATCTCAGGAGATGGAATTTAGGAAAATCAGCATCCTGGCCTGGCTGGCAGGCTCTATTGCAGTGTTGCTTACGGTGATTCGGATGTTTGATTTGATGCAGATCCCTTCATTTGCAGGTCAGGCGGCCAGATGGCTTGCTATTGCCGTGGCAGCGGTGTATGCTTATAAAAAGAAATCGTTAACCGTTTGGATTTTTTTATTCATGCTGGCGGGCATAGAGCTGGGGCATGACTGGCCTGAAGTGGCCAAACCCCTGAAAGTGCTCAGCGACATCTTTCTGCGGCTGGTGAAGACCATCATAGCACCGCTTGTTTTTTCTACCCTCGTGGTTGGTATCGCCGGCCATTCAAATTTGAAACAGGTTGGCCGCATGGGGTTAAAGGCCATCTTGTATTTTGAGGTCGTAACGACCATCGCCTTATTCATCGGGCTTGCCGCCATTAATATTTCAGAAGCAGGAAAGGGAAGTCAGCTCAGGGCAGGAGATGCACAGGTTGAGAAAGCTGGAAAGCTGCTGGAACAAAAAAAGGAACACGATGTGATCCTTGACATTTTTCCTGAAAATATTGCCAAGGCCGTTGCCGAAAATCAGGTGCTTCAGGTAGTAGTATTCAGCATTTTATTTGGTATTGCCCTTGCCATGCTGAAAGCGGGCGAAAAGAAGCAGCATATATTGATGTTTACCGAAGGGCTTTCGGAGGTGATGTTCAAATTTACCGACCTGGTTATGTATTTTGCCCCTGCGGCCGTTGGTGGTGCTATTGCCTATGCTGTTTCGACTATGGGGCTGGGGGTTTTAAAAGATCTGATCATGCTTGTTTTAACCTTATATGCTGCATTACTTGTTTTTATTCTGGGCGTGCTGGTACCTATTGGCTTGATCAGCGGTTTGCCATTCAGACGATTTATCAATGCCATTGCAGAGCCTGTTACCATTGCTTTCGCAACGGCCAGTTCTGAAGCGGCGTTGCCAAAAGCCATGGAAAATCTTGCTTCGAAGATGGGCATACCCGGAAAAATAATTGCATTTGTACTTCCTACCGGCTATAGTTTTAACCTTGACGGAACTACCCTGTACCTTTCACTTGCCTCGGTATTTATTGCTCAGGCCTGCGGGATTGATCTGAGTTTATCACAGCAAATTCAGATGTGTCTGATTCTGATGTTAACCAGTAAAGGAGTTGCCGGTGTGCGGGGTGCTTCATTCCTCATACTCGTGAGTACGGTTTCCTCCTTAGGTCTTGACCCGCAAAAGGCATTTGCCATTCTGGCCATTGATGCTGTAATGGATATGGGCAGAACATCGGTGAATGTAATTGGCAATTGTCTGGCCACCTTTGTTATTGCCAGATGGGAAAAAGAAATATAATTTGCTGCATCTCAAACAAGCTGATGCTTCATCTGAAAAACCTCAAATTCAATAACTGAATACCCCATGAAATTTTTATTGACCGGTGCTGCACTGCTTCTTTTTTCTATCACCATTTATGCGCAAGTTGAAAAATGCGGCACCAGCGATTATAATAAGCGTTTGATGAAGCAGGATCCGCTTTTTGAGCTGAATGCACAGCTGATTGAAAAGCATGCGGAGGCCTACGCTAAAGGAGATCAGCCTGGTTCCCGCTCTGTAATTACCATCCCTGTTGTGTTTCATATTGTTTACGAGGCCAATCTGGAGAACATTACAGATGCGCAGGTTTTTTCGCAAATTAATGTCCTGAATGAAGATTTCAGGCGGCTGAATCAAAATTTCGAAGGGCAGACACCGGCTGCTTTTAAACCCCTGGCTGCAGATGTTGAAATTGAATTCTGTCTGGCAAAAACGGATCCTCAGGGAAACCCTGCAACAGGGATAAACCGCTATCCGACTAATGTTTCAGTATTTTCAAATCAGAATGATAAAATCAAGTTCAGGGCACAGGGTGGAGCCGATGCCTGGCCACGCGATCGCTACCTGAACATCTGGGTTTGTGAACTTGAAAGTCCGTTGCTGGGGTTCGCCCAGTTTCCTGGTGGGCCTGCCGCTACTGATGGTATCGTACTGAGTTATAAGGTAGTTGGCCGCACTCCTGAAAATCCCCAAACCGGTGCAAATAACCTCGGTAAAACTGCCAGCCATGAGGTGGGACACTGGTTGAACCTTATACATATATGGGGTAATGAAACGGAGGGTTGCGCCGATACTGATCAGTTAAATGACACGCCCAATCAGGATAAAGCAAATACCGGCAGACCGGTCTTTCCCAGAATAAGTTGCGGCAACGGACCAAATGGCGATATGTTTGTTAACTATATGGATTACACGGATGACATTTGTCATACCATGTTCACCAATGGCCAGAAACAACGAATGCGTGCCGTACTGGCTCCGGGCGGCAGCAGGGCTTCACTGACTTCCTCAACAACCTGTTTTAATAATGTAGAGCCTGAACGCACCTGTGCCGACACCCTGCGTTATCCGTTTGCGGGCACAAAAACTTTGTATCAGGCCTCCCCTCAGGGAACAGGATATGTATCGGGCACCAGTTCGAAAAATGCAAAGGCCAAGGCTGAATTTTTTGCCGCATCCGGTCAGTCGAAACAATTGAAAGGAGCCTGGTTTGACTTTGGTGTTGCAAAACAGGGAAGCGCTCCGGCAGGAACGCAGATTCGGTTCAAGGTCTGGAGCAATAACGGAACCGGGCAAAGCCCCGGCGATGTTCAGGCAGAGAAAAGTATACCATTAACTCAAATCATTCAGGATGTAAATTTGCAACGCAGCACCTGGGTAAAGTTTGATCAGCCTGCAACTTTCGGGAATGGATTTTACATTGGGTTTGAGTTAAGTCAGCAAGCCGGATATGAGCTGGCCTTGTTTACCGGTACGGATGGTCAGAATAATTCAGGAACGGCCTGGGAGCAACAGTCAGATGGCATGTGGCGGCCTTACTCATCAGCAGTTAGTTGGGACATAGATGTTTCACATGCAGTGTATCCTTTTCTTGAGGTGCCTGATTTGCGGGCCGATTTCATTTTAAATGACTCGAGTATTTGTGTTGGGCAGAGTGCTGTTTTTCAGGCACTTGACAATGCGAATTTTTATCAATGGAAATTTACCGGAGGGGTTCCTGCTGTTGAAGATTCAAGCGTTGCTGTAATACGTTACCCAAACAAAGGCGCCTATTCTGTTGAATTACGGGTAGCATCAGCCTGTTTTAAGGATACTGTAAAACGCATTCATGAAAACGTACTGAAGGTAAATCCATATCCGCCAACCCCTTTTCTTGAATACGATGGTGTGAAGCTATACTCATCAGTAACCACCGGAACCTTTGACTGGTACCGCAATAACAACCTGATAGCCGGTGCCAAACAGAGTTTTCTTATCCCAACCCTGAATGGTATTTATCGTTTGAGAGTGACCCAGCTGGGCTGTTCAACAACCTCCCCTCCCTTTGACATTGAAGGTGTAGGGCTTGAGGAGCATAACCAAAGTCAAAGCTGGGTTTTATTGCCCAATCCAGCAGAGGGTACCATCCGCCTTAAAAAAAATAATGAGTATGCCCCTGATTTGTTGCGTGTTGATGTTTATGGGTATGGCGGAAAACTCGTTTATTCGAAAACACTTGAAAGCAGTGATTATCAAAACGGATGTGAACTAAATCTTGAATACCTGAACAACGGAATTTATTTTGTGCAGCTGGATACGAAGCGTGGTCCATTGACAAAAAGACTGGTGATTGTGCATTAGCCGGAAGCATTAGGGCCATGACTTTTGTTGTCGCAGGAGGACCAAATATGAATTAAAATCAAATGTGAAATAAACCTGCGTTGCAATTTTAAGAAACCAAGATGAGCAAGCATACCCTGAAAGCCTTAATTCTGTTGATGTTGACTGGGCTCAATCAGTGGGTTTTAGCACAGGCAGATCAAAAGGAAAAACCCCTTTATGACACTGTTTACATTCATTCATTTAAGGCCTATCCGCATCTTACATTTGAATTTGCACGCAGAATGCAGCTGATTGATATCAGAAGCGTTAAAAATGAACAGCTTAAAATCAGGTATCTGCCCAACACACTGTTTAATTTTATCACAAGTTTTGACTACCGCTGGTTAAGTCTTTCTCTTGGGTTGTTTAAAGTGCCTGTTAATAATGATAATGGAAATACCAATCAGTTTTCGCTAAGGGCGAGTTTTAATGGCCGTAAAATTTGGAATACCAATTTCATTCAGTATTACGATGGCTTCTACCTCGATAATCCTGGTCAGATTGACCCAAGTGGCGAGCTCGCAAAAAGTGATCTGCGTTTAAGACCTGATATCAGTAGTTTTAGCATTTTCAGTAATCTGGCTTATTGCTTCAGTCCGGAGCGCTTTTCTTACAGAGCGGCCCTGTGGCAGCTTGACCGACAGAAAAAATCGGCCGGCAGTTTTGTTGCCGGTGCGTCGTACCATCTGAACCTGATGCTCAGTGATTCTTCTATCGGAATGATTCCGGAAAAGGCGCAGCAATATTTTGAACCGGGCCGCCGGCTGGTTAGTCAGCGCCTCTCGAATTTTACAGTTCACGGGGGGTATATTCACACCTTTGTACTGCAAAAATTCTGGTTCATCACTTTATATTTTTTGCCCGGTATTTCACAACAGGGTGGAGCTTATTTGGCCGAAGACGGTCTTGTCAGAAAAAATTCGAGCCGGCTGGTGGTGGCCAGTGAGTTCAGATTCATAGCCGGATACAATGCTGACAGATGGTTTGCGGGTATATCATCGCATTCGCTTTCGTTCTCAGGCAACAGGCGAACAGAAATATGGGTTGACAATAGTTACAGCTGGTTCAGGTTATTTGCCGGATTTCGTTTTAATGCACCCGGAGCGGGAAGGCCTTCTTTTCTAAAGGCGCTGCGCCTGTGAATGACAGATCATCCGGTAAAATTTGTTTTGTAAATCAGACAGATGAATGTAATGTTAACAGGTGCTAAACCGGAAATTTAAAAGCCACAGTCCTGAGTCGCAGGTTTCCTTTATTTTTGGCCACCTTATGGAGATACCCAAACAATACAATCCACTGTTTGTAGAAGACAAGTGGTACAAGATATGGCAGCAGAACGGTTATTTCAGATCTGTGCCTGATGAACGCGAGCCCTTTACCATCGTAATCCCTCCCCCCAATGTAACGGGGGTGTTGCACATGGGGCACATGCTGAATAATACCATTCAGGACGTGCTGATCAGAAAGGCCAGGATGGAAGGCCGCAATGCCTGCTGGGTGCCCGGAACAGATCATGCATCCATTGCCACAGAGGCCAAGGTGGTAAATAAACTCAGGTCAGAAGGTGTTGAAAAGTCGGATCTTTCGCGGGATGAATTTCTCAGACATGCCTGGGAATGGAAAGAAAAGCACGGGGGGATTATTCTCGAACAGTTAAAAAAACTGGGCGCCTCATGCGACTGGGAGCGCACAAAGTTTACCATGGATGAGCCGCTCAGTGCAGCGGTAATAGATGTATTTATTGATCTCTATAAGAAGGGGCTGATTTACAGGGGTATCAGGATGATCAACTGGGATCCCAAGGCACAAACGGCCTTATCTGATGAGGAGGTTAT
>JBIICM010000247.1:0-2502 GCA_044238875.1 Flavobacteriales bacterium | reverse complement strand
TGTAAAATAGTTAAATTCGCTTATTTTAGGAACAATAAAATCATGCGGATTCTATCAGGTTTTATCCTGATTCTTATTTTTTTTAATGCAGCTTCCATTAAGGCATCGAACGGACTCGATTCGTTGCGGAAGATTATTCGTTTTGAGAAGGACGAAATTAAAGTGGCCATTGCATTGACAATTCTGGGCGATCGTATTTTTTTCACCTACCCTGATTCTGCCCTCGTTTATCTTGAGCTTTCAGAATATAAAATGCAAAAGATACTGAACACTCCTTCAATACACGATACAATTAAAAGGAAATTATTTTACTACATGGCGGCAAATTATGGCGACAGGGGGTCAATATTTCTACAGAAAGGAGATGTGCCGGAAGCTTTCAGCTATTACAACATGGCCATGAAAATCAACGAAAAATATCAAAATACATACGGTATCGCCAGTAACCTGAGCAATATTGGTTATATATACCAGTCAAGACTCAATGACAACAAAAGAGCAATTGAATGCTATACTAAAGTTTTATTATTGGCAGATAAGTTGGGAGCGTCTTTCAGATGGCTTAAGGGTAATACACTTTCAAACATCGCTGAAACCTACCGTGAAAGCGGTAATATAAGTTTAGCTGTCTATTACAATGACATCAGCTACACAATAAATAAACAGGAAAGAAATCTAACAGGATTGGCAAATGCCCTCAATATCCGCGCAAAAATCCTGAATGATCAAAACCGGATCAGCAAGGCGATTCAAGCTGCAGAGGAAAGTAATACTTTGTATTTGCAATCAGGAGACCTCGAAGGATATTCAGGCAACCTGATTTTGCTGGGCAATTTGCTGATTAGCCGAAATGAATTGCCTAAAGCGGAAAACGCGTTAAAAGAAGCCATTGAAGTTTCAACAAGAAATAATTACAGAATCAATGTAAAGGAGGCATCTGAAGCGCTGAAGCAAATTTATTTCAGGCAAAAAAGATGGAAAGAAGCAGCAGACATGTCGGAACTGCATGGCAACATAACCGACAGTATCGAAAATAAAAGTATGCTGACAAAAACCATTCGAGACCTGATAAATTTTGAAAATAAAAACCGTGCCCTGGAGGACAGTCTTCGCTTTATGAGCGAGCAGTTAAAAAAAGACAAGCAAATTCAACGGCAGGAAATACAAATTAAGCAGCAAAAATTAATACGAAATACTGCAATTGGAGGCACCTTAGTATTGTTGGCCGCGGTGCTGATTCTATTTTTCCGCTACAGGCTGATACAGAAACAAAAAGAAAACCAGTTGCAAATAAATGCGCTTGAAACAGAACAAAAATTATTGCGGGCACAAATGAACCCGCATTTCATTAATAATTCACTGAATTCAATTCAGGGCCTAATTCTTGAAAATGAATCTATTGAGGCAGGTGAATATCTTGCAACATTTTCAAGACTTACCCGAGCCATTCTCGATCAAACAAACAGAAAAACAATACCGTTAAGTAAGGAAATTGAAACACTTATTTTGTATCTTGAAATGGAGGAATTGCGATTTGATAATAAATTCAAATACCGCATTGATCTGACCAATGATATGCATCCCGAATCCATTTTTATCCCGCCGCTGCTGATACAGCCTTTTGTTGAAAACAGTATCCTGCATGGTATCATGCCCAAAGCAGGGACGGGTGAAATAATCGTTGATTTTAAGGTTACGGGTAAAAAACTCAATTGCACCATTACAGACAACGGGATTGGCCGCGACAAAGCACGTGAAATAAATAGCCAGAAATTAAGGCAGAGCTCATCAATGGCCACCGATCTTGCTAAAAACCGGCTACGACTGTTGAATAACAATGCCGACAATGCAATCACCATAAAAGACCTGAAGAGTTTCAACGGTATGGCAAGCGGCACGTCTGTAAACCTGATTATACCCATTACAAACCTATGAAAAAAGTTGTAATTATTGATGATGAAGTGCGCAACAGAAAAACACTGGAGGTGTTGCTTAATCATAATTTTCCTGATTTGCACATTTGTGGTCATGCCGACAATGTAAAAACGGGTCTGGAACTGATTGAGCGGGAAAAACCCCAGATTGTTTTTCTGGATATTCAGATGCCTGACGGCAGCGGATTTGATCTGCTCCGCCGGCTAAATAATTACGAATTTGAGGTGATTTTCACCACCGCCTTCGATGAATATGCACTGGAAGCTTTTCATTTTGCAGCCATCGGCTACCTGCTAAAACCTATATCTGCAGCGGAGTTAACCAAGGTGGTAAAGCGCGCAGTTGAACTTGTTGATGCAAGACATGATAACAGAGAAGATCAGATACTGGCATTGATCGAAAAATACAGCAAACCCACCAGTCAGATGCACCGGCTTGTATTACCTGATACTGGTGGTTTTCAGGTACTCTCGATTGAAAACATTATTTACCTGGAGGGCGAACGCAACTACACCAAAATCATTTTAACCTCGGGTGAAAAGCAATTATCAAGCTATAACCTTGGCA
>JBIICM010000099.1:0-9186 GCA_044238875.1 Flavobacteriales bacterium | reverse complement strand
AATCAGAAATTATAACCTGGTATATTGATCCCTGCGCTTACAAATTCAGTTATGATAGTATTCCCAAGCTGATCATACCAGCGACAACCGTTTACGGAAAGACCAGAACTGACAGTACAAAAATCACTGGCACCTCAGGCGTTTTGCACCCTGTTGAAAACAAATTTTATGGTGAAAAAGGAACTGTTTTATGGACAAGAGCAGGGCTGCCCGAAAACGAAGCAAAAGCAGCACTGAGCAGTTACCAGATCTCAGTAAAAACAACCCGTTTCAGTGCCGATAGTTCCGTGTTTTATTTTCCGCGTTATTTCAAGGACCCGCTGCGGGGTGTGGTGACCGAAAAACTCACCGACAATCCACAGGATCGGGATGCTACCTACCCCAGGTTTACTACCTATAATCAGGAATTTCAGATTCCCGGCATTTTCAAGGATGTTAACTACCAGGGCGGTATCTCCATTCAGGGCGCCAAACTGCTGGGCGCCGGCAAGCCTGAAAGTCCGGCACGATTTACATTTATGCGTGATGCAAAACCATTTTTTGAAGCTTTTGCCCAGAACTTCCTGATTGAAGAAAAAAGCATGCAATCATCGAATGCAAGGGTGATCATCAGGCTTGATACCGACTCAATAGTGCATCCCGGTTTGGTTTTCCGCTTTTTAGACGACAAGCGTGAGCTTTTTCTGCTACGTAACAATGAAGGCAGTGCCAAAACGCCCTATTACAATTCGTTTCATAAACTCGACATGGACTTTGAAGTTTTGCTCTGGAAGGTGGATGACCCTACGTTGCGGTTCAGGGCCATTGCCGGAGCGGTTGAAAGTAAAGCCCTGTTTGAATCATCAGATTATTTCAGGCAGGAGCGCTATATCGAGATACAGGGTATTGATCAGGAAAGTCCCGTTCAGATGCTTTTGCGGCTTTTCGACAAAACCAAACGTGAAACATTCAGCGCCAGCGAGGTTGCTTCATTTTATAAGATCGACATCAGTCAAACCCGGCAGATTATGCGGCGCCTTGCTTACCGGGGCTTTATTCTCTTTGACGAGGAAACCGAAACGGTTACCCTCAAACCAAGGGTTCGTCAGTATCAGCTGGCGCTTCAGGGCAGGGCCGATTATGATGTAATTCAGTTTTACTCAAGTGTGGGGGGCAGTGAAAACAACGCAGAATTGAGTCTGCTTAACTGGGACCTGCGCATGTACGGCGTAAGCCGGATATTTCTGAGCGATTCACAAAATGTAATCATCTATCCCCGCAATCAGGAGCTGGTGGTAAAAAAGAACAGAAACTTCAACTTTGCCGGGCGGATCATGGCCGGAAGATTTGAGTTTTTCGGAAAGAAATTTGATTTCCACTACGATAAGTTTAAACTGAACCTTGACAATGTTGACTCACTGCGTTTGCGTGTTGAAGGCAACGAACTGGATGAATACGGCAAAAAAAATCTGATCAAGGTAAAAACAGTGATAGAGAATGTAATCGGCGATATATTAATTGATCATCCCAATAATAAAAGCGGAAGAAAGTCGCTTGCCCAATACCCCATTTTCAATTCAGCTAAAAATTCATACGCCTATTATCAGCGGTACTCAATCCTGAAGAATGTTTATCCGCGCGATAATTTCTACTTCCAGCTTGACCCCTACGTAGTTGATAGTCTTGACAACTTTAAAAATGAAGGCCTTGTTTTCAAGGGTTTGTTTGTTTCGGCAGGTATCATACCCGAGTTGAGAGAGGAGCTAAAACTGCAGGACGATTATTCACTTGGATTCAGAAGGAATACAGGTGCCGGAGGGATGCCCTTGTATGGCGGTAAAGGCACTTTCACGAACAACCTGCAGCTGAGTCACCGCGGTTTGCGGGGTGATGGTGAAATTGATTATATCACCACTAAGGCAAAATCTGATGACTTTGTTTTTTTTCCTGATTCGGTGAATGCATTCTGCCGCAGTTTAACCGTGAAAGCAGAGAAGAAGGATAATGTGGAATTTCCGGATGTTGAAGCAGCTGACGTGCGTCTGCACTGGGAGCCTTACCAGCCGGATAAGTTTGAGGTAGCCCAAACAAAAGGTGCCATTGTGATGTATTCGGGTGAGTCCAAACTAAGCGGCAAAATTGCGATTGGTGAGGGTGGTATGACAGGTAGCGGAACCCTTGAGTTTGCCAGTGCGGAGGTAGCTTCGAAAAAATTCAGGTTCAAAAAAGAGGATTTCAAATCAGATACAGCCTCATTTGCTTTCACAGCACGTGATGAGGTAAAGCAAGACGGCACCAAAGAGGTGGCCATAAAAACCGACAATGTGAAGGCTGACGTTAGTTTCAAAAACAGAATGGGTCAGTTCAAGTCAAACTCGGCTGATTCTTACATTGAATTTCCGGTTAACAAATACATCGCTTACATGGATGAATTGCGGTGGTATATGGATAAGGATGAGGTGGATATGAACTCCTCCATGAACGAGATTGACCTGATAGGTTCGCGCTTTGTTTCCGTAAAACCTGATCAGGATTCAATCACATTTGTGGCTCCGCGGGCAAAATATGCGCTGGCCGACCGAACGATTCGTACCGATGGCGTAAAGTTGATTCGTGTGGCTGATGCAACCATTTATCCGGATAAGGAGAAAATTAACGTAGAGCGGAATGCTGTAATTACTACCCTAACCAATTCAAGAATCAATGCCAACAACGATCTGAAATACCACGATTTTTATAATGCGAATGTTGACATACTAAGCAGAAAAAAATACAAGGCCAATGGTGATTATGATTACGAAGATGAGCTGGGGAAATTGCAGAAAATTACGTTTAGCAGTATTCAGCAGGATTCTCTCGGTAATACCATCGCAACGGGTGAAATTGCAGAAACACAGCAATTTAAACTTAGTCAGGAGTTTGAGTTCAAGGGAATGGCCAATCTGTTTGCACCACGTAAAACACTAAACTTCCAGGGGGGTACACGCATCGTACATCCCTGCAAGGGGCTTGAAAGATCATGGCTGAAGTTTAAGGCAGAGATAGATCCGGCAAATATTTCGATACCGGTTGATTCATTTCCGAAAACACCTGACAATGAACGAATACTGGCCGGACTGGTGTTGGTTAAAGATTCTACCCATGTGTATCCATCATTTCTGACGAAAAAGCGCAAGGCTGCCGATCAGGAAATTATCAGCTCACGTGGATTTTTAAGGTTCGATAAAACCAGTCAGGAGTTCAGAATAACCAGCAAGGCTCGTTTTGAAGATCCATCGGTGGCCGATGATTATGTGTCCATGAAACAGGAAAACTGCGACCTCAATGCAGAAGGCAAACTCAACCTTGGTCTTGAACTGGGTCAAGTAAAACTGCTTACCGCCGGAAAAGCCTCCCATAGCATAGTAAGAGATCAGACAGAATTCACACTCGCTGTTGCAATTGATTTTTTTCTGGCTCCCGAACTCATCAAGCACATGGAAGAAACCATTGCCGCCACTCAGGGATTGCAACCGGCAGATGTGAACGGTGCCGACTACAAAAAAGCCATGACGGGAATATTGGGTGGTGAAGCCGCTGACAGGGTATTTAAAGACCTGGCTTCCACCGGCACCATCAAAAGATTTCCTGACGAATTGAACAAGACTTTTGTATTTGTGAATGTAAACATGAAATGGAATACAGAATCAAGATCCTATGTTTCTGATGGTTGGCTTTCACTTTCAAACATCGGCAAAACGCCGGTCAATAAAACCATTAAGGGCAAGCTGGAGCTGGTAAAAAAACGAGGCGGTGATATACTCAATCTTTATCTTGAACTTGAATCTCAGAAATGGTACTTTTTTAATTTCAACCGTAATATTATGTATGTGCTCGGCGGTGATGAAACTTTCAACAAGGCCGTGCGCGAAATGGATCAAAAGCAGCGTGAGCTCAAAGTTGATGGCAATCAGCCCCCCTATCAGTTCATGATCGGGGTTGAAAAGCGCAAACGTGATTTTATAGACCGCTGATGAATAATAGCGGGTAACGAACAGAAAAGGGAAGGCGACATAACCATTGAGGAAATAAAAAAACGCATCGACAGTTACTAAAGGATACAGATAAGCGCATTAATGGGGTCAGCTGCAGCTAAGCTGGAGAAATAGATTTGAATTTATTTTTTTTAATCTATTAATATAGTTGGAACTAATCTTAAAAAGAGCACTTTTGCACCCCGAAAAAACCAACCTTTTTACAGTGCTCTTTTCTTCAATTCCAATGGCCGCAAGCGGCATTAAAACAAAAAACAAAGTTTTGTTACATACCCCGAAATCTTAAAATATTAATTCCGTTAAGCCCGCTGTGCGAGGTTGCGGAAAAAGAAAACGGGTCAGCATATCTGCTGGAAAAGTAATTACCGGAAATTTTTTGGATGGTTTTCAGAAAAACGAACACCCTCGAAGAAGGAGAAAGAATTCAGTGTGTTTAATTTTAAAATAATCAGAATGACAGGAACCAACAAAGGCAAAAACAGGGGGTCAGTTTTAATAGGGGGGCAAGCCAATAGCTCTAGCAGATATTCACCTCACGCTCAAGTAGTACACCGAACTTTTGCTGAATATCCTCCATGATATCAGCTGATAAGCGGAGAATATCCTCACCCCTTGCATTGCCGTAATTCACTAATACCAGTGCCTGTTTTTCGTGAACGCCCGCATCACCCCTGCGAAAACCTTTCCAACCGGCCTTTTCAATCAGCCAGCCGGCAGCCAGCTTACGATTCTGCACTCCTGCAGGATAACTAACCAGATCAGGAAAATTTTCAAGAATCCGCAAATAGGTGTGTTGATCTACCACAGGATTCTTGAAGAAACTTCCCGCATTGCCAATTTTATCGGGATCAGGAAGTTTTGAACGACGAATACCTATAACAGCATCGCTGATCGAACGCAAATCAGGCTCGACAATTCCGGCCCTGTCAAGTTCTTCGCGGATAGCACCATATGCTATCCGGATAGCATGGTTCTTCCTGCTAAGCCGAAACTTCACAGAAAGAATCAGGTAACGGTTGCGTAACTCCTGCTTAAAAACACTTTCCCTGTAACCGAAACGGCACGCGCCGGCATCGAAATTTCTGATTGTTCCGTCTGATAGGTTCAGGGCTTCAAGTGAATAAAAATTTTCTTTGATCTCCACGCCATAAGCCCCGATGTTTTGCATAGGTGCTGCACCTACACTGCCCGGTATCAGGGATAGATTTTCAAGTCCGCCCCAATTTTGTGCGATGCAATGCTGCACAAAGTGATGCCAGTTCTCGCCTGCCCCTGCGGTAACAAGCATAAAATCATCTGATTCAGCTTCCGCTTCAATGCCAGGCAGTTCATTTCTGATAACCAGGCCGTTAAAATCAGATGTAAAAAGTATGTTTGAGCCTCCCCCAAGAATCAATAACTGTTCACTATTGAATTTTTCAAGTGCCTGTAGTATATCCTCAAGGTGCGACGCCCTGACCATATATTTGGCAGCGGCTTCGATGCCAAAAGTTGAAAATGATTTTAATGATGCATGATGTTGCACTTCCATGCGACGAAACTATGCAAACTCATGTCTGATAAAGAAGCATTGGAAGATATGTTTTGAACACCTGAACCGGGGTTCGTGCCCTTAATACTCAACCTGAATGATGAGCCCAAACGAGGATTTAGATTATTATTGAAATTTCCCTGAATGGGAAGCAGGTAAGATATTCACCATTGAATGGTAAAATGATAAAATATTCATCATTGAATAGTAACCAGATAAAATATTCGCCATTGAATTAGAGGCAGAAAAGTTTTTCACTTTTTGGTTGATAATTTTTGCTTGACAATGTGAATGGGGTTTTGTAGGAATCCTATCCCCCCTACCCTAAGGGCGAAGCTACTTCTTTGAATGCCAATAGCAGCATTTAAACGTTTATATGTGTTTTGAAATGGAATTTTAAACTGGCGTTTATGGCTAATCTTCCGTAAAATAAACTACTCTAACTACCTGTCCTAAGGCATAACTGAACTGTTTTTTTGGATTACACGTGCAATTACCAAATTTCCATCCGTTTACGCTATACCTGCATAGATCAGCCAATGCACCTTATTTATCCTGAGTCAAAACAGGCTTGTTCTTTTGGATTACACCGGCAATGATTAAGCTTAAAATTAAACCTGAAATAAGTGTTACCAAAAATCTTTGAACAAGATAACTGTAAGATGAAAATTCCCTTATAGCATTTGTTTTCAATGATTCCCTTTCAAGGTCGTTTGAAAGATTCAGACTGTCAATCAGTCGCAAGTGATGGTTATACATCGCAGTTAAATAAAGTGGATTGATTACAGCTATATACAACCATGAAAACAGCGGAATAACCACCGTACATACGCCTGTAATTTTTAATCCGGTTAACAGAGCCTGCATAAAATTGATCCGGCCTTCGAAAAAACGATCTCGCTTGGCTCTGACAGCCCAGTAAATGCCGGTGATAGGAATGATCAGGACAAGCCATGTGATAAAGGGGTAATAATCAATCCTGCTGGAATGAAACCCCAGACTAAACTCCAGCAACTGCCATAAAAAGCAGGCGATACTTATAGCCACTCCTGAACTGATTTCAGATCTCATTCTGTTCTTTTCTACGAAAGTACAAAACCATTGCTTAAATGGCCCAATCGAAATAGCCTAAAGGATGAAATTTAAGGTTTCACATTTAAAAATGTAAATCAATAAAATAATTTTGATAAAGCAATGCCCCATTTTGTTGTTTCTATAGCCTATTTTGATAAATGATAAACATAACCCTGCATCAAGTATGTAAATTTGCCATCTACAAAATTAAAATATGAAATTCTTCCATGATTGCATCATCAGGTTAACAGCATTTATCCTGATGATTAGTTTTACGCAATTAAAATCTCAGGTGGTGAATGTTGCAGGCCCCTGTGATTTTGGCAACGGTAGTGCAGCCTTAAATCCGGCTCCCTTTAATGTAAACAATTTCTCCTCCACTGGCGATCTGACCATTCAGTCGGGCATTTACAACTTTCAAAGTTTTAACCTCAATGCAGGGCATACACTTACAATTACAGGTAATCAGCCCGTGATTATCCGTTGTACAGGCACTGCCAATATTCAGGGTAGAATCATAGCTGCAGGCGCACCGGGCACCTCTGTTGATCCAACCACCACCAATTCTGTAGGACCAGCCAATGCGGCAGGAGGTATCGCCAATAACGGGGGTGGACAAAACGGCGGCAACGGTGGTGATGGCAATGGAATGGGTGCTACAAATGGCGGTAGTTTTATCAATTCGCCCGGATTTGAAGGGGGAGGTAAAGCAGCAGCAAGTGGCTGTGGAGGAACAATTCCGGTTGGTTCAGGAGGTGGAGGCAGCTTTGCAAGCCAGGGCGGAGCGACCATAATAGTATGTGGAAATAACACTCCTGTTTCATCATTCATTTATGGGGATGTAGGCTTTACCACCGTGCATGCCGGGACGAACATCTTAGGCGGCAGCGGCGGTGGCGGTGGAACATATAGTATATCTTTAGGTACTGTTAAAGGCGGTGGCGGCGGCAGCGGAGGTGGTGCTTTTGCGATTGTGGCCAACAATATCGTTATTGGCAATGCGGCATTGCTTTCTGTAAAGGGCGGTGGCGGTGGCTCAGGCCGACTATCAGGCGGTAGCGGAGCCCATTATGGCAGTGGCGGCGGTGGAGGCAGTGGCGGCTCTATTTTATTGTTGTACAATACCATCTCTGCGCTTCCGGCAGTCAATACCAATGCGACAACAACACTTACCAGCGGTATTGATATTTCGGGTGGTACAGGAGGTTTAAGTGTATTAGGCAACGCCGGACAAACCGGTGGATTTGGCCGTTTTCTTGCACAGACCTGCGGCGCAGGTAGCAACCAGGCACCCACCATCACTACCCCGCCAAGTAATGTGACTGCCTGCCTCAACGATCAAAATGTAAAACTAACGGTAACGGCAACCGGCACACCCTCACCAACTTATCAGTGGCGCAAAAACGGCACAAATATCCCCGGTGCTACTGCTGATACATATACCTTCAGTAACATTCTGTTATCTGATGCAGGCACTTATGATGTAGTTGTTTCAAATGTGGCAGGCAATGTTACTTCTGCATTGGTTACGGTAACGGTCGTTTCCCCGCCGCCGGCTCCCGGTATTCAGCATAAACCCTGAAAAAAACATTTAAATCAGAATTGCCTGACGCCTCTGCCGCCGGTTCTTGAAATACGGCTTCCGTTTTCGCCGCCACCTGAGGTAATAAAGGATCGGTTAGAAATCCTGCAATAGTCAGCACTAACAGCCTCAGAAGTTATTTGAGACCATTGACCGCCACGAACCACTGAGCGAACAACACCATTCTGACCTCCTCCTGAACTTACAAAAAGCCCCCAGTTGGTGGGGTCCGCATTACCCAATGCATCAACCATACCGTTGCCTAAAACGCCTGTAAACCCAGTTGCTGCACCATTTCCAGATCCTGCATTGTAACCAATATGATAGGCCTGCTCCCATACATTACCTGATAAATCAAGAATTCCGTAAAAAGAGGCTCCTGCCCCTGCCCTGCCTGTTGATGCGGTAGCCGCGAAACCGACACGCAAAGGGCCATGTGTTGATACATTCGAATTGTAAGCACAAAGACCATTGCCGCTTGAAGTAGAAACCTCATTGGCCGTTCCGGAATTTGATAAGGCTCCGGCATTGGCACCAAGTATCGTTGTGCTGTTCCAGGCAAATGCTGCCAATACAGGTGCCCCCTGTGATGATGGTCCACGTGCTGCTTTTTCAAACTCAAGTTCAGTCATGGGCCGCAGTGCCGCCCAGTCAAGATAAGCAAGCAGGTCGTACCAGCTCAGATAATTGCAGGCGATGTGCGCACCATCAGCGGCCTCATTGTAAACACCATTGTTATTAAGGTCTAAGCCATATACTGCCGGAGAAAGCGGATTACCGGAGGCTGGAGTGGTGATTTCTATACCATTGCGGTTGGGCGAACCAGAAGGAGCAAGTACCAATGTTCCTGCAACGGAGGTTACTGACACTGCCGTTCGACTGGCCTGCTGGGAGGCCGTGAGAAGGTTTAGAAAGCGGACATACTGACCCTGGGTAATTTCATACTTCATGCAATAAAAAGCAGCGAAGCCTTTAGGGAAATTAGC
>JBIICM010000098.1:0-9332 GCA_044238875.1 Flavobacteriales bacterium | reverse complement strand
CCTACCAGCGATATGATCACCATCAGTTTCAACGGTAAGTTGAAATCACAGTCATGGGAAATCTTAGACATTACCGGCAAACTCATCCGTACTGAAACTGCAACCACTTTCAGCGTGAGCGACCTTGCCAATGGCAGCTACTTTGTAAGGGCTACCGACAATGAAGGAAAAATGATGCTGCGTAAATTCATGGTTATGCATTAAGCAGCAAGGCTCAGCAAAGCGGCGCATTTTATGCGCCGCTTTTTTAAAATACAGTACGGTACCTTTCTTTTGCCGGTTCCCCCATCAGGCATCAGATCAGGTACCGTAACTGTTTTATGGCAGCGCCCTCAAAAGAAAAACCTCCGCGCCCTCTGCGTAAATCCTGGCGCTCTTTGCGGTAAAATTTCCCGCCTCATACCTTAAACATTTCAGTTTTAAACGCAAAGCACACAAAGAAGGCGCAAAACCCGTTTCAGGCAAAGCCTATAATTTGTATTTTTGGAAATGCAGAAATCACGCAGATTATTCCTGCTTTTTATTTTTTTCACATTAACATTAAAACCTTATGCAATTGGGGCAAACAGTTATGCTCAGCATATTAATACCGAAATTATTTCAATTAAAAATTTAATTCTTCGTGGTGATCAGGTTTATAAACGAACCCCTGATTCAGCTTTTACCATCTGGAGCTTAGCCGAAGACAGGGCGCTGAATGCTTTTAAATTTGTGCCTGAATCAGATAAAAAAAAACACACTGAACTTTGCAATATCTATGGAGAAATTTGCTTTAGCTTAGGTAGTTATCATTATTACAGAAGTAAAATTCAAACGGCTTCAGCCTACTATCAAAAAGCCAGAACGTACTACAGTAAAAACAACAATTTCAATGGCGAGGGTTTATGCCTGAATAATATGGGCTTAATTTATCAGTTCTACTTATCAGAGAACGACAGTGCGCTGAGCAATTACAGGCAGGCTTACAGTTTTTTTATCAAATCTGGAAATGATGTAGAACAGGCCACTGCGCTACATAATATAGCAAGTATTTATGAAAAGAAGGGTGAGATAAAAAAAGCATTGGCTTTTTATAATCAAAGCTTAGCTATCAGAAGAAAAAAAGGTTCACCGCAGATCGGTCAGACCTTGTTCAATTTATCATCCATTTATAAAAAATTAAATCAGCGCCAAAAAACTAAACAATACCTGCTTGAATGTCTGAAAATATTTCAAGATTCAAATTCAGATATGAGAATGCTTTCCTATACCTGCGCTTCGCTTGGCAATTTTTACCTTGAAAACAATCAAACTGACTCAGCGCTTTATTACGGCAAGAAATCGTTTGATATTTCAAAGAAGCTGAATTACCCATCCAATATTAAAGAGAGCGCAATTACATTAAACAAAATTTACATCCGGAATGGCGATTTTAACAAGGCAACATTTTATCTCAAGAAGTTTATTGATGCCAAAGATTCATTAAATAATGAGGATTTAAAAAATGAATATATCAGGCAACAAATAAAATACGACTATGATAAAAAGCAATATGACGACAGTGTCAGCTATCTTATACAGGAAGAATTGCGCGCTAAACAAATTCGTCATCAGGATTATAAAATTGAGCAGGAAAAAAATTTCAGAAATACGGCCTTTTTATTGTCATTGCTATTTATTACTTCCGGTTGGGGTTTATACAGAAGATCGGTTCACAAAATAAAAGACCGGCAAAATCAGCTGATGATTGAGTCGCTCGAGACCGAGCAACAGCTGTTAAGAGCACAGATGAATCCGCATTATATTTTCAACTCACTAAGCGTAATTCAGGGCATGCTGCTGAGCAGCAATCTGGCACTGGCCAAAAAATACCTGCAAAGGTTTTCCGCTTTGATAAGGTCTGTAATGGATCTTTCATCAAAAAAATATGTAAGTTTAAAGGACGAGCTTGACTCTGTAAAAATTTACCTCGAGCTTGAAAAAATGCGCTTTAGAGAAAAGTTAAATTTTAGCATTCAGATTGACGATCAATTGGTTTTCAATACAGTTAAAATTCCGCCAATGCTGATTCAGCCTTTTGTTGAGAACGCTATTTTGCACGGAATCAAACACAGGGAAAACGGAGGTGAGGTAAATATTTCCATCAAGAAAATGAACCATCTGGTGCATTGTACAATTACCGATAACGGAATAGGAAGGCAGGCCTCAGAAAAGATCAACCAAACAGGTAAAAAAGAAAAAAAATCACTTGCCATTGAATTATCCATGAAAAGACTTCACCTTAACAAGGAAAAATTCGCTGAGCAGGGCAATATCCAGATCACTGATTTATTCAATAGTGATGGACAACCTTCAGGAACAAAAGTTGAATTGTTTATCCCATTTAGATGAAAAAAATGATTAAAGCTGTAATCATTGACGATGAAGAACATGGCCGGTTGGCATTGCAACTTATGCTCAGGGAATACTTTCCGGAAATAGCTGTTATTGATACCGGATTTAATGTTCAATCAGGTTTAGAGGTCATCCGCAAACACAGACCTGACCTCGTTTTCCTGGATATTCAAATGCCTGACGGAAGTGGATTTGATATGCTGCATCAACTTGAGGTATTCAACTTTGAGGTAATTTTCACCACCGCTTACAGCGAATATGCTATTGATGCTTTTCAGCTGCCGGCTCTTGGATACCTGCTCAAACCCATTGCAGATGATCAGCTTAAAACGACGGTTCAACGCGCCATAAATTTTTTACGTGATGTTGATGTTGCAAAGTCTGCTGAAACGGCTCCTGAAGTTCAATTAAACAGTAGCAATAAATTATTGCTCAATAATGCTGACGGGTTTGAAGTGATTATATTGAACCAGATCATCAGGCTGGAAGGTGACAGGAATTACACAAAAATTCATTTTGTGGATAAGGAGCCGATTCTATCAAGTCATAATCTGGGTTGGTTTGAAAAATTGCTCTCTAAAAACATTGAGTTTTTTAGGGCTTCCAAATCCAATCTGATCAACCTGAATCATGTAACACGTTATACAAAGATTGACGGCGGGTGTGTATTTATGACCGATCACTCACAGGTGCATTTGGCAGAAGGCAGGAAGGATAAACTAAAGGAATATTTTCTTAAAACAGGATAATGATCTCCCTTTTGCGGAAAATCTTTAAAAGATCATCCTTTGATTTATTGCTTCTCATTTTATTTTTTGGGAATAGTTATTTATCTGCACAACCCGAAAAATACGCTGCTTACACTGATACGCTGCATCTGCAACAGTTAAATACCCGTGGGGAGAAAATATATTACCAGTTTCCTGATTCAGCAAACTTTATCTGGCAAAGAGCGCTCACCTACAACAGAAAATTAATTTTAAGTAAAAAAAAAACTGACTACAAAATAAACCAGTATATTTTAAGAAACCGCGCTGAGCTACTTTATAACCTGGGAACTTGTTACTACAACAAGGGTGATATCAACAGCGCCATGAAAAACTATCTGGAAGCCCAGGCAATTTATGAGCAAGTAAATGAGATCATTGGTTTATCTAGTGTCTATAATAATCTGGGTTTGATTCAGCAAAAGTTTCTCAACAATTACAACAAAGCATTAAAATATTACCTGAAGGCTGATTCCTTGATAAAAAATCCGGATCAATCGGCATTTAAAAGTGTTTATTTAACAAACCTCGGAAGAATTAATTATTTATTGGGAAATACTGAAAAAGCTGATAATTATTTTAAAAGAGCCCTCGAAATGGCAAGAGAAACCAAAGACAGTTTAATTATTACTCAGTCTTTGGTTCCTTATGCTGCATTTAAAATTGAATGTGGCAAGATAAAAGATTCTGAAAAAATTCTCGCCGAGAGTATCAATATACACCGCAAAATTAATGGAAGCAAAAGATCTTTGGCCCTATCCCTCTCATTGCTGGGCTCCATTTATTTCAAGAAAAGTATTTTAATTACCGCTGAAAAATTAGGTAAAGAGTCACTCCAACTCGGATTTGAATTAAATTACCCTTCAAACATAGCTTCTTCATCAAAACTCTTATACCAGATTTATGAACGGAAGGGATACTGGGAGAAAGCGCATGAAATGCTGATACTGTATGATCAGATGACTGATTCATTAACAAGTTTGGAAAATAAGAATGAAGCTTTCAGGCAGGAATTAAACTTTGAATACCAGCGAAAAAGGCATAGCGACAGTCTTGCCTTTAATCTTAAAAAACAGCAGGAGGAGCTGATTATAGAAAAACAGAAATTGCAGATTCAGGCAGACCGGAATCTGCGTAACCTGAGCATTATTGCAGCCTGTATTTTACTTGCGGCAGGTTATATCTTTAATACGAGGCAGATTTATCGAAACAGACTGATTCAGAAAAAACTAAAGATAGAAAATCTTGAGACTGAGCAGAAATTATTAAGGGCCCAGATGAACCCCCACTTTATTTTTAATTCGCTCAATGCCATTCAGGGTTTGATTTTAAACAACGAGGTTGAGAAGGCGAAAAAATTTCTGCTGAATTTTTCGATCCTTATGCGATCAGTGCTTGAGCATACCACCCAATCATTTGTATCTGTAAAAGATGAGATTTACCTGCTGCGATCTTTTCTTTCAATGGAGGAACTCAGGTTTAAAGATAAAATTGCATGGTGCATCACCGAAGCCCCTGATTTTGAAAATAAAAAACTTATGATTCCCCCGCTTATTATACAGCCTTTCGTGGAGGCAGCCCTGATCAGACTCATTCAGAAAACCGACATGCCGGGCCTTGTGGAAATTGAATTTATAAAATCAAACAACCATCTTGTATGTAAAATATCAGACAATGGTCAGGTGAAAAACCACTCAGAGGGAAACAAATACGAAGATCCCTCTCAGCGTAATTCGCTATCAATCGCCCTTGCCATTGAGCGTCTAAAAAAAATCAACAGTCTGTCTGATCAGGGTGGTTCAGTTGAATACTTAAATGGCAACGAACTTGGTACAACAACTGATCACTTTACAAAGGTTATCATTCGCATACCAATTCATGAGCGTTGAATATTGGCTTAGTGTTGAAGAGATTACCAACAATTAGCAAAAGATTACGCTTATCAAAACACCTCAAAAATCCCTGCTGCTCCCTGACCGGTTCCTACGCACATGGTAACCATGCCATATTTGCCTTGGCGGACTTTTAATTCATTCAATAGCTGAACGGTGAGCTTTGCTCCTGTGCATCCAAGGGGATGACCAAGGGCAATTGCGCCGCCGTTTACATTCAGTTTTGAGGTATCCATATCGAGTGACTTTATAATAGCCAGCGACTGGGAGGCGAAGGCCTCATTGAGTTCAATAAGATCGAGCTGATGCTGCTGAAGACCGGCCTTTTCAAGAGCCCGCGGTATAGCTTCCACCGGACCTATGCCCATGATGCGCGGAGGTACTCCGGCAACGGCATAAGATACCAATCTCGCTAATGGCTGAATATTCAACGATTTGAGCAGGCGTTCTGACACTACAATTACAAAAGCAGCTCCGTCAGAAGTCTGTGAGGCATTTCCGGCTGTTACCAATCCATCTTTCGCAAATACAGGTTTTAGCAGCGCCAGCTTTTCAAGACTGGTATCGGCACGCGGGCCTTCATCATGCGTAACCGTGTAATTACGTATTTTTCGCTTCTCCTTTTCATCGAGGTAAATTTCCTCAACAACAACCGGTGCAATACCTGCCTGAAGTCGTCCATTCTGACGCCCCTCAATGGCTTTGCGGTGCGATGCACAGGCAAAGGCATCCTGATCTTCACGGCTAATCTTGAACTCCCTGGCAACTGCTTCGGCGGTTAGTCCCATACCCCAGTAATAGTCAGGGTTTAACTTTGCTGTTTCATAATTGGGTACAATGCGCCACCCGCCAAAAGGCAAGAGCGACATTGACTCAGCGCCACCCGCGATGATACAGTCGGCCATACCGCTTTCAATTTTGGCGGCTGCAATGGCTATTGCTTCGAGGCCGGATGCGCAGTAACGGTTAACAGTCATGCCGGGTACCTTATCGGTATTGAGTCCGCTGAGGGCTACCATCCGCCCCATATTTAAGCCCTGTTCAGCTTCCGGTGTTGCGTTTCCTACAATTACATCACTAACCTGAAGCGGGTCAAGCGAAGGAACCTCCGCCACCAGTTGCCTGATAAGCCCGGCGGCCAGGTCATCGGGGCGCATAAACCGGAACACGCCGCGGGGTGCCTTGCCTACCGGTGTTCTTAAACCATGTATGATGTATGCGGATGTCATTTTTATTGTTGGGAGAAATGTGGTTAATGCTCAGAAATCTTTTTTATTGCAGGTGTTGATTAATTCCGGAGTATTTTTCCGGTGGTAAGCAGATGCTGAATACGTTCCAGTGTTTTCCGCTCGCCGCAGAGGCTTAGAAAGGCTTCCCTTTCAAGATCAAGCAGGTATTGTTCACGCACGAATGTTGGCGCAGAAAGGTCGCCTCCGCAAATTACATAAGCAAGTTTTTCAGATATTTTCTTATCGTGCGCTGAAATATAATTGCCGCTGAACATGGCGTGCGCACCGGCATAAAACATGCCCAGTGCAGTGCGCCCGGGTACGCGTATATTGGTGCGGGGAACAGGCATCACATAGCCGGCATCTGACAGTTCAAGCACAGCACTTTTTGCTGCACTGATCAGTTGCCGGTCGTTCATTACAATTCGATCATAACCTTTTCGAAGAATGCCCATTTCAAATGCTTCAGCAGCCGAGGTGCTCACTTTAGCCTGCCCCATGGTCAGGAATCTTTCTCTGATTAAGGGTAGCCAGATGTCACCCTCACGAAAATCGTCAGATGCACGAAGTGCGAATTCTTTTGTTCCACCTCCAGCCGGTATCAATCCAACCCCTGTCTCCACCAATCCGATATACGATTCAGCTGCGGCCACTACCCTATCAGCGTGCATGGTCATTTCGCAACCTCCGCCAAGGGTCATGCCTCTTGTTGCAACAACCACCGGAATACCTGAGTAACGAATACGCCTGACGGTTTGCTGAAAAGCCCTCACAGAAAAATCAATTTCATCCCAATCCTGCTCAACCGACATCATAAATAGCATAGCAAGATTGGCTCCTGCCGTAAAATTAGTGGCTTCGTTGCCGATCACCACCCCTTTGAAATCCTTTTCGGCCAGATCAATAGCTTTTTGAACACCGCTAAGTACATCACTGTCAATGGCGTTCATTTTAGTTTGAAATTCAAGGCAAATAACTCCATCACCAATATCCCGGATGGTGGTTCCCTTGTTTTTCCAAATGGTCATTTGGGCCTCCTGATGCTTCAGCATGATCAGTCGATTAAAGCCCGGTATCTCTTTGTACTGGCCTGAAGCCGGATCATAGCAGGATACTTTTCCGCCTGCTGACTTATAAAATGATTGGTGACCGGCGGCAAGCATCTGTTGCACCCAAGGAGCCGGTGATATACCTGCGGCTTCCATCTTCTCAGCCGCTTCGGCAATTCCTATGGCATCCCAGGTTTCAAAAGGGCCAAGTTCCCAGCCAAAACCCGCCTTCATGGCTTCATCAATGCGATAAATTTCGTCAGATATCTCAGGAATCCGATGTGAAACGTAAGCAAAAAGCAGATTGAACTTTTTACGGTAAAAATCTCCGGCCAGGCCTTCACCGTTGTAGAGTAATTTCAGCTTCTCCGGCAGGCCTTCAATCCCTTTGATTTTATCAAGGAGCGGAAATTTTGATTTTTGTTGTGCGATATATGTTATGCTTCCAGGCTCAAGCGCTAAAATCTCTGATTTGCCGTCAGCGCCTTTTGCCTTTTTATAAAAACCCTGACCCGTCTTATCACCAAGCCATCTATTTTGAGCCATTTGATGCACAAATGCAGGAATTTCAAAGAAATGTCTTGCTTCATCACCTGGTAGGTTTTCCTTCAGTCCTGCGGCTACGTGCAGCAGGGTATCAAGACCAACAACATCAGCTGTTCTGAATGTGGCAGATTTTGGCCGGCCTATGACGGGCCCTGTAAGCTTATCTATATCCGTAATGCTGAGTTGCATTTCTTCCAGCAGGTGAAACACTGTAAGGATGCCGAATACGCCCACCCTGTTGGCTATAAAAGCCGGTGTATCTTTACATAGAACGGTTGTTTTGCCCAAATAGTCCTCCCCGAACCGAATATAAAAATCAAGCACTTCGGGCAAGGTTTCGGCCGTAGGAATAATTTCAAGCAGCTTCAGATACCTCGGCGGATTAAAGAAATGCGTTCCGCAGAAATGTTTCCTGAAATCGTCCGAACGGCCTTCAATCATGAGTTGAATGGGTATTCCGCTTGTATTGGAGCTGACCAGGGTGCCGGATTTACGGAATCGTTCTACAGCTGAAAAAATATTGCGCTTTACTTCCAGGTTTTCAACTACCACTTCAATAATCCAGTCTGCCTCAGCGATGCGGGGCATATCATCCGTAAAATTGCCTGTTTCAATTAAATTGGCTACGTGTTCTGTGAAAACAGGTGAAGGACTGGATTTAATGGCAAATGCCAGGGCATCGTTCACGATTTTATTCCGCCCTTCCTCGCCCGCCCCTTCAGGAATAATATCGAGCAGCATAACTTTTATCCCAGCATTGGCAAAGTGGCAGGCAATTCTGGAGCCCATAACCCCTGATCCCAATACAGCAACTTTCTTAATGTATCTTTTCATGAAAAAAAATTTGGCCAAAAACCAACTGAAGAAGGGTTAAATGCTGGGTTTCAATATGAAGAAAAATGATTTTCAAACATTCTCCCTTCTCAACATCATAACTTTTTGTAACATTCAAAGATAGTTATTTGATTGCTGGATGCAAGTATTCAGAAAACGCTTTTTCAATCAATGCTGAAAAATGAATTTGCCATTAAATGGCAGTTCATCTGTTTCGTTTGACTGATTCCGAATAGCTATTCGGCGCTACGGCAACCTCCTACCCCAACGGCACTAACCCTAATTAATATTGGCTTAAACCATATTTAACAAATAATTAAAAATACTAAAATATTCAGGAAAAGTTAGAAAAGTTGCTTTGTCATGCTAAAAGGTAACTGTTGCCTTGTGTATGCTTAATCCGACTTTTTATGAAAACGCGCTTGACAAAACCAGTCTTGATACTGCTAAACCTGTTGCCGTTTCTAATCATCTGGTTAAACCACCCCGCTCTTTGTCAAACCACTCTGCACTGATAAAAAAAAACCATGAAAACCATTTTACAAACCAAGAAAGCGGCTCAAATGAACCTTCGCACATCCGGCTTACTTTTTAATAATCATGTGCTGGAAGGTTTTAAGTTGAATATTTTTTTTACAAAAT
>JBIICM010000246.1:0-2580 GCA_044238875.1 Flavobacteriales bacterium | reverse complement strand
TCATCACGTTGAGGCCGAAGAATTCGTTTGTAGAACGGGTGAAATAAACGGTCGAAGAGCCTGTACAACGTATGGTTGGCAGAATTGAGCCGCCCATTTCACATCCAAAACCGGTAATGTGCAGCACATAAACCGGCTTTGTAGCCCTGATGTAAGCTGTAGGATTAGTTAAGGTAACCATCAGCTGTTCGGTCCTGTTGATCGTGCCGAGTGCCGTAGCTGAACCATCCACGTAAACTTCGGTGTTGTCTTCGGTGGCCAGTACAAATGCCCTGTCAGGACTGCCAAGAAATCCTTTCATGACAATATAGTCGGTGCCAGTCAACTCCACGGGTACCATTTGGTCTCCCATCAGGTCGCGGCAGCCCCCGTTGACCATGGAGTCATCCTTAATGGTAACGCAGATGGGTTTGTCGGAAGTGATTTGAGTGCCGGCAGGGTGCTGGGCAGCGGTGGTACTTGTTGCCAAACCTGACCAGGTTTGGCCCCTGTTCAGTGTGATGGAAAAAGCCTGACCTGCCGCATGGCCTGTAATATTTCTAGTGGGAAGGATGTTTATAGTGGTATTGTCTTCTGTTGCAACAAGGTCAAAGCCTGAAAATGCCTGTGGGAAGTATCCGCCATTGTTATAAAAATTCTGAAATGGGGTATAAAAGTTTCTGCCTTTTGCATTGTTTCCCTTTAGGGGAAATATATCAGGATTGTTGCCTGCCGCCACTTCGTAATATGCTGTGACAGGCGCAGAAGCCTTTACAAAAAGGCCTTTGTTCAGCACGGTATTGGCAGGTTGGTTTTCAAGCGTTTCCTTGAAGGGGGTAAGATCCACCGTCTGACTCGAATTGGCAGGGATGGTAACCTGGATGGTATTGAATGCAGGATTTGCAGGCATGCTGACCTGCACATTTGTCGCTGTTGAAAAAGCACTGATTCTAAGCACTACAGGGCTATCAGCATGTCCGGAAGTTACTTCCGGGGCAACGAACCAGAATTCGGTATCTGTCTGGGCACATAGCGGAGCAATCTGCAGGCTGCCAAGAATAAACACCCATAATCTGATGAATCTTACCATATCGGTTAAATTTTATCTGTTTATTGAAATACGCTCACTGTACCCGCTGCTCAGGCGAACAATGTAAAGACCGGGAGGGATAGCCCCGGTTGAAAATGTCTGACCCTTAACATGGCTGGATCCCATCATCCGCTTCCCGTCTATGCTCCAGATTTCGAAGTAGCCTGGCTGCGCATTCAATGAAATTTGCCCTGCCAGGGGGTCATAGCTGAATACCTTTTCATTGATCGGATTTTGCAGAATAAGGGGCTCGAGTTTCACCTGGATGGTCACACTGTCTTTGCCACATTCATTAGTAACTATCAGCTTCACAGAGTAGTTGCCGGGACCGGAATAGGTATGCTGAGGTGATGCAGCTACGCTGCTGTTTCCGTCGCCAAAATTCCATGTAAAGCCGCCCTGCAGACCACTCTGGTTGCTGAACTGAACGGTATAGTTGCCGGTGGCTTCAAAATTGAATGCGGCTTTTGGAGGAACGCACGTTCCGGTAAATACCTCAGCGGTAGCCGGAGCAGATAATGCTTCTCGGCGCGCAAAAACTTTTATGTAATGACGTGTTTGCTGATTCAGCTGCGCGGTCAACTGCGCCTGACCTCCGGATAAAGCCGGTTTTGAAATAACAATCGTATTGGATGTGAAGTTTATGGCACTCACCGTAGTGCCTGCTTCAAGGCCAGATCCGGCAAGTAGCGCACCGACCCAAAGATTATCCATTGGCACTTTTCCGAATGAAATCTGTGTTGAACCCTCCGTAAGGGTTGCCTCGGGTGTTACGTTCAAGGTGCCTATTGTATAGTCAGTTACGCCAGCTGCCAGACTAATATGACCGCTTGTGAAATCAAGGGGCACCGAAGGATTAACAGACCAGTAAACATCATAGGCAATTTCGTTAGGCGCGTCGGTCCAGCTAAGCTCAACGCTGCCCGCAGTATGCATCGCCTGCAGATCTGTTGGCCCGGTATTGCTGGTGCCGGTAAATGGGTCAAATACGATTTCTCTTCTTTTACCATCTCCTCCGGCTGAATGAAGGGCAACAATAGGATTGGCCGTTATGTTTGTTGATGAGGCCGGCGATTGTGTATTTACCACTGGATTGCTGCCGTTAAGCCCCTCAATGGTTGCCTGTTGCCCGTCGCCGGTGCCAAACGAAAAACCTGACTGATAGGTACCCGCAGTACCAACGCGCATCGCTCCATAAACGAAATCAATCTTATTGCTTGTTTCATAAAGGCGCAGCTGAAAGGTGCTCAGATCGGTACCGGGATTGGCAGGATTATTCCTGAAATCAATATCTTTCCACTCTACGACCAGCGTTCTGAATGGTGCTGCGCCAATGGTTTTATAGGTGACCTGACCGGTTGCGGGTGCTGTTCTTGCATACCAGCCTGTAAAGGGGGCAATGCGTGTTTCAGCGCCTGTAGGGGTCTGGTCAAGCTCTCCGATCCGCTTGCAGCCGCCATTAATTTCTGTGTTTGCCTGTCCGTTTACTTTTGCCGGAAGACCGAAAATCC
>JBIICM010000245.1:0-2583 GCA_044238875.1 Flavobacteriales bacterium | reverse complement strand
AAACAGCCGTCTGATCCCCGGTATTGAAAAGGTAGGAATCAGTATCTTTGCGGGCCATGTTTTTATACAACCGTGTCAATGCCGATGAACTGAGAGAACGGATCCAGAAAGATCCGACGCCAAGAACTACGCTTTCTTTTTACCGGTATGTAATCATCAAAAACCCTCAGGAACTGCGCAATAAACTATTCGCCGATTTTTCACACCTCGGTGTTTTGGGTCGCATTTACATTGCCAGAGAAGGTATCAATGCGCAAATGAGTCTGCCTGCAGAAAACCTAATTAGATTTAGGCAATACCTTGACAATTCTCCAGAATTCAGTAATGTGCCATTTAAAATAGCAGTGGAAGATGACGGGAAATCATTTTTCAGGCTAACCATCAAGGTACGCAATAAAATTGTTGCCGACGGCCTTGATGATGAAGCCTTTGATGTGACTAATGTAGGAACGCATCTTGATGCTGAATCATTTAATCAGGCCATGGAACTTCCGGATACAATTGTGGTGGATATGCGCAACCATTACGAGAGTGAAGTTGGTCGTTTTGAGGGTGCCATTTGTCCGGATGTTGATTCTTTCAGGGAAGAGCTACCCTGGGTGGCTGAACAGCTGAAAGACAAAAAGGATCATAAAATCCTGATGTACTGTACCGGAGGCATACGCTGCGAAAAAGCCAGCGCATACCTCCGTCATCACGGCTTTAAAGACGTTAACCAGTTGCACGGAGGCATCATTGCCTATGCCCGTGAGATTCGTGAGAAAGGAATGGCTTCAAAGTTTCACGGTAAAAATTTCGTTTTTGATGAACGCATGGGCGAACGCATCACCGATGAAGTTATAAGCCATTGCCACCAGTGCGGCGAAACGTCTGACCAACATGTAAACTGTGCCAACCTGGCCTGTAACCTGCTCTTTATTCAATGCAACAATTGCAGTAAACAATACAACGGCTGCTGCAGCAATACTTGTATAGAAATCGTAGCCCTTCCGGAGGAAAAACAAAAAGAAATCAGAAAAAATAAAATAACCACCGGCTCGGTAAAACTTTATCAGAAGGGTCGCATGAATACACCCATTTCACCCGTTAAGCGTCAATCAACCATCAATCATGGCATATAATAACATACTCACTTCACTTTCGGAAAAAATTTTCACGGTAACCATTAACCGTCCCGACAAGCTGAATGCCCTAAACCATCAAACCATTCAGGAAATCGGCCACGCTGTGGCACAAGCTGCAACAGATGATCAGGTAGGGGGTATCATCATTACCGGCTCAGGAGAGAAAGCGTTTGCAGCAGGGGCTGATATCAGCGAATTTGCCGCCTTCAGTGCTTCTGAGGCTGAAAAACTCAGCCGTGACGGAGGAGCAGTATTCAATGCCATTGAGCAGTCGGTCAAACCGGTAATCGCCGCAGTAAATGGCTTTGCACTGGGAGGCGGCTGTGAATTGGCCATGGCCTGCCACCTGCGCATTGCATCCGTGAATGCTAAATTCGGACAACCTGAAGTAAACCTTGGCTTAATACCTGGTTATGCTGGTACCCAGCGGCTTACACAATTAATCGGCAAGGGTAAGGCTCTCGAATTTCTGATGACAGCCGATATGATCCCGGCTGAAGAGGCCCTGCGGCTTGGCCTTGTAAATGCTGTTGTTCCGCGGGAAGCCCTGATGGATCACGCAACTGTTATGCTGAAGAAAATTACTTCCAAGGCACCTCTCGCTATTGCTGCTGTAATTAAAAGTGTGAATAGTTTTTACGCCTATGATCAGGATGGCTTCGAAACAGAAATTCGCGCATTCAGTGATTGTTTTGAAACAAATGATTTTAAAGAAGGAACAACGGCATTTCTCGAAAAAAGACCTGCGAATTTTCAGGGTCATTGAATGCTAAATTCTCAGATTGGTCATGAATCCGCTCCGTAAATTAGCCGGACAAACAGCCATTTACGGACTAAGTTCCATCGTCGGCAGATTGCTTAATTATCTGCTGGTGCCGCTTCATACACGTGCTTTTTCGCCCGAACAGTTTGGGGTTGTTACCGAAATGTACTCCTATGTGGCGTTTCTGCTGGTGATCCTTACCTATGGGTTCGAAACGGCATTTTTCCGTTTTGCACGACAAGCGCATGAAAAAGAGAAGGTGTACGCTACGGCACTCCTCTCTTTGCTGATTTCTTCCTTTCTGTTCTTTCTGGTTTGCTGGCTGTTTGCCCAACCCATGGCCGATCTGATTCGTTACGGAGATCATCCCGAGTACATCATCTGGTTTGCATTGATTCTGGCGACTGATGCTGCCACTGCAATTCCTTTTTCAAAACTGAGGCTTGAAAACAAAGCATTCCGTTTTGCCATGCTGCGCCTGATAAATATAGGCATTAATATACTGCTCAATGTTTTCTTTATCTGGTTATGTCCCTACCTGCTAAAAAATGGAAGTGCGGCGACCCGGGAACTTACTGAAATGATTTATGACCCAAAAATTGGTGTGGGTTATGTGTTTGTGGCCAACCTGGTTTCAAGCCTGGTAACTTTCCTGATGCTTATGCCCGAAATGTGGACAACGCTTGTAAACAGCAG
>JBIICM010000097.1:0-9436 GCA_044238875.1 Flavobacteriales bacterium | reverse complement strand
ATGGGCTGTAAAACAGCCAACTCTTTTTCAGCATGCGCTAAATCAGATGCATAGCCAATTTTTGTCAATGGCTTACGGCGATAAGTTCTTGGAACTACCAGTACCGGCACCTTTGATTTCTCAACAATTCGGGCAGCCACACTCCCGATAAATATCCGCTTAAGACCGCTGGCACCGGTGGTTCCCATGATCACCATGTCGGCTTTGTGCTTCTGGGTCATTTGTAGAATGATATCAGCCGCTCCTGCTCCGGGAACAACCTCTGAATGAATCAACTTTTCGGCTCCTTTACCCTTAAAGGGGAGCAATGCTTTCTTTACAAATCGCTCCAGTTCCTTTTCAGCGAAACCAATCTGATCGGTTGCTACCGGAATATAAAAACCTGTAAAAGTGGTGTCAGAGGTGATTTCCAAAAGACTCAACTGATGAATCACAACAACTTCGAGTTTGTTTTTTACTGCAACATCAAGGGCAAAGCGCAGGGCATTGAGCGAATTGGCTGAGAAATCAACCGGAACAATAAGTTTTTTCATAGCAATTTATGATTTAGACAAAACTAAGCAGGGACGAAAATTCATTCTCTGATCAAACTTATAAAAATTTATGATTCTTATCATATTTTTGCCTTTCCAAAAAAACGGAAGCTTTTTCGGTTAATATTTTTCACAGTCGCACAACAAACAACTTTTTCTATTAAAACAATGAGTAATTCAGCTGTAAAAAAAATCACACAGATGCTCCTCCTGCTAATGATTGTGAATACCAGCAATCTAAAATCTCAGTCAGGTGTATTTTCATTTAGCGGTTCAGATCAATTGTACAGAGTGCCCGATTCAGTGTATTCCCTTGAGATCAAGCTCTGGGGTGCAGGAGGTGCCAAAGGATACCCCTATCAGGGCGCCGCAACCTCTGCGGGCGGTCCAGGTGGTTATACCTTCGGTATTATTGAGGTTACCCCTGGAGAAACCCTCACTGTGATGGTTGGTCAGGGAGGGCTTTACAGCAATGTATTTAAGACGGGCAACTATGGCGGTGGCGGGGATGGTTTTGGTCAGGGTGGCGGAAGGTCAGCCGTTCGAAGGGATACCACCGAATTGATCACAGCCGGCGGCGGTGGCGGCGGAAGTTCTTCAACATCGTGGGATCCGCTTACAGGCGGCGCAGGAGGCGGATTACAAGGCAAAGGTAGCGTCAATGGACAATCGGGAGGCGGCGGAACGCAGACTGCGGGAGGGGTTAAAAGCATCTACAATAGTGCAACTGCAGGCCAGCGGTTTAAGGGGGGCAGTGGAACTTTTACAGCCAATGGTTTTGGAAGCGGCGGCGGCGGCGGTTATTTCGGCGGCGGGGGAGCCAATGTCGGCATTGGAGGCGGGGGCTCAGGATATTTAGGCAACGCCACAGATGGTATAACCATCGCCAGTGAAAACGGTCAGGCACCGAATAACAATGATGCAGATTACCAGATGAGTATTGCCGCTGGAGGAACTACCGGAGAGGGTGGACACGGTTTGGTTGTAATTCGCCCCTCTTGCCGGTTAACTCCTGCGGTTATAGCCCGTTTTGATACAGTTATCTGCTCCGGTGATTCAGTTTTACTTACGGCTAATTCTACCGGGGCAGGCTCCTATAGATGGGAAGCTGCACCAGGGCTGAATCAGCTCAACGGCGCTGCGGTATATGCCCGTCCGCAGGCAAACACGCCCTACGTAGTCAGATTTTATGCATCTGCCACCTGCTATACAACTGATACAGTTTCTGTTCAGGTAATTCTGCCTCCTGACAAACCGGTGCTCAGCCTTGACGAAAATACCCTCAAATGTACCCCCGACACAGGCTCATTCATCTGGTTCAGAAACGGAGCCGTAATTTCCGGAGCTGATTCATCCTCCATTATATTGTCGTCTCCGGGCACCTACAGGGTTTCCATAACTGAAGGTGCCTGTTCATCACTTTCTGATGAGTTTTCTTTTGATAATACAGGCATAGATGAGTGGAGTGGTTCGGTGCATGTTTTTCCCAATCCGGCCGAGGGCGTTGTAATGATACAAACAGAAGGCGCCTGTAAAAGTTACGGGGTTTACAGTATTACCGGGCAACTCATTCAGGCTGGTTTCATCAATAATGAACGGCTGATGCTTGATACCACCAACTGGCTTCCGGGTCTTTATTTTGTCGTGCTGGAGGGGAAGAATAATACAGTCCGTATACCCCTGCTAAGGCCTTAACCGCTTTTAGTGGTAGTTCAGCAGGAAGCAACCAATTACGCCTGCGAGTATGGTCATGAATTTGGCCAGGTTAAACCGGTGATTTTTATCAGACTCAAATAAAATGGTGGTGCTGATATGTAAAAATATACCGATCACTAATGCGAGACTTAAAGGCGCCATCAAATCCCTCCAGTCGGTGCTGAGCGAGGGCAGTAATCCGAAAGCTGACAGAGCCCCGGCAGGCGTCATCAGTGAAAAAAATAATAAGGCAAGAAAACTGTTCCGCACAGAAATACCGGCATGCAGCAACGCTGCAACCAGCGTAATTGAAATGGGAATGTTATGAAGAATGATACCGGTGAGTAATTCGCTGCCCTCCGGTTCAAGAAACAACGGAACCCCTTCAATGAAGGCATGAATACAAAGACCTGCCATCATCATCAGCGGAAAACGCTGCTGTTCCTTCTGCAGATGTGAGGCCTGATTATCATGCTTATGCAGATGCACATGCCCGTGCTCAATACCGCCGGAAATATAATCGAGCGCCAGCTGAAGCAGAAACCCGATTACAATGGCCCAACCGGCGAGCGATGTATTATGCAGATCGCTGTATACTTCCGGGATAAGATGAAACAAACAGAGTGCAAGAATATAGGCTCCACTGAAAGAGAGGAGCAGCTTAATACTTTTTTCGCCCTTTAGCTGGAAGGTAAGTACCAGCAGGCCGCAGGCAAGCACTGATCCTATCAGTAAGAAACTCTGTATCAGTTGGCTCATGCTTTTTTGAGTAGAAAAATTAGTCGTTCGGAAGTTGCTTCATTATACTCATCAAGCTTGTAAGAACCGAAAACAGCTTCAGTTTTTAAACCCGCCATTTTAAACCAAACCGAAAACCGCTCTCTGCTAATCAGCATTACATGCTCTTCAAAATGATACTTACGCTGCTGGTGTTCGAACTGTATCTGTTTAACAACCCTGTTCTTCACCAAACTTCGTTTGATGTGAAATTGTATACCTTCTGCTTCTATGATGCTTTCAGGGTAAAGTGAACTGGAAATTTTCTTCGGGTTAAAGAAATCGATGATCAAATTACCGCCGGGTTTAAGAGCTGTAGCCAGATTTTGAATCACCTGCAGGTTTTCATGTTCCCATTTAAAATAACCCAGGCTTGTAAAAAGATTAAAAATACAATCGTATATATTGCTACCGAATTGCTGCCGCATATCATGCACACTGAACGCCGCCTTGTTGCCCGCAACTGATTGGGCAAGGCTGATATTGGCCGGAGAGAGATCCATACCGCTCACATTGAAACCAAGACTTTGCAGGTATAGGGCATGCCTGCCTTTTCCGCAGGGAATATCAAGAATATCAGCCCCTGCCGGCAATTGCAGATAATTCAGTATATGGTCAAGAAACAGGCGGGCCTCCTGCTCATCACGGTATTGGTACAACAGATGGTAATAAGGTGAATCAAACCAATTGCGGAACCATTCTTCGCCTTCATTAACCATGGGGCAAATTTAAGCATTCTGCCGCCGTATTTACGATTGGTTTGAGGGTGAATCTTTACGCAGTTTATGGCCTCTTACAGCGTAAAAGAATATAAATAAATAACAGGGCAGTAAAATCAGATAAGCTTGCTGCCTGCCAATTTCGGCATTGTCGGCTGCCAAGCCATAGAGCAAAGGCAGCACTGCCCCACCAGCAATAGCCATGATAAGCAAGGCCGACCCAACGGGAATATTTCTTCCGATACCGGAAAGTGCAAGGGGCCAGATGGCAGGCCACATAAGTGCATTAGCCAGCCCAAGCAATGCTATGCAAAGTACTGCAGAGAATCCATTGAGGTTAACAGCCAGCAGGGTGAGTACTACGCCTGCGATGGCTGATATTGAAAGCGCCCGGGCCTGACTGATAACCTTCGGTATGAGAGCAATACCGGCAAAGTAACCCGCCACCATTGCCCCAAGTGTAAGGGCGGCAAAATTCCTGGCTTCATCCAGTGGAATATGTTCTGACTGGCCGAAAAGTCCGATGGTGTCGGCTGCAATAACTTCGGCACCCACATATAAAAAAAGGGCGACAACACCAAGCAACAGCTGAGGATGGCGCAGCGCCTCAGCAATTTGTCCATCTGGCTGTTGTTGTCCGCTTTCTGCTTCAGGCAGTGAAGAAAACCGAATACCGGCAGCCAGTGCAATCAGACAAATAACCATTAATGAATAGGGCAAAATAACCCTTCCAGCCAGTTGGTCAAGCAGGGCTTCTTTTGAAGACCCTTCCAGTAGTGTTAATTGCTGAATGATATCATCAGCATTGTTTAGTATTACCGCTCCCATGATCAGCGGTGCCAGAACGCCTGCAAATTTGTTGCAAATACCCATAATGGATATCCGCCGGGCTGCACTTTCAATCGGGCCGATTATTGTAACATAAGGGTTGGCCGCCGTTTGCAGCAGCGTGAGGCCGGTACCGGTAATAAAGAGGCCGGTCAGAAATAGCCAGTATATCCGACCCATGGCTGCCGGTATAAAAAGTGCAGCACCAAGCGACATGATTAACAAACCAATCATCATCCCGTTTCGGAGGCCTGTTCGCTTGAGTATGCCCGACATGGGCAGGGCGGTAAAAAAGTAGGCGATGTAAAAGGCAAAGGCTACCAGCAAACTTTGAAAGTCATTTAGTTCACAGGCGATTTTAAGGTAGGGAATCAGGGTAGCATTCAACCAGGTTACAAAACCAAATATAAAAAACAGGGAACCGATGATGAGGGTGGGCATCAGGTTACCCTGCCGTGTGTCGGGTGTATTCATCTGAGAAAATTCATTGATGCAAAATACCGCCCTGCTTTGGGTTTAATGAAAACCGTTTCAACTATTTATCAACCGGTTGGCGCTCACTTCTCAGCGGCTTTAAAAGCCGTTGAGAACAGACTTTCTTGGGTATCTGACAGCGTAGGTCAACGTAATCTTTTGCTGTTCGCCGGGTTTAATTTTAAGTTTCCAGCTGAGCTTACCGCTTTCCTTATCATAGAATGCATTGTTGCTTTCAATAAGGTTAACATCAATTTCTTCATTGCTGCTTAGTGGTACCTGATCTTCCAGGTCGAGTATGATTTCAGCTTTGCGGTTGTTTTTAACGGTTATTTCATAGGTGCGCGTAACTTTCTTAAACTGGCCTGTCAGGCTCTTATCGGTGAAATCCTTCACCAGTTTTCTTTCAATCCTGATCTGGTTATCTCTTCCAAGTCCTAATCTAAGCGTATCATCAGCCAGGTGGGTATCGAACCAGCTTTTTCCAACGAAATTATTCTCGAAATAAACATTGGCTTCACCCGGCAATAATTCACTGTTTTGCCACTCACTGATATCTGCTACAAGAAAGGCATCATTGTCAAGCTTGGGTATACTGAAATAAGCATAGGCAGCCTTCAGCGAGTATTTTTGAATTTCTACAAAATTGTTCTTCCCGCTGCTGTTGATGGTGTATGGGGTATTGATTTTAAACAAGGCATTAGTTGCGGTATTGTTATCAACCACCACTGATTCAGCCATTGACCGGTCCTTGAACTTTCCCTGACCGGCATCATCAGCCTGTTGCATCTGAGCAGCTGCGGGAACATTTTCAAACATGTATTCCCTGTTTCTTGCCGTTTTTCTCAATATCACGGGGTCTGCCAGATATAAGAACCATGGATTTAACATTGGCTGCGTATTCCCCATTGTTGGATTGCCGGTACAAAGCGTGAGATCTACATTTTTCCAATCCTGGCCTGTATTCTGGAAAACGTTTGCTTTGGCGGTTACCATAGCAGGCGCCCCAACTTCTTTTACCCGAATGTCATACAACGGACTCCATCCGCAATTACCGGTGAAATAGTTCAGTTCAAAATTGGCATTACCCGCATTGGCGGCAGAAAACTGAACCATTACCTCTCCGGATGGAATAGCGGCCTGGCCTTGTAAAACCGATAGTTGTTGCTCAATTACTTTGATTCGCTCTGAAACCCGGAATTCTTTTTCTTCAGTTTCCAGTTTTTTGAGACCCACATCATTTATTCTATTTCTGACAAAATCGGCCATTTTACCGAGTTCTGTAACATTTACTCCATTATTTGCGCCTCCGATAGACCTGTTTTCCTGCAGCAGGGTCATTTCTTCGACCCATGCCTGCTTTTGAACCTCAAGTCGGCCTAATTGCGCCCGATAAATTTTTAATGAATCTTCGAGAAGCTTGTATGCTTTATTATCCTGCGGCTGCAGATAGTTTAACTGATAATCCACTGAGAAAATAACAATATCTGCATCTGCTTTTACCTGCACTGAATATTGATCAACCGACGCGGGGAGATTGGAAAATATAATTGTCTGCAGCCCTTCTTTCACTAAGCCCGTAGCTCTTGAACTGATTTGAGCTCCGCTAAGATATAGGGTTACTTCTTTTGGTTGGGTCTGCAGACGCAGGTCTGACGGAGTTTGAGCCATGATATTGCATGTAACAATGCATATCAAAGGGAGTGTGAAAATTTTCATAGATTTTTTTAAAGGCGGGGCTTTCAAAAATAAGACCAATTTTACAAAAGGGCTAAACACCTTTTAAGTGGCATAGTTTTTTGACCTGATAAGATATAGGTGAGGTTACTGAATGATGAACCGTAAGTTTCCTAAAGCGACAATTTTACATTAAATGGCTTATGAAAGGTGAATTACTCTCTTTTTTTTCCTTCATATCAGTAGTAAGATTCACAAGTTCTCTGGAGAAATTATCAAGTAATAAAACGGAGTCTCTCAAGTATTCAGCTATTTTTCTCAATTCATCAAATGAAATATAATCGTTTGACAGCAAATCATTACTTATTCGTCAAATAAAATTAACATTGAATCGACTAGTGATTCAAAATGTGCCATAAGCTGAGCCAATGACACTACCTGATCAGCGTTACCTGTCCAACCTCATGGATATTTTGGTTGTCCTTATCGCGCGCTTCAAGAATAAAACCATAAACACCTTCAGGCAAAGGTTCTCCGCTGGCACTATATCCGTTCCAGCCTTCTTTCATATCGCGGCTTTTGAAAACCTCTGATCCCCAGCGATCGAATACAATCAGGTTGTATTGAAACAGGTCGGTGCCTTCAATACGGAAGAGGTCATTGGTGCCATCATTGTTTGGCGTAAACGCGCTGGGTATAAATAAACTGCTGCCATGCTCAATGCGCACGTTGTGGCTGATTTCATCCTCGCAACCCTGGGCATTTACCACCACCTGGGTTATAACATGGGTACCGGGCTCCTTAAATGTATAGGCGCTGGTAGCACCGAGTATGGTGTCATTATTAATGATGTAATAGCTGTATTTGGTATTATGCGATAAATTTGTAAGATCAATTTTATCGCCCAGATAGGCCATTTCAGGATCTACCCTGAAACCTGCCACTGGGCGCTCAAGCACCTCAACCGCTTCAGGTCGTTTCAAGGTTGTTTTGCATCCGTTTGAATCGCTAACGGTCAACACAACGCTCATATAGCCGGATACGGCGTAAACATGCCCTGTCTGCTTTCCTTGCCCCTCCGACCCGTCACCAAATTGCCAGGCATAGGTGTTTCCGGCGCTGCCATTGTGGGCTGTGAAAGTACTGTTGAGTGGTATGCAGCCTTTTGCCGGTCTGATACTGAAGTCAGCCTTAGGATGTCCGTTAATTTTAACATTGCGGGTAAACGGTTTTCCGGTGCAACCATACTGACTGATGATCAAACTTACCGGGTATTCTCCGGCATTCTCGAAATGTATATCCTGCTGGTTCTTTTCCCAAGGGCTGTGACTGTATGCATGGGCACCGAAATTCCAGCTAAAGGTTGCATCATTAGTAAAATTACCTTCTGCTTTGAAATCAAAGGAGTTGCCCTCCAGACATTGCGGATCAGGGCTTGCAATAAAGGCTTCCGGCATCGGGGCAAGGGTAACCATCAATGTATCACTGGCCGTACAGAAACCGTCAGCGGCCATCACCTTGTAAAACAGGGTATCAACGTAGTTATGTATAGCCTGGAGACTCAACAGCGGATGCGCAACACTGTCAGAACTCAGGCCTGCTGAAGGTTCCCATTTGAAACTAAGCCCACTGTTTCCTTCGGCCTGCAGCGAAATGGTATCACTAGCGCATAGCAGGCGGTCAATGCCCGCATTCACAACTGGTTTGGTTTTCACATCCAGCTGATGGGTGTAAACTACCGAAGAACATCCGTTTTCAACCACGCGCAGCGAAAGCTGCCGAAAGCCGGGTGATAACCATTTTAGCTTAAATGCTTCAGTTGCTGAAGGCTGATCTCCAATTGCATCTCCAATATTCCAGTTCAAATCAGCATCGTTTCCGGCATTTCCGGTAAAAACTATAACGGCTTCGGCATCCGGACAAACATATTCAGGAGCGCTGAATGTAGCTTCCGGTATTGCATAAACCATGATAGATCTGCTTTCCAGTATTGAAATACACATGGCGTCAGCAATGCTGAGGGTAACCGTTTTAAGTCCGGGTGTTGACCATGACAGGCTCGGCTCAGCGGTGCCTGTATTTTGAGCATCTCCACCATCGAATGACCAGCTGAAAAGGTTTGAGTTACTTTGTGTACCTGTAAACGCCGGTTTCACGGCACTTCCTGCACAAACCGAATTGGAAAGTGTGAATGGTGCCCTTGGCATTTCGATCACCCGCACACTTTCTTCCCATACCCCTGAACTTTGTCCGTTGATCAATATTTCAAGTCTCACCCGCTTTAACCCTGAAGTATTCCAATCCAGCTGATAAGGACCTGCGCCGGTTCCCGATAGCACGGTTGCTCCATCAAAAAACCAGTTGTAGGCTGCCTGAGGAACTACCTGTCCTTCGTAATTCGCCCAAACCAGCGTACCGGTGCAGACACTGTCATTGGAAATAAAAAAGCGCGAAGAAGGTATGGGTAAAACTACTATTTCACGGCTTACCTCAGGAGAAATACACCCCTGATGATCGATCTGCAGAAATACCTTTTGGGTTCCGGTTTCGGAATAGCCAAGTTCAAGCGGTCCGGGCCCTGATCCATTCAACAATGAGCCGCCTGGAAAACGCCATGAAAAGGCTGCCGAAGCAGGCAAATTCCCATTGTAAAGGGCTTGTGCACGCTGGCTGATGTAAATAGTATCGGTCACAGTGAAATTGGCAGGCCATGACTGGTATTGGGTAAAGCTT
>JBIICM010000096.1:0-9597 GCA_044238875.1 Flavobacteriales bacterium | reverse complement strand
TGGTGTCTCCCTTCAAAATCGTTGGTAATCAGCTGATACCTGTCTGATGGCTTGCCGGATGAAACAATATCGAGCGCCTGTTTCTTGGCCAGTTCAAGCAGGGTACTGCTTTCACCGCGGGCATCCATGCTGAATGAATTGTCAAGGTAAATACTGATGGCCCGAGCGCCAGGTGCTGCAGTTTTTTTCTCAGCTATGTAAGGCCTTGCAAAAGCAAATACCAGCGCAGTTATGGCCAAACAACGCATCAGCAAAATCAGCAGATGCCTGAGCCTTGACCTTGAATGCGTTTCCTTTTGAAGTGCCTTAAGAAACCTCACATTGGTGAAATAAACAGTGCGGAACCTTCGAAACCTGAACAAATGAATCAGGATTGGCAGCGAAAGGCTCAGCAATGCCCAGAAAAAAAGCGGATTCGCAAAACTCATCAGCCCGCAAATATAACCATTGCAGTCCGGCTATTGCAATCCCTTCTTAAAAGCGATAGCAATTAGCAGCTCCCCGGTTGTTCAGGTGCAAAATAAGGTTTTCAAAAAAATTCACTTCGAAAAAACAGCAGAAATAAAATTGCTTCCCATGGTTTTTCTGATAAAATCATATCAGGAATCAATCTACAAATCGTTTAATTTGTCACCGGATGAGAAAAATACTGCCACTCATTTTTCTGCTTGTTTATCTGAAAGGGTATTCACAACCATTGAGATACAGTTCAGCATTTGCCGATCCCTTCCTGCCCGGCACCATTCAGATCATGCTGCATAGCGGTAATGTTACCAATGAGGATACGCTCAAAAAGCGCTTATCTGTTTTGTTAAAAGACTATGGATTTGCTGCAGTTACCAAACGTTTTCCGCGCGCAAAAAAACCAAGGTCTTTATACAGTCCGCAGGGTGAAAAATATGCCGACCTGAGCGGTTTGTACACCCTGCGTATTGCTGAAGATGCCGCTGTTGAGAAGGCTGTTTCACTGCTCAAAAAGCAATCATGGATAAAATTTGCCGAACCTCATTTTATCCCAACCCTCTGCTATGTGCCTAATGATGACAGCACCGGCGTTCAGTATGCGCTTACCCGCATCAACGCCTATGCCGCATGGGATATCCAGAAGGGCGATACAACGGTGCTGATCGGCATCACTGATACCGGACATGAGCCGCTCCACCCTGATCTCAATGCCAATATCCAGCGAAACTGGTCTGACCCCCTGAATGGCTTAGACGATGATCAGGATGGATATGTTGATAATTTCACCGGATGGGATACCGGTTCTGATGACAACGACCCTTCAGTTGACGCGTCTTACCATGGTATTCATGTAACAGGCCTTTGCTGTGCGGTAACTGATAACCAAACTGGTATGGCAGGCACCGCGTTCAACAGCCGTTACATGCACATTAAGATCGCCAATGCACAGGGAATACTGAATGGTGCTTACGAAGGGCTTATTTATGCTGCCGATCATGGCTGCAAGGTGATCAATTGTTCATGGGGAGGGGCACAGTTCAGCGACATCAATCAGGAACTGGTGCGGTATGCTGCGGTAAACAGAAATTGTGTGGTGGTATGCGGTGCCGGTAACAACAACAACGAAAAACAGTTTTATCCTGCCGCATACCCCTATGCGCTCTCAGTGGGGTCTTCTGATTTACGGGATACCAAGCCTGAGTTTTCAAGCTATGGCTATTACCTTGATCTGGTGGCTCCGGGCGACAATGTGCTGTCAACCTGGATCAACGGTTCTTATGTCAAAAGCGGGGGCACAAGCATGTCGGCCCCTGTTGTTGCAGGCGCTGCGGCATTGCTCCGTTCCGCCTTTCCCCAATGGAACAGCAGGCAGATCGCAGAGCAGCTGAAAATCAGTACTGACCCAATTGATACGTTGGAGGTAAACGCTGCCTACCGGAACAAGCTGGGCGAAGGCCGGCTCAACATGCTCAGGGCGCTTACGCTGGGCGGAAGGCCTGCCGTTGTTTTGACTGACCTTCAGGCAAAAGGAAGCGGAGCTGGGCGTTTTATTCCCGGAGATACGGTGAGCCTTTGGGGTATCCTGATTAATTATCTGGCACCGGCTCCCAATGTTAAATTAACCATCAGCACTGAAAGTAATGCGGTAATGCTGATTAATCCTGCAAAAAACATTGGCGCAATGGGCAACCTTGCTTCACGTTCACTGGAAGATATGCCCTTTGTTTTAGTGGTGAAGCCAGAAGCTGGCATCAATGAAACTGTGATTTTAAAACTACGGGTAGAAGCTGCCGGATATTTGCGCGACCAATACATCTATCTGCCGGTTTACAGCGATGTTATTAATGTTGAAACATCAGCCATCAGCGCTTCATTTGGCTCCGAAGGTTCGGCCGGCATTACCAGCGGAGGATTTATCAAAGCCTACGGATTCCGCTATCTGAAAAGTGACCAGCTATTGTATGAGGGCGGCTTAATGCTCGGCGCCGCCGGCAGAGGGGTAGCTGACAACATAAGAGGAGTCGCCGGCGACACTGATGAACTCAGGGCGGAGCTGGTGCTCACACGCCGCAACTTGCCGGCTGCAGCACCCGAAGAGTATCGGGGAACCTTCAGTTCTAAAGATAGTGGTATTCCGGTGAGTGTTGAGCAACGCATTATCGTGAGTAAGGCGTTTGAAAACCGCCATTTCATGCTGGCCGAATATGTGCTGAATAATACTTCAGACGTACCACTGACGAATTTCTATGCAGGAATATTTTGTGACTGGGATCTGGCAGATCCTGCCGCGAATCGTGCCGGATGGAATCAACAGCTGAGTATGGCTTATGTGCATACCTTGCCACTGGACACCCTTTACACGGCAACCCGCTTGCTGGGCGGAACGGCTGCCGGCTGCTACAATATTGACAATATTCCCGGCGGAGAAGGAGGTTTGAATCTTGCAGATGGTTTCACCGATGAGGAGAAATATTTTGCACTTACAAATTTAAGAACGCAGGCAGGCAGCACCGCAAACGGTAATGATGTAATCACCATTATTTCGGGAGGGCCCTTTGAATTGCAGCCCGGAGAGAAAATCCGTTTTCCGGTTGCCTTTCTGGCGGCTCCATCCCTGCAGGAATTGAATAAGGCTGCGGCCCAGGCTGAAGTTTTTTACCGGCAGACTGCTTTGCCACTCGGCATGAATCAATTGGCTGAAAAACCAAACTGCAGGGTATTCCCCAATCCGTCAAACGGTTCATTTACTATACAATCCGATGGTTTGCAGCTTCACGATCCACCCGGAGTTTTTGATCTGCAGGGCCGCTCAGTTGCTGCTGAATTTCAAAAAACCGCTGAAGGTTGGAATGTTCAACTCTCCGAAAAAACAAGCGGCCTCATCCTTTTAAGGTTAATGACGCCCTCCGGATGGCATTATGAACGGATTCAGGTAGATTCCTTCAAATGATAATAATTTCAATAAACTGATCTTTATCAATCGCCGATGGCTTACCAATATCTAAAAGCACTGCATATCATTTTTGTGGTAACCTGGTTTGCAGGTTTGTTTTATTTTCCGCGCCTGCTGGTATATGATGTGGAGGCACGAAACGATGATGAAAAACTTAGAGATGCCTTGTTAAACCGTTTCAGAATCATGCAGAAAAGACTGCTGTTCGGTATCATGTGGCCCTCCATGATCATTACGCTCATTCTCGGCTCATGGCTTGCCACAACAATGGGTATAGCATTCAGCGAAGAATGGTTCTGGTTATGGGTAAAGATCATCCTGGTCATTTTACTGGTATTTTATCAGTTTAGTCTTCAAAAGTTTTACAACGATTTGCGCAATAACCGTGTGTATGTGAGTTCCTATTTCCTGCGGATATGGAATGAGGTACCAACCGTACTCTTATTCGCCATTGTATTCCTGGTGATTTTCAGAAATACCGCTGATATGTTCCGCGGCATATTAGGCATACTGGGCCTTATTGTTTTGCTATTCGCTGCCATCAGAATCTACCGGAAGTTCAGACAATGAACCGACGAACAGCCGACCTTATTTTTACACTCAGTGGCAGCCCGGTCAAAGACGGTATTGTAATTACTGATGCTGATGAAAAAGTACTGACGGTGCTGCAGCCCGGTGATGCCGGTTATGACCGGGCAAATGCCGACTATTTTCCGGGCTGGATCGTGCCCGGTTTTGTGAATGCACACTGCCATCTGGAGCTCTCTCATCTGAAAGGCCTTATCAGCAGCGGAACCGGACTCAATGGCTTTATTGAAGCGCTGATGCTGCAGCGTGATGCAGGCGAGGAAACGCGCAGGTCGGCCATGCTCAAGGCAGACCGTGAAATGCAGCAGGCCGGTATTGTTTTCACAGGTGATATCTCAAACGGGTCGGGTAGTTTTTATGTGAAGGAGGTTTCTGAAATCGCCTATCATACATTTATTGAACGGTTTGGCTTTAACAGCAATAAGGCCGATGATGTAATGGAAGGCGGATATGCATTACTGGAAACTTTAAAAGGGCTGCCCAGAAACAGCCGCGGCAACCTTTGTCTGCATGCACCCTACTCGGTATCATTAAAGCTGCTTGACCTGATCTGCCGCGAACTGTTGAATACGGGCGGAATACTGAGCATACACAACCAGGAAACATTCAGTGAACGCGAACTTTTTATCAACGGAACCGGCCCGATGGCTGAACGATTGGTCAAAATGGGTATTTCAGATCAAACATGGAACCCGCCGGGGATTTCTTCGCTTACCTGGCTCGGCCGGAGAATACCTGAAAACATAAGGGTGCTGTTGGTGCACAATACATTCACCGAGGCGGCCGACCTGCAAGAATGGCGCGCGCGCGATGCCTGGTTTTGCCTCTGTCCAGGAGCAAATCTTTTCATTGAACAACGCTTGCCCGATATTGAACTTTTCAGACGGATGCAACTAAAGATGGTGATAGGCACGGATAGTCTGGCCTCAAACAATCAGCTGGATATCTGGGAAGAATTAAAACTGATCGCCGGAGCCTATCCTGCCATTGAGGCAACTGAGCTGCTCGAATGGGCGTGTATGAATGGCGCCCTACTTTTTAACGTTTCAAATCTGTTGGGCACTATTGAACCTGGCAAACAACCCGGATTGGTCTGGATCAGCAATGCAGATCCGGAGGGTAAAAAAATTTTACCCCAAAGCAGGGCGCAAAGGCTCTGAATGATTATTCTTGCAGATTGCATACTATTTAATGTCTCCGGCATTGACCCATGAAATTAATTTACAGCTTTTATCGCCATCCGCAACTGGGTCTAAGTTTAAACGCCTATCTGGTTCATCTGCTCGATTCAGGTGCTGTTTCTTACCAGTTTCAGCGACTTGTTTATGAGCGGATTGACGATCATAATTACCCTTACACCGAGGTTGACAGAAAACTGCTGAAACTGATTGCTGAGTTAAGTCAGCAATCGATTGAAAAACAATTCAATAAAAAGAAACTCAAATGGGAACTTTTTCTTGAAAAAATGTCAGCAGATAAGGCGCTCACCCAGGCACTCTCTGGTTACTTCGACCGCAGAATTGCAGCCTGCCTTGAATTACTAAAGGGCTGCGAGGTACATTGGAAAGAACGCTCCTCTGATCACCCCGGGTTGAAAGGTTACCATGTAATGAGCACTCCGCCAAAAGTTGTTTATGCATTCTGCAGAACAGAAGATGGCATCAGGTATCAGCTTGAGGTGAGTTTCAGTGGCCGCAAACTTGACTTGTGGCGCGAAGGAACCGAAATACTTTCGGGTGAGCCCTGCTGGCTGCTGCACAATGGCTGCATTTACGGATTCGCCGACGGAACTGACGGCAACAAGCTGAAACCCTTTTTGAAGAAGCGCGAGATCAGCATTCCTGATAAACTCACCGACCAGTACCTGGCCTCATTCATGCTGAAAGCTTCCAGAAAGTTTGAAGTACGGTTTGAAGGGTTTCAGACACGCGACACGCCTGATAAAATCAGCAAAGTATTACGCCTCACACGCGGATTAGGCGGAGCGCCGCGCATCCAGCTTGAATTTCATTATGACCATCTGCCGGTTACAGCTGCCAATCAGCAACCCGTGCTGGTGCAGCTTGCCCGCAACGGCAGTGAGCGTACCCTGATTCGCTTTAAACGCGACTTTGCCATGGAAGATGCCGCTTCGGAAGCGCTTACCCGGCTGGGGCTTAAACAAGTGGCCTCCTCCTGGTTTGTATTACAAAATACAACAGGCGGCGAATACGAATCACTTGAATGGCTGCGTGATCAGAGAGAACAGCTCAACGGGAGTGGTTTCGTTATCAGCAGCGACTTTGAAGGACTACAGGTTAAGCTCGAAAAACCAGTGATTGAATTGTTGTCGATGGACAATGAAAACGACTGGTTCGACATCCGCGCAGTAGTGAAGATAGGAGACCTTGTGATCCCTTTTTTACAATTACGGAGAAATATACTCGAGCGGAACCGCCAGTGGCTGCTGCCAGATGGCTCAATGGTATTGCTGCCCGAGGCCTGGTTTGCTCAGTATGCGGGCCTTTTTGAATTCGGTGAAGAAACCGGTGAATTATTGCGGCTGCATCGCCAGCATCATGGCTTGCTTGATCAGCATCCGATGATAACCGGCGATTTATCGCACAGGCTGCCGGCAGATAAACAACTCATTTACGCGCAAAATGATGAGATTTTGATTGGGCAGCCTCCCACACTTAACGCTCAATTGCGCGCATATCAGCTCAGCGGCTTCAGCTGGCTGTGGAACCTGCGCTCAAAATCATTAGGCGCCTGCCTGGCCGATGATATGGGCCTCGGCAAAACGATTCAGGTAATTGCACTACTGTTGCATGTTCGGATAAATGAACAAACGCCTGCCGAAGAAGCAGTCGGGTATCAGGGGCATTCCTCAAACGGACAGCTGAGTTTGTTTGATATGCCGACACCCGTTAAGGTGAGTCCGGCCCTGATTGTGATGGCCCCTTCGCTGATTCATAACTGGATGAATGAACTCAGGAAATTTGCGCCCGATTTGTTGGTTTACATTCATGCTGGGCAAAAGCGCAGACAGCACGGTGATGTAGCGCAGAATGCCGATGTGGTGCTCACCACCTATGGCCTGATCAGAAATGATATTCACCTGTTCAGTGAAACTGAATTTTCAACCATCGTGCTCGACGAAAGCCAGCTCATCAAGAATGTTCGCTCTGTTACCTACCAGCGTGTACGCCAGCTCAGAGGCAAGCAACGCATTGTAATGACCGGCACCCCGGTTGAGAACTCCCTTTCAGATTTGTGGTCACAGCTTAATTTTCTGCAGCCCGGTCTGCTGGGCAGTTTTGCCTGGTTCAGAAAAGAATTTATCATTCCGGTAGAGAAAAACAATGATCAGAAACAACTTGAGAAGCTGAAAAAAGTGATTCAGCCGTTTATCATGCGCCGAACCAAGGAAGAGGTGGCGCCAGAGCTGCCTGCCTTAACCCAGCTGGAGCATTTTTGCGAAATGGATGAGGTTCAGCGTGAACGCTACGAACAGCAAAAATCAGCTTACCGGAATGCAATCCTTCAACTGGTTAACCAAGAAGGTATTCAGAAAAGTCAGTTTATGATTCTTCGCGGACTGATGCAACTCCGTAAAATTGCGATTCATCCGGTACTTGATGACCAAACCTATACCGGCAATTCAGCCAAGTTTGAACAAGTACTCGAACGCCTGGAAGTGCTGAGGGCAGAGGGCAAGAAGGTATTGATGTTTTCGCAGTTTGTCAGGCATCTTGAGCTCTACAGCAATCATTTTCAAACAAACGGCATCCCTTTTAGCATGCTCACCGGAAGTGTGCCAATGCCGGCGCGTGCAGGTCTGCTGCAGGAGTATGAAAAAAGTGATGGTTTCAGGGTTTTCCTGATTCAGTTAAGAACGGGGGGATCCGGTCTTAACCTCACACAAGCTGATTCTGTTTTCATCCTCGATCCCTGGTGGAATCCGGCTGCCGAAGCCCAGGCCATTGCCCGTTCGCACCGTATCGGCCAGTTTCAGCCGGTATTCGCCTGGCGATTCATCACACGCGACACCATTGAAGAAAAAATACTGCGGATGCAGGAAAGGAAAAACAAACTGGCCCGGGAAATTATAAGTGGCGGTAATCCGTTTTCAGCCATCAGCCGCGAGGAACTGGAAGAACTTTTCTCTTAGGTTACCCAATAATGCAGCTTATCATTGTATGATTAGTCAGGATATCAGAAACAAGGTTGAACGTTATTGCGCCTATCAGGAACGCTGTCAGGAAGAAGTCAGGCAAAAACTATCGGCACTCGGCCTTAAGGGGGCGATGGCTGAACAGCTGATTGCTGAGCTGATTGCCACCCGTTTCATCAGCGAGGAGCGTTTTGCAAGGGCTTTTGCAAGGGGTAAGTTCAAAAACAATCACTGGGGACGGCGAAAAATTGAAGCAGCGCTGCTTGCAAAGAAAGTATCCAAACCCTGCATAAAAAATGGTCTGCAGGAAATACGGGATAATGAATACCGGCAAACACTTCAGCGCCTGATTGAAAAACCACCGGTGAAAACAGCCGCTGACGCCCGTAAGCGCTTCAGGCAGCTTGTGGCAAAAGGTTTTGAGCCGGCACTGATCCATCAGTTTTTAAATGCGCCTGACGCGTTTAGCGACATTATGCCATAGCTTGATCAATGGCAGGTATTTTGTAAATTTGCAATCATAATTTAAGACCATGCGTTTTCTGCTCATTTTACTGTTTATCTATTTCCTTTATCAGGTGTTTTTCAACCTCATACTGCCGCTTGTGGCGAGGCATTTTGTGCAGAAAACAGCCCGCAGCATGCAAGGCGCTTACCGTGAGCCGCAGCGTAATACCTCCGCCCGCAGGGAAGGTGATATCAGGATTGAAACCCCGGGCAAAGGCAGTGATGAGGGTGAATATGTTGATTTCACCGAAGTGCGCTGAGCAGTAGTCAGTAGTACCTGGCTTTTTCTTTCAAAAAAAACCTTCGGAACAAATCACCCGTTTTACAGGCGAATCCTCCCATTATGCCCCCCAGCAAAGCTGTAAGCAGCACAAGCAAAATTGGCATTTCGGGCAATGGAAACAACCTGATAACCTTTGCGGTGAGTATTGAATCATTTTGCAAATCGAGGTAAAGTGCCGGAAGCCCCCAGGCTACAAATCCTCCGAGAAAACCTGCCATAAATGCAGACCGGTTCATGGGGGCTGTCAGGTATCCGCAAAGCAGACAGGCCAGTGGTAAACCCCACCAGGGCAGCAGCAACTGATGCACCAAAATACCCGCCACCACGATAGCAACCCTTATCCAGAATTTCCCCCTCTTATTTTCCATACGCTTTCAGTAAACAAAGCATGCGTTTTTCACGGTCACTATTCGGGAGCATTTTGAGCCGGTAATACTTACCCTTGCTCCAGTCGGCTATAAAGTTATCATAATAACGGCTACCCGGATTACCGCTTTGTCCGCCGGGATAAATACCGTATGCAAATCCACCGGCTCCCGGACTTACAATCATTCTCCAGGAAGGCCCGTTACGCTGGCTGCAGGCATTTACAATACCTGAATTTCCGCCCGTAAAAACGTGCTCAACGCTGAATGCCTTTTGCCG
>JBIICM010000095.1:0-9737 GCA_044238875.1 Flavobacteriales bacterium | reverse complement strand
GGTGAAATTCTTGATCAGATCAGCCATGATAAATTACGCCAATGGCTGAGTGATAAAATTGAAACACTTCATTGATGATGCAGACAGTTGCTGATAAAACCGCGATCATGAAATTTGATGCAGATAAGGTCAGACTTGATTTTCCGGTTCTCAGCCGTGAGGTAAACGGGCATCCGCTGGTGTATTTTGATAACGGAGCTACCAGCCAGAAGCCTGTTGCGGTAATTGATGCCATCGTAAATTATTATAGCGGATACAATGCCAATATACACCGGGGTGTTCATCACCTTAGCCAGCTGGCCACCAACGCCTATGAGGAAGCACGCGAAGCTGTGGCAAAATGGATCAATGCTTTCAAGCCATCCGAAGTAGTATTTACCAGCGGTACAACGGCAAGTATCAACCTTGTTGCCCAAAGCTGGGGTGTAAATTACCTGAAAGCCGGCGACGAAGTGGTTATCAGCGCCATGGAACACCATGGCAATATCGTGCCCTGGCAATTGGCCTGTGAAGCAACCGGCGCGATTTTACGGGTCATTCCGATGGACGCAAACGGAGCGTTGATTTTGGAGGAGGCAAGGCACATTATAGGGCCCCGCACCCGTATGCTTGCAATGTCACATGTATCCAATGCCCTGGGAACAATCAATCCGGTGCATGATATTATTGCTCTGGCACGGCAACAGGGTGCTCTGGTGCTGCTTGACGGTGCTCAGGCTTTACCTCATTTCAGGGCGGATGTGCAAGCGCTTGACTGTGACTTTTACGTTTTTTCTGCCCATAAAATGCTGGGCAGCACCGGAACCGGTATTCTGTGGGGTCGGGAAAATCTGCTCAACGAGCTTCCGCCATGGCAGGGAGGCGGAGACATGATTGAACGCGTAACATTTGAAAAAACAACCTTTAACGTTGCCCCTTTCCGTTTTGAAGCCGGAACACCACATATCGCGGGTGCAATAGCTCTTCGTGCAGCTATTCAGTATTATTCTTCTTTCAACTGGGAGGCCATGGAAGCCCATGAAACAGGGCTTCTGAACTATGCTACCGAAACACTCCGCACTATTCCCGGCCTGCGCATTGTGGGAACGGCAGCGCATAAAGTCCCGGTGATCTCTTTCATCCTGGAAGGGCTGCATCCCTACGATGTTGGCTTCATACTCGACAAACATGGCGTTGCGGTGCGCACAGGCCATCATTGCGCCCAGCCTGTTATGGATTTCTTCGGTATCCCCGGCACCATAAGGGCATCCCTGGCGTTTTACAATACCTACGGAGAAATTGACCGCCTGAAGGATGTTTTGACCATTGCACAACGCATGTTATCATGAGTATACAGTCGAAAGAAACAGAGATTGAAGAAGAGTTTGCCCTTTTTGATGACTGGACCGGCAAATATGAGTATCTTATTGATCAGGGACGTGCCCTGCCGCTGATTGAGGAGCGCTTGAAAGATGACGAACACCTGATTCATGGCTGTCAGAGTCGTGTATGGCTGGATGCACGCTATGAAAACGGCAACATGTACTATTTTGCCGATAGTGATGCGCAGATTCCTAAAGGCATAGTAAGTCTGCTTGTCAGGGTACTTTCAGGTGAAAAACCGGAAGACATCGTTAATGCTGACCTCAGCTTCATTGATCGCATTGGTTTGAAAGAACACCTCTCCCCTACCCGCTCAAACGGGCTGGTATCAATGGTTAAACAGATGAAGTTATTTGCCCTTATCCATACAACTGAAAAGCATGATTAAAACGGCTGAACATATTGAAAAGGATGTTATGGAAGTACTCAGGGATTGCTACGATCCGGAGATACCTGTGAACATTTACGAGCTGGGGCTGATCTACGAAATCAATATCAACGAACAGCTTGATGTGCATATCCTTATGACCCTCACCTCGCCTTCCTGTCCGGTTGCGGAAACCCTCCCTCCGGATGTGGAGACAAAAATCAAAGCCATCGAAGGGGTAAACAGCGCCAAAGTTGAAATCACTTTCGAACCACCCTGGACGCAGGATATGATGAGTGAGGAGGCCAAACTGGAATTGGGTTTTTTGTAAGCTTTGTGTAATAATGGAAGAGATCATAAACAAAGTAGCCTCAAGCGGGTTGGTGAACATCGACCTTGAAGACTGGTATCCCAAAGGTCGCCGTATGCAGATAGATATGGCCGAACGTTTGTTCATGGGGCAAATCCTGCGAGAAAAAGATTTGCGTGAATGGCTCGGAATTCATGACTGGGAGCAGTACCATGATGCCTATGTTGCGTTGCACTGTTCAGCAGATGCCATCATTCCGGTCTGGGCCTATATGCTGATCGCTTCCCGGCTGGCGCCCTTTGCCAAAAAGGTGGTGATGGGCAACCTGAATACACTCGAAACAGAAATTTTCAGAGAAATTATCAGTAGCATTAATCCAGAAACGTATCGTGATCAGCGGATAATCATCAAGGGCTGCGGCAATCTGCCGGTGCCCGATGCCGCTTACCTGATGCTCACTGCCCACCTGCAACCTGTGGTGAAAAGTATAATGTATGGCGAAGCCTGCTCAACTGTACCGGTTTACAAGCAGGGAAAGCTTTAAAAGCCGTTTCCTCTTTCTGGACGAAACGTAAAATTACTCCGATTGTACTTTTTACTTCTTCTTTTTGCGGAAATACTTCCGGAGAAAAATACTCTGCTTTAAACCTTCCATGTTTTCGTCAAATCCGCGGGTACCCCGCTGAATGTTTTCCATGGTAAGATTCAGGTTACGGGCAAATGTAGTATCCAGAAGAAGTGTGCCGATAGCGCCTTTACCCTCACGGATGCCATCCATAACAGCATTCAGATCACCGGTAACCGAAGCCACCGAATCACTCAGCAGGCGAATGCTGACGATGCTTTGTTTTAGTCCGTTGCTGATACTCGTATCAGTAATCAGCGCCCCTATTGTACCCTTGCCAGACCGTATGTCGCGGGCGATCTGCTGAAGATCGCCGGTAAGAAGTGCAGTGCGGTCACCGGTAAGTCTGATGCTAACCAAAGCGCTTCGTACATTTTCTGAAAGGGTGGTATCCATTAAAATACTCCAGAGTGAATTCGGCTTGTTTAACCTGGTGACAATTTGTTTGATCTGACTGGAAATTTCGCGCACATTTTCATTGGTGACACTCAGGGTGCGCATCATTTCATCCGTACCCACCTGATCCCTGGTGCGCAGCTGATCGCCGTCGGCAACTATTTCAGAGGGTTCATTTACCGGGTAAATGTTGATCAGCTTATCGCCCATCAGCCCGTCGGTGCCAACGGCCGCAAGCGCGTTTTTTCTGATAAACGGCTGAACATCATCTTCAATAATCATTTCTACACCAACAGTAGAATCATTTAAAATATCCACTTTCACCACTGTACCAACATCAATGCCTGAGAACCGCACATTATTGCCCGGCATAAGGCCGTTAACATTCTGAAAAGATGCATGTAATCTGATCGTTGACCCGAAGAGATTTTGCTTTGATCCGATGAGGTAAAGTGCGAGTATCAGCAGAGCAGTGCCGGCCACAACGAACAGACCGAGTTTAATATTTCTGGATGTTGCTTCCTGCATAATTCAACTATTCAAAAAATTCGCTGATTCTGCCATCAGCTGATTGTTTAAGGTTATCGTAGGTATCGCTTGCATAGCACAAGCCATCAATCAGCATGATGACCCTGTTTGAAGTTATTTTCACGCAATTTATATCATGTGAAATAATTATTGAGGATGTATTGTATTTTTTCTGAACCTCAAGCATGAGCGTGCTGATCTCCCGGGCAGTGATCGGATCAAGTCCGGTAGTAGGCTCATCATACAAAATAATTTCCGGTTTAAGAATCAGCGTTCGTGCCAGCGCTATGCGTTTGCGCATACCTCCCGATAATTCAGCCGGCATCATATCCACTGTTTGCGGGAGGCCAACACTTTCAAGCGCCTCCATCACCAGCTGGTTCACCTCTGCCTTGCTTGTTTTAAACCAATGCCTCCGCAGGGGAAATTCCAGATTCTGCCGCACAGTCATTGAATCATAGAGGGCATTGCTTTGAAATAGAAATCCAACTTTAACCCTCAATTTATCAAGCGTATCCGGATCAAGCTGCGGCACCTGCTGACCCAATACCTCTATGCTCCCCTTGTCAGGTTGCATCAGACCGATAATACACTTGATGAGAACTGATTTACCGGAGCCTGATTTACCCAGAATGACCACATTTTCGCCCCTGAAAAGATCCATATTAAATCCACTCAGCACCTTATTTGTCCCGAAAGCCTTGTAAACATCCTTCACCCTGATTACAGCATCCTGCATAGGAAAATTTAAAGCTAGTTGAGGTTAAGGATATCAGTAATCTGTACCGCCAGCAAATCAATGATAAAAACCAGCAGCGAGGATATAACTACAGCACTGTTGGCCGACCTGCCCACACCTTCGGTTCCTTTATTGGAATGATATCCCATATAACAGCCGATTATTCCGATGGCAAATCCGAAAAAGAAAGTTTTTACCAGCGAAGGAACCATGTCGCCAAATACCAGGGTTTCAAATACAAGATTCCAGTAAAGATCCCAGCTCACCACACCCCTGATGTTTGCGCCAAGGTACGCTCCGTAAAGCGAAACAGCATCCGCAAGCACTGCCAGTATGGGTATCATGAAGGTGGTAGCCGTTACCCGCGTCACCACCAGAAATTTGTAAGGATTGGTACCTGAAACATCCATGGCATCAATCTGTTCTGTAACCTTCATAGATCCGAGTTCGGCACCAATGCCTGACCCTATCTTGCCGGCGCAGATCAGTGCGGTAATCACCGGCGCAATTTCACGCACCAGCGAAACCGAAACCATCTTCGGCAACCAGGCTTCTGCCCCAAACTCAACAAGTGTTGGCCTCGACTGAATGGTGATCACCAGACCCATAATGAATGAGGTAATAGCCACGAGCGGCAATGATAGGTTACCGATAAAATAACACTGCCGCACCAGCTCGCCGAATTCAAACCTGGGCTTAAACAGCTCCCTGAAATACTTTAAGGCAAATTGCGTTACAAGGCCAATATTTACGAGAACTGTTTTCATTAACTTGGTAAAAATAAAGATTCCCCAACCGATTTAATGCTTTTACTCAGAAGAAATTTGTCATGCTTATGAGTCTGTCAGTATTACGTTGGCTGAGAAATCGTTATATATGGCAATCCCGTTGGCGTTGCCTGATGCCGAATGGTTATCCGAAGTTACGCCATTGCGATGGTGTTAACTAACTCCGCATGTAAAAGATAGCCCCCCCAAGAAAACCTGAATGCCTATTCGGAGTTACAATCAATTCCAACTGAATTACATTCATCCCGGATTATGCATTAGAAGCGCATCGCTCTAATGCATAGCGCATTGGCTATGAGCGCAGCAACCGGGTTAACCGCGATGAATCGCAGATTCCTTCGGCCCTTGGGGCAATTTGTGCAATTCTATTGCATAAATTGGGTTTAAAAGCTTTCTGTATAGCCTTAAGAAATTTGTAAAATGTTATTAATCAAATTTTTCGTCATTTTGTATTTTATAAATATGGGGTGGAAAACCCCGGGGTAGCAGCAAATTTTTCGCTTTCAATTAAGCATTTCGTTGGAGTTAATTGACGCCAAATAATTATTCGGCTACGACATTGCCCTGGCGTTGCGTGAAGCTGAATCGCACTTATTTATTAACCAGGGAAGAGCCTACCCTTGCAGGTTGCTTTTTATCAGCATCAATTTCATGAAAAAATGATAATTTGAAAATAACTTAAACCTGATATTTTTTAGTATTGCTGCAACAATTCAAAACAAAAGCCATGAAAAATTTTTTACTGTTTCTTTGCCTGTTCATCAGCCAAATTCGCGCCCAAAACGTTGATACCACCCTTTGGTCTGTCAATTCGGGCGGGCAGGTAAATGACATGCTCCGCGATGGAAATGTACTTTACATTGGTGGTACATTTACGAAAGTTGGCCAGAATACGGGTTGTCTGGCAAGCTTTGGTCAGTCTGACGCCAAAAAGAACGCAAATCTGCCGGTCATTACCCCCGGAACAATCTATACAACCGTACCTGACGGAAATGGAGGCTGGTTTATCGGAGGTGCATTTACAGTAGTTAACGGACTTACTTATTCAAACATCATACACATCAAATCTGACGGTCAACTCAATACAGCTTTCAATCCTACACCAAACGGAGCCGTCAGGGCAATCGCAATAAGAAACGGCAGATTGTATATAGCCGGCTCTTTCTCTTCTGTTTCATCGCAAAGTCGCGCAAATATTGCGGAAATTGACATTGCATCCGGTCTGGTTACTTCATGGAATCCGGGCGTAAATAATCAGGTAAATACCATGGTTTTATCAGGGTCGAAACTCTACCTGGGCGGAACTTTCACCCAGGTTAATTCTCAAAATCGCGCCAGAGCAGCATGTCTTGATCTCACCATCGGCATCAATACCCCCTGGAATCCGAATATCACCAATGGCCTGGTTAACTCCATGGTTTTACATGGCGCACGCGTTTACCTCGGCGGCACATTCACAACGGTTGACGGGCAAACACGTAACCGCATCGCTTCGGTTGATACAATAAACGGGAAAGTTTCAGGTTGGGATCCGGGAGCGAACAACACGGTAAACTCATTGTTTGCTGCTGAAAAACTGATTTATGCAGGTGGTAACTTTACAAGTATTGGTGGCTTCGGCCTGAACCGACTTGCAGCCATTGATACAACTACTGCAGCGGCAGCCGCATGGAACCCCAATGCTGACGCAGCGGTAAATGTAGTTGTGAAAGTTGGCTCCTTTGTATATGCCGGAGGTGTTTTTAACAATATTGGCGGCCAGCCCCAAAGTTTTCTGGCCAAAATAAACGAGGCCGGTCAGCAGGTAGCCTGGAATCCTGCAGTAAATGCATCTGTTACCGCTCTGGCTGTAAGCGGCTCTTCCATCGTTGCGGGAGGAACTTTTAATGCGGCTGCTGAAGTATTGCGAAACAGGCTGGCTGCCATAGACCTCAGCACCGGAGCTGCCACCGCTTGGAATCCTAATGCAAATAATACAGTGAACACGCTTGCCCTTTATCAGAATACAATTATTGCAGGGGGCACATTTACAAATATTGGCGGAACGGCAATTAACCGGATGGCCATGATTGATAAAACCGCAGGTACGCTCAATGCCACCTGGAATCCCAATGCCAACAATGCTGTAAATACCGTTGTTATAAGCGGGCAAACGCTCTATGCCGGCGGAACATTTACAAACATCGGAGGGCAGGCCAGAAGCCGGCTTGCTGCTATTGATCTTCAAACCGGACAGGCAACTGCTTTTAAACCCGACCCCGGCAACACGGTTAATGAAATTATTTTAAGTGGCGACAACCTTTTTGTTGGTGGTGCATTCACCAGCATCGGAGGTGCTAACCGGAACAGGTTAGCCGCAGTTAATGTTAATTCGGGTGCCGCAACCGGCTGGAATCCCAATCCAAACAATCAGGTGTATTCGCTGGCGCTGGCCGGTAAAGTAATTTTTGCGGGCGGATCATTTACTACTGTAGCCGGCGTAAACAGAGCCCGCCTCGTGGCGTTTGATACAAGTTCTACTGCTACTGCGCCCAAAAGCCTCAACCTGACTGTAAATGATGTGGTTCAGTCAATGATTGTTTCTGGTGCTACCTTATATCTGGGCGGGAATTTTTCAAATGTGGGTGGTCAGACCAGAAGCAGGCTGGCAGCTATTGATACATCAGGCAACGGCCAGCTACTTCCATGGAATCCTGTTGCCAACGATAATGTTTTTGTTGTGAAGGCACATACCGAATGCGGCAATGAAACAATATATGCCGGCGGAATTTTTACTTCGGTAAAAAATATTCAGCGAAGAGGCCTTGCTGCAATTTCAGGGGTCAATCAGGTGAATATATCGCGCGCTGTAACTAATGTTACCTGCAATGGCCTTAGCAATGGAGCGGTAACCGTTAGTGTCACAGGCGGAACACCTCCTTATACTTATTCAAAAGACAATATTGACTTTCAGCCCACCGGAAACTTTACCGGCCTGCCTTCCGGTAATTACACATTTTATGTGAAAGATAACAATAATTGTGTAATTCAATCAAAAGCTATTGTTACTGAACCTTCCGCATTATCTGCCAATGAAACCATCTTTAATGAAACCTGTGCAGGGCAAAAAAACGGAGCCATTAACCTTGCTCCATCAGGCGGAAAACCTCCCTATACCTTTAACTGGTCAAACGGAAGCACATCACAAAATATAACAGGATTGGCCGGAGGAGCCTACACCGTTATAATTGACGATGCATCGGGATGTGATAAAACCCAACAATTTACTGTAGGTTCTAGCCCCCTGCCTGAAGCCGGCTTCGAATTCTCATTTGATCAGGGCGTAATCAACTTCAACAACCAGTCAACAGGCAACCCAACATCCTATGCATGGAATTTTGGCGATAATGGCACTTCTAACCAAACAAACCCTAGCCATTCATTTTCAGCTATGGGCAATTATAAAGTTTGTCTGACGGCCATTAATGATTGCGGCACAGACTCTGCATGTAAAATAATTACTGTTACCAACCTCAATGAAAACAACGACTGGGCCTATGCCATAAGTTTAATGCCCAATCCCGCAGCTGATTTTACGATTGTTGAATCAGGTATCAATAACGGTTCGCCTGTTTACTGGATCCTTACCGACCTTACCGGAAGAGTAGTTAAACCACTTCATGTGACACAGGAAAAACGATTTACCATAGACCTTGCCGGGCTGTCAACAGGCATTTATTTGCTCCGGATGAGCCGCGAAAATGGACAACAGGTAACGGTGCGGCTGGTCAGGAATTGATTTCTGAATAACCACCGGTATGTAAATACAGCAGCCGGGTGCCGGGTTTGAAAAATCCGCATCCGGCTGTTTTCTTTAAACCAGCCATAGCCTTAAGCCCGTAAACATAATCCAGGAAAATGCCGGTTTCGGCGGCCCATTCAGCGGCAAACACGCTGAGTGATTCGTTTACCCTGGCATAACCCCCAAAATGAAAATCCTCACTGATGAACAATTGATTTAACTGATGCAAATCAATACCGCTTGTGCGTTGCACTTCCTTATGAAGTATTGCCTCACCTTTCAGTACCTGAAACACCAATACTTTTGTTTTACTGCCCTGCAGGCGGGTTGCCACGCCTGCAGCTGTTGTACCTGTGCCGCCGGGCAACACCACCCAGTCATACTGTTCAGTCTGGCTTACCATTTCCATAGCCCCCATAATACCGGGTTCCCCGGCCCCTCCTTCGGGAATAACCAATACATCGCCCATATTGCTGATCAGCGCAGCAATATGATGATCCTGTTGTTTTATTCGGTAAGCAGTTCTGCTTACAAAATGCAGCTGCATACCCAGTGACTCCAATTTCTGCAATACAGGGTTAAACGGTTTCACCGCCTCACCGCGGATGATTGCAGCCGTTGGGATACCCAACTGATGACCTGCAGCAGCCAGCGCAAGCAGATGATTCGACCATGCCCCTCCGAATGAAACCAGACACTGATGAGGAGCCCTAAGGGCAAGCCAGCCGTTTAATTTGAATAGCTTATTACCTCCTGTAAAAGGGTGAATTTGGTCAAACCGGCGAATAAACAACTCCAATGCCGCCTGCTCAAGCCATCCTGTATGAACCTTCTCATCTCT
>JBIICM010000094.1:0-9751 GCA_044238875.1 Flavobacteriales bacterium | reverse complement strand
AGAAACTGCCGGTCACCTATGCCACATTTCTAATCGGATCGGTTGCTATTTCGGGCATACCACCGCTTGCAGGGTTTTTCTCGAAAGATCAGATTCTGCTTGCCGCCTATGAACATCACCCCGCTTTGTGGATACTCGGTGCAGGCGGCGCGTTATTAACCGCATTTTATATGTTCCGCCTACTCTATCTTACCTTTCACGGGCCATTCAGGGGCACGGATGAACAAATGCATCACTTACATGAAAGTCCGGTTAGCATGACCCTTCCGCTGATAATACTGGCAGCGGGTTCAGTTATGGCCGGATTGTTAAATGTTCCTGCACTGCTTGGAGGTAATCAATGGCTCGAAAACTTTTTTGCGCCATTGTTGTCAGGAGCGAAGCTTGTGAGTGAAGACGCCCTCATTCAGCCGGTGCATGTTTCCCATACTATGGAATGGGTGCTGATGGGGGCTTCTGTTGCAGCTGTTTTGTTGATGGTGTTTTACGCACGCATCCGTTACAAAAGCAATCAACATTTGCCCGCCGCTGATGAAGATAAATTGCCTTTCATCGAAAAGTTACTTTCCAGAAAATACTATGTGGATGAAATATATGAGCGGGTCATCGCCGGACCTTTCTTTAAAGCATCAGGCTTTGTACAAAGAATTTTTGAAACAGGCTTTTTCGACAGAATTGTAAATCGTACCGGACATGCTTTTTTGCTGGGCAGTAAAACGTTCCGCTTTGCCCAGACAGGAAATGTGGGGTATTATATTTTCTCAATGGTGATCGGGGTAATATTGATTCTGGTAATGAGCATTATATTCAATCAGGCATGATGGGAGCCGATAACGGAAATATACTTACAGAACAGTTGACAATCCTGCTCATCACATTCCCGCTGTTGGCAGGATTGCTTATCCTGATTTTTCCCCGCCTCAAATCAAGGGAATTTGCATTTGCAGCCACCCTGATTCAGGCCACCATTACTGGCATTGCTATTTTTGGTTTTGATATTTACCAGCGCTCCGGACTATTGGCCAATATGCAGGGGGTAGTTGACAAATCCTGGATACCGAGTTTTGGTATTCGCTTTTTTGCCGGAATTGACGGAATCAGCATATTGATGCTGATTCTCACCAATTTCCTGATGCCGGTAATCGTGCTTTCTTCATGGAATAAAACAATCAGCAATGCCCCGCTTTTTTACTTCCTGATATTATTCATGCAGTCGGCGCTGGTGGGAGTATTTACCGCACTTGATGGCTTTCTGTATTATGTATGCTGGGAACTTGCGCTGATTCCTGTTTATTTCATTGTATTGTTGTGGGGAGGAGACAACAGGGTGAAGGTTACATTTAAGTTTTTTATTTATACGCTGCTCGGGAGTCTTTTCATGCTTGTTGCGCTCCTCTGGTTGTACCTTCAATCAGGTAGTTTTGGCATTGATGCATTTTATGCTCTCAGGCTTGACGAAACAACTCAGCGCTGGATTTTTTGGGCATTTATGCTGGCCTATGCCATTAAAATACCCTTAATGCCTTTTCATTCATGGCAGCCTGAAACATATACCACCGCTCCCAATACCGGAACGATGCTGCTTTCAGGTATAATGCTGAAAATGGGGCTCTACAGCATCATCCGCTGGGTGTTGCCCATTGTTCCGGATGCAGCAGCAGCTTACGCTGATGTGATCATGATCATGGGTATTGCCGGTATCGTTTATGGATCATGGATTGCAATCGGTCAAAAAGACCTGCGCAGGCTGTTTGCCTGGTCTTCGCTGGCGCACGTGGGTCTTATTGCAGCGGGTATTTTTACACTTTCGCAGACCGGTTTTCAGGGCGCATTGATTCAAATGCTGGCCCATGGTGTAAACGTGATTGCATTGTTTTTTATCGCTGAAATTTTTCAGCAAAGAATGCAAACTACCCAACTCGACAAAATGGGAGGGGTAAGAAAACTCGCTCCGGTTTTCGCTTCGGTTTATATGATTATTTCATTTGCATCAGCCGCTCTGCCTTTAACAAACGGATTTGTAGGAGAATTTCTGCTGCTTTCTTCCCTGTATGAATACAACTACTGGTTTGCAGCCATTGGAGGGCTTACCATCATTCTTTGCGCAGTTTACATGCTACGGGCCTATAAACTCAGCATGCTGGGTGAGCCGGCCGAAGGACAAACATTTGCCGATTTGCGCCCGACCGAAAAACTGGGCTTGTTTACATTGGTTGGATTTGTATTTCTGCTGGGTGTTTTCCCTCAGTTTATCTTCAACTTATCAGATGAGGCAGTGAAATTCCTGATCTGGCATCTTAATAACTACCACGGAACCCCCTGAGATTATGACGGCCTTAATTATTCTGGCATTACTTGGCTTTGCGATTCTCTTTCTGGGAGCTTACCAGAAGCGTTCATGGCTTATTCCTGTAGCTGTTCTCGGTGTATTGGCTTCGTTTGTAATGAATGCAGCCGACTGGGATCAGCAGAAAGAATGGTTCGGCATGATGCTCAGTGATAATTACTCGGTTTCTTTTAACGGACTGCTCATTTTTTCAACGCTGTTAATACTCTTGCTGGCATCATGGCATTTTAGAAATGAAGGGAGCGTGGTTGCCGATATTTATGCGCTGATGATTTTTGCGCTTACCGGCGCTTTGCTGATGACGTCCTTCTCGAACCTTGTGATGCTATTCATAGGTGTTGAAATCCTCTCCATCGCTTTATACATTCTGGCCGGAAGTCGCCGTCTCAATTTATCCTCAAATGAGGCATCGCTTAAATACTTTTTAATGGGGTCGTTTGCCTCCGGAATTCTATTGTTCGGAATTACCCTTTTGTTTGGGGTAGTGAACAGTTTTGATCTGGCAAGCATTTCAGATTACGTAAGCGCCAATAATTCACTCCCGCTTATATTTCACACGGGGATCATGCTGGTACTGATTGGATTTGCCTTTAAAATAGGTGCAGTGCCTTTTCATTTCTGGGCGCCTGATGTTTATCAGGGTTCGCCAACGCTGATTACCACTTTTATGGCTACGGTGGTTAAAATAGCAGGAATTGCGGCATTTTTTCGCCTTTTTGATACCTGTTTCAGCGGCATTGATACATCAGGCTGGTACAGGGTATTATGGGTAATATGCATCCTGACAATTCTCTTTGGTAATATTTCAGCGCTGCTTCAGAATGAGGCCAAACGATTGGTGGCTTGGTCTGGTGTGGCGCATTCCGGGTATTTATTGATTCCGCTGCTTGCCCTCAATGAGCTTTCAGCACCTGCGATTTTTTATTACACAACAGCATACGCTGTAGCCTCAATTGGTGTTTTTGCGGTGATTCTTTCTCTGGGAGACACGGAAAACGAAGTGCCGCTCGAGCGGTTTAAGGGCTTGGCCAAAAACAATCCTTTGCTCACTTTTGCGCTGCTTACCGGCATGTTCTCCCTGGCTGGTATTCCTCCGCTGGCCGGATTTTTCGGCAAGTACTACCTGTTTGCCAATGCGCTCAGTAATGGGCTCATCATTGTAACAGTGATCGCGGTTATTGGGTCGCTTGTTGGCATTTATTATTATTTCAGGCCTGTTATTTTTGCATTCAATACAGATGTGCCGCCGGTACAGAAAATAAACAATGGCTTTGCATTTAATTTTGTGCTTATGCTTTGCATATTTCTTACCCTTTTGCTTGGCCTCTTCCCTGATATTTTAGCGAATCTTCCGTTTTAAAGCATACTCCGGATTTCTTTCTCAATCCGTTGCGCCCTATCCACTATGCCTAATTCTATTGAGCATCAAGAATACTGAAGAGCTCATCAAGTTTTGGGGTGAGAATAATTTCGGTTCTCCGGTTCTTTTTGCGGGCATCAGCACTGTTGGATTTGTCAATCGGAAAATATTCTCCCCTGCCTGCTGCCGTTAGCCTGCGGGGGTCAACCTTTGACCCTGAAGTGATAATTCTTACAATTGATGTGGCCCGTAAAACGCTGAGATCCCAGTTATCCTTGATATTGGCACTTTTTATCGGGACATTGTCAGTATGGCCTTCAATCAGGACATGAATATCTTTTTCTCTTTCCAGAACGCGGGCAAGGTCTTTCAATGCTTCGGCACCCCGGGCATCTACAACAGTGCTCCCTGATTCAAACAGCAAACGTTCTTCGAGAGAGATGTAAACTTTACCGTTTTTCATTTCTACAGTAAGGCCATTATCCTGAAACCCCCGAAGCGCCTCTGATACCTTTGCTTTGAGCGCTTTCACCGTCGAGTCTTTCTTTGCAAGCACTGATTCAAGGTCTCTTACGCGTGCTTCTTTTTCCTTCAGGCCTTTTTCGAAAATTTTCAGATCTGCCCCCAGTCGATCAACTTCTGCCTGACGCTTTTGCAAATCTGCCTCTGCCAGTTTCAACTGATCTTCCTTCCTGATAAGTTCATCATGCGTTGTTTGATACTGCCCCATCAGTCTTTTATTGTCTTCCTCTTTTCCGCGCATGAGCTGTTCGTTTTTGGCCAATAATAGGTCATAGGTGCTATTTAGTTTGTCATAACTGCTGGTGAGTCTGCGCAGCGACAGACCCAGTGAAAGGGTGTCACCTGAAAGGTTTTTGATTTGTTTGCCCATTTCTTCAACCCGCACATTCAATTCTTTTTCCTTTGCCAGAAATGTTTCCTGTCGCGCTTTTAACTCTGTAAGTTCTTTTTGGCATTTTTCGCGTGCAGCGCTAACCTCCTCAAATTGTCGCGCAGGAACACAGGCGTTAAGCAGCAGCAACACCATCATGGTGCTGTTTAAAATAGGCAGGGTTTTGCTAATCATAATCATAAAAATGAACACAAACCTATCAAAAGGTGAAGGCTTCAATTTATGGTTTCACCCAAAGTAATCAACATAATAAGGCTGAATAACTCCGGCACCCAATAGCAGGCTGTTTTTAACAAATTACGTTTGAATGATTACAGGCCTATAACTTTTGTAAATAATGCCCGTTATTAAATTTGAGTTGAAACCCTATCATGAAACAGCTGAGTAAAAACTGGCTTACTGAAAATCACATTGATCTGGAATACAAACAATATGTTTTGCTTGCCTATCTGGACGATGTAAGCCGCAATTTTAGCGAGAAGCAATTGTATCCTGCCTTGTCGGATCTGATCGGACATTACCGTAGCCTAAAACTATTCAAGGAAAACTATGGGCAAATGTTCAGCTCATTTCGTGAGGCCCTTGAAGGCATTGATATGCAGCATTTCAGGCTGGTGTACCAAAAGGTTGTGCAAAACGACACTATCATGGCCGAACTCGAACAAATCGTTGATTTCTCCATACCCAAATTTGAAGCGCACCTTGAGAAGGGAAAAGAGATATACGAGTTTGCCGAAAGTCATCTGACCATTGAGCCGGTTGGACTGATGCCGCTTAACACTGAGGCAGGTTACATGATAATTGACTTAAATAGCTATCGCCAGACCCATATCTACGAATATGCTGCCACCCTGTTTGAGCATTCCGGCGAGCGTTACCGGGGAATTCATACCCGTTTTGTACGATCGGTAGCTTCAAGTCCTTTTGTATCGCCCCAGTCAATTAAGCTTGAGCTAATTCGTGAAAACGATAAATTACCCAACCCGGCTACCTATTATATTCATACCGAAATTGAGCTACCGCTTGAGGCCACGGCGCTTCCGGTTGCAAAGCGCATGCTGATGAAGAAACTAACAGCATGATTTTGTAACTTTGTATAGATTTGACGTATGAAATTACCTTTTTTCCGGCACTTTTTCGCCGGATTTTTTTTCCTGATTACCCTCCCATTGGTTGCACAGTCTGAGTTGTTTCTTCCCTGCGGAATCAACACGGCAACCAAGCGCTTTATCGGTGATGATTCGGTTTATCAGCGCAACAGAAGGGATTTGGAAAGTTTTACCGCCGTATTTGCGCCTGACAATAGCCTTCGGGAAGCCGCGAAGATCATTCCTGTTGTGGTGCATATCATTCACAACTATGGTGCGGAAAACATTTCCGATGAACAGGTTTTTGACGCTATGCGCATAGTCAATGAAGATTTCAGAAAACTAAATGCCGATATCAGCCAGGTAGTGCCTGCGTTTTCATCTGTTGCTGCAGATGCCGGATTTGAATTCCGCCTTGCCAGAAAAGATCCGCAGGGTAAGTGTACCAATGGTATCACAAGAACGTTATCTGTGCTGACCTATAATGCCGATGATAATGTAAAAGGCTTGATTTCCTGGCCGACCAATCGCTACCTGAATATTTGGGTTGTTCAGAACATCTCTTTTGGAGCAGGCGGCTATGCCTACCTGCCGGGAACAAGTATAGCGGCAGGTGTTGATGGTATTGTGGTGGTTAACAGGCAGTTTGGGAGCATCGGCACTTCTTCGGGCATCAATTTCGCCGCCCGAACGCTTACGCATGAAATAGGCCATTGGCTCAATCTGTTGCATGTTTGGGGGGAGGAGGACATTGGTACTGCATCAAATTGTATTGGTTTAGACGACTATGTGCAGGATACCCCAAAAACCATCGGAACGGTTAATATAAGCTGCAACCTCAGCCAGAACTCATGTACCAACGAAACCCCCGATAAGGTTGATAATGTGCAGAACTACATGGATTATTCGGCTTGTGCACTAATGTTCACCACCGGCCAGAAAAACAGGATGGTAGCTGCTTCTAACTCTTCTGTTTCCGGTCGTAATAACGTATGGTCAGCCTCAAACCTTGCCTTTACCGGGGTGAATAATCCTGCGGGGGTCTGCACCCCGATAGTTGACTTCAGGGCCAGTACAAGCATGGTTTGTCCGGATGCGCCCGTTTCGCTGAGCGACAGAAGCTATAATGCTACTGTTGATGCAAGCTGGCGCTGGAGCTGGCAAATGCCTGGAGGCACACCAGCCACATCTGACCAGCGCAATACTGCGGTGCGCTATGCCAATCCCGGGGTTTATCCGGTTACGCTCACGGTTACCAACAGCGCCGGAACAGCTACCCTCACCAAATCACAATTTATTTACGTGAATACCGATGAACCCTTAATTGCTGCACCCGTTAATGAAGGTTTTGAAAGTGGCTCGTTTCCGAATGCAACCGGCGATTTTAATAAAAACTGGCGATTCGATGGCCCAACCAATTCGATGGCCAGAACCACCTCAGCAGCTACTTCCGGAACCTATTCATTAAAATACCAGAATCTCTTACAGCCTGAGCGCACAGAGGCTTCGCTGATTTCTCCGCCGCTGAGTTTCAGAGAGGCCTCAAGCCCGGCGCAGCTGACATTCAAAGTCGCCTATGCCCGACGAAACACAGAGTCTTCTGATAAGCTGGAGGTTTTTATTTCAACCGATTGCGGTAAAACCTGGTCACGACGGTTTTCGAAAACAGGAGCCAATCTGGCAACGGTCAACAATACCATTACTGCCGCATTTAACCCCACAGCCACTCAGTGGCGTTCAGAAACAGTGAATATCAGCACACTGGCAGGAGCCGCCAAAGCAATGATCCGGTTTACCGTTACCGATGGCAATGGCAATAACCTCTACCTTGACGATATCAATATTCTTGAAAATATAGTTGGGATTGAAGTAAATAACAACCAGAACAATTATCAGATTTTCCCCAATCCGGGTAAGGGAGACGCATTGCTTGAATGGCCTCCGGAGGGTAAACCGGAGCCCCTGTCTGTTGGGATTTATGATATTTCAGGGCGCATAAACGGAACGCTTCAATTAGAAAAAAGCGCATTAAAAGGAGCAAACAACATCAGGCTTTCAGACATCTGCGGCAGCATGCTTTCACCGGGTTTATATTTTGTTCAGATAAGAACAGCGGGTAATACTTACACAGTAAAATGGATCGCCCAATAGACGGATTTTCAAAGAAGAATCTCCCCCTGGCCGAAACAGAAAAGGCCTGGAAGGCCCTTTTGGCAAAAATTGAAAGAGATTTTGGCGGAGATGTTGATCTTCAGGCTGTGCTGTTTCTGGTGGGCATTCAGGAACTGGGAAAAGGTTACCGCAAATACTCTAAGGATCAGAAACTGGAGGTGCTGCACATTGCCATCTGCACGCTGCTGGAGCCATTCGGCTATTATGAATTTGAAGGCTATGATCAGGAGGGTTATCCGCACTGGAAGCAAACAGAAAACCTACCTGCTTTAAACCCCGGCCAGCAGCTGCTATTGATGAAACAGGCGTTGATCAGCTATTTCGAAACAGTTTACGGTGAAAAGTCTGTAGGGCCGATTTAAAACACCTTAGCTCCACCCCAATTATTAAGAACAGAATTATTTAAAAAACAAACGGTAAAGATCATTGCCATTGGCAAATATGAGTAAGCTCAGCAAGAGGATTATCCCAATCATCTGAGCATATTCAAGCACCTTCTCAGAAGGTTTTCTTCCCGTAACCATTTCTCCCAGCAGGAAAAGTATATGTCCCCCGTCGAGTGCAGGTATGGGCAAGATATTCATGAACGCCAGAATAATCGAAAGCACGCCAGTGAAACTCCAGAAATTTCGCCAGTCCCATGACTCATCAAACTGTTTGGCTATTGAAATAAACCCGCCCACCTTTTTTGCTCCGGCTTTGGTAAACACCAGTTTAAACTGCTTGATGTAATTCGAAAGAATATCCAGACCCTCCTTTATTCCTGCAGGAAATGCCTCAAAGAAACCATAGCGGAGTATTTTAGTCTGAAAGCCAAGGGCACTTAAATTCTGCGGTACAAACCCGATTTTTCCTTCGGCGGTAACCGTCGGACGAATTTCAAGTGTGTCGCCGCCCCGTAAAATCTTGATTTCAACCGCTTTCGATTTATTTTGACCCAGTTCATGGGTAAGGTCGGTGAAAAACACGGCCGGCTTCCCGTTCACCGAAATAATTCGGTCGTTCTTCTTTAACCCCGCCTTAAATGCAGGAGTTGTATCAGGAATTTCACCGGCCACCACCGGAAAACCAATATCAAAAAGAAAAGGCGTCTCCTTATCAATTACTTTTTCAGCCAGCTCACTGTCAATGGTCAGGTCAATAATTTCATCACCTCGTTTAATCTTTACCACGGCCGGTGTGTTGAGTAAAATTGCAGTATGGGCATGCTGCACACTGAGCGGAACTTCTCCGTTTACACTTAAAATCTGGTCGCCATTCCTAAATCCTGCAGCAACACCAAGACTGTCTGTCATGATGCCGTATTTGGCATTCTCAAGGGGCAGGTATTCCTTTCCCCAGATAAACAATACCATCGAAAAAATCAGCATACCGAGGATCAGATTAACGGTTACACCGCCAATCATGATAATCAGTCGTTGCCAGGCCGGTTTCGAGCGGAATTCCCATGGCTGAGGAGGTTGTTTCATCTGCTCCTTGTCCATAGACTCATCTATCATGCCCGATATTTTCACATAACCACCCAGTGGAAGCCAACCAATGCCATATTCAGTGTCACCTTTTTTGACTTTAAACAAAGAAAACCAGGGGTCAAAAAACAGGTAGAACTTTTCAACCCTTGTCTTAAAAAGCCGCGCAGGTATAAAATGCCCCAGCTCGTGCAGGATTACTAAAATGGATAAACTGAGAATCAGCTGGGCAGCCAGCATCAGGTAATTCATGCTTAAAAAATCAAACAACAAAAGTAGGCAAAACATACCACTCTGCGTCGCACCTCTGAATCACGGCCATTTGGTACCTTCGCGCCGCGTGAAGAAAGTACTGATAACAGGAGGGTCGGGTTTTATCGGCCGCTATTTTATAGAAAGGCT
>JBIICM010000093.1:0-9762 GCA_044238875.1 Flavobacteriales bacterium | reverse complement strand
TGGTGAAAAATTAAGGAGTTTTAACTTTTAAAACCGAAAAATCCCTGCCCAAATGTGGCGGGGATTTTTTTTGAGCGTATATTGATTCGTGAGACACGAGTCATGGCGAGGCAAGTGGGTAAAACCACTCTGCTCAAACAACTGGCATATAAAATGGATTGTCCTGCCGTATGGCTCAATGCCAAACACAAAAAACCATCAATCATATCCGAAACCTTACATAGTCAAAAGAAAAGCGCAACCCCTCAATATTGAATATCGTAACTGAACCACCGAAATACCCCACCGGGTTTGGTTTAAAATGGTAGTTCAATGAAATGTTTGCGAATTATGTTAGGAATAGCTTTAATGAGCATTTTGTTCCCGGTATCAATTCGTGCACAGGGAGGCAATAACTGCGCTGCTGCTCTTGCCAATCCGGTAAGCCTACCATTTACACTCAACAATTTTAATCTATGCGGTCAGGGGAACGATGTGAACGGTCCTTTTTCCTGCGCTCAATCATGGAGCGGGAATTCCTACGGGGGGCAGGACTACATGTTTTCCGTGACAGCACCTGAAAATGGGTTTTTATCCATCAACATGAGCGATGTTGTGGCCGCTTCGGGCTGGCCACAACCTTCTCTCACCGTTTTTCAGGCATGCCCGCTGAATTCGGCCGATTGCATTGCCTATGCCACCGGAGGCTGGGGAACATCGCCCGCAATGGTGCTTCCGGCGAGCTCCGGCGAAACATTTATCATTTTAATCGATGCCCTCACCTGGAATAACTTTTATTCAAACTGCTTCCGATTCGACCTTGCCATCACATTTGTGGCCGCGCCTACCCAGCCGGGCTGCACAAACATGGGTTTTGGCGCTAACAATTTTTCAGGCTGGATTGCCACCACCGGAGCAGCGCAAACCGGCCCTTCGGGCGCTCCAACGCCTACCTACAATATGACCGGCATTGGCGAGGTAAATAGCCGCCATGCCATCATGACGGGCGGAAACGACCCGGTTGGCGGCTTTCCGAGGGTTGACCCAAACGGAGGACCATTCTCCGTGCGCCTTGGCAACAACTCGATTGGCGCACAGGCAGAACAACTTCGCCAAACCTTTCTGGTAAGCTCCAACAACAGCAGTTTCACCTATCGCTATGCGGTGGTTTTCGAAGACCCCGGTCATACCTCAGCTGAACAACCCTTTTTCCGTGCCATTGTCAAAGACCGAAATGGCAATATTGTGCCCTGTTCCGATTTCGTGGTTTCAGCCAGAGGCGGTCTTCCCGGGTTCTTTAATGCCAGGGGCGGATCAGTGAAGTACAAGCCCTGGAGCACAGTAAATGTGGATTTGAGCAATTACCTTGGTCAGGAGGTAACCGTGGAATTCACAGCCGGCGATTGTAGTCATGGCGGACATTACGGATATGCCTATGTGGATGCAGTGTGCAGCCCTTCAACCCTGAGCGAGCTGTCAGATACTATTTGCCCCGGACAATCAGTTACGCTCACAGCACCCGCGGGTTACTCACAATACCGCTGGAATCCGGGAAACATGCTGAGCCAATCCATTACGGTAAGCCCCGCCGTAAGTACTACCTACACCCTGAGCCTTACCGCGTTCAACGGGTGTGTTTCAAATTATTCCGTGCCCCTTACGGTGGCCCCCTTGCCGGCTGCTTCCTTTTCATACACTGCACCAGCCTGCGATGTACCCGTTCAGCTTAACAACACCACCCAGGTTACCGGTGGTTCATCTTATACTAACAGCTGGAGCTTTGGTAGTAACGCCAACCCATCAGCTTCCACCCAAAGCAATCCCCTTGTCACCTTTCCGGCGCCGGGCACCTATCCTGTAACCCTTGTCACTACCTCAAGTGCTGGCTGTTCCGGCACGGTTACGCAAAACGTAGTGGTGCCCCCTTGCAAATTCGGCGTTACCATTACCGGAGATACAGTTTGCCCGGGCGAGTGCAAGACCTTACAGTATTCAACAGCGTATGGTTTTCCACCCTATCAGGTAAATTGGTCAACCAGTGCCAATACAGGGCTTCAGGAAACGATTTGCCCAGGGCAGACCACCCTTGTTACCATTACGCTCACCGATGCAACAGGCAATGTGGCCACCGATACCGCGCTGATAAATCTTTCACCCGGAGCGAAATTCACCCCTATCATCGAACACATGAACTGTTTTGGGCTATCAGATGGTTCCATCCGGCCCAATGTGAGCGGATGGGAGCCATTTAGCTATTTATGGAGTACAGGAGCTTCGACAGATTCTCTGGCAGGCCTTGCCGCAGGCACTTACAGCCTTGAGGTTACCGATATTGCAGGCTGTAGCGATACCATATCATTTTTAGTTCATCAGCCGACTCCTTTGAGCGCCACTATTTCTGAAATTCCGGCTACCTGCAATCAGGCAAACGGGCAGGTAAATATTTTAGCCAAAGGAGGCTCCCCGCCCTATGCCTTTTCGCTGGATGCCGGTCTGGAACAAACCAGCCCTCAATTCAGTGGCCTGCAGTCGGGTGTTTATATAATGCAGCTGCGCGATAGTTTGAATTGCAGGTTCGAAGACAGTGTTCAGATTAACATGCTAAGCTATCCAACTGCCGCACAGGTTTCGGTTATCGATGCTACCTGCGGTTTGCCAAACGGAGAATTCAGGATAAGCACGATAACCGGCGGACTAGCCCCCTTCGGGTTGATTGTGAACGGGGTGAGCTATGCAACCGTAGAAATGCCCTTTGTGTTGGATACGCTCAATGAAACGAGCCTTTCGGTGGTGGTGCGTGATTCGAACAACTGCGTGTTTAAACTTGATACGCTTTTGCGCCAGCATCCGGGTCCATCAGGACTGCTGGCAAGCATCACGCCGGCCACCTGCAGCCAAAACAACGCCGCACTTGAAATCGACTCAGTTATTTCGGGAACAGCTCCTTTCAGGTTTAGCAGTGCTTACAGCACCTTTTCTGCAACAAGCAGGTTTCAAAATCTTGCCCCCGGAAGTTTATTGATTGGGGTGAGCGATAGTAACGGATGCGCGTACGATAGTTTGTTTAACATCACCTACATACCTGATCTTCAGATAAAAGCCAACTTAGTTAAGGGCGTTTCGTGCTTTGGCTTTGCGGATGGCAGTGTTGAGACAGAAGTATTATCAGGGAGTAAACCCTTTGTATTTAAATGGCAAAACGGTGACCTTTCGGCCATTGCAGATTCACTTTCGGCAGGCCTTGCGACGGTGGAGGTAACTGACTCAAACGGTTGTATAAAAACAGCTGAGGTTCAAATACCACAGCCTGAAAAATTAAAAATACAGATCAACGGCCCTGACTATGTTTGTAAGGGAAATACGGTTCAGCTGGAAGCCATTGTAACCGGGGGATCCAGACATACCAATGTTTACTGGGATGGATTCCCGCATAGCGAAAACAAGCTGAACCACCAACCCGATTCAACAACAACTTATACGGCTTCGGTAACAGATGTAAGCGGTTGCGAAGCTGATACAAGCCATACTGTATTGCTTCGTTTGGCACCAAAGGGTGAGATTAGAGGCGAAAACCTGAAAGGTTGCGCCCCTGTATGTGCCGGCTTTTGGGTAGCGCTTAGCAGCACCGAAGAAATTACATCTTATCACTGGGCATTTCATAACGGAGAAACGGGCAAGAAGGAGGAGGAGAAAAAGTGTTTTAATGAAACCGGAACGCATACCGTGGCGGTTAGCATAACAGATGCATTTGGCTGCAAAACCGATTTAAAAGCAGAAAATTTGGTAGAAGTATATCCCAATCCGTTGGCCGGTTTCAGCATGCAAACCAACCGGCTGGATGAAATGAATCCTGCGGTTATGCTTGAACAGGAAAGCATTGGTGCACAATTCTTTGAATGGTCGTTTGGCGATGGAGAATTTTCATTTGAGGAGGAGCCTTCGCACATCTACGCAGATATGGGCAACTACCTGATCTGTCTTCGGGTGAAAACACTTCAGGCGTGTGCCGACACCATGTGTTTGCCGTTGAAAGTTGATCCAACACCAACCATTTACGCTCCTTCTGCCTTTACCCCGAACGGTGATGGAAAAAACGACCATTTTGCGCTTGTTTGCACACACATAAAAACTGTTCAGCTGGAGATTTTCAACCGCTGGGGCGAATTAATTTACGCAGGGGATGGTGTGAAACAAGGTTGGGATGGAACCTATCAGGGCAGACCTGTTCAGGCTGATATTTACGTTTGGAAAGCGCTGGTTGAGGATAACCTGAAAGAAACAAAACGGCTCAGCGGTAAAGTTGCGTTGGTTGAATAAGCCAGGTGTTTTTTAATCAACAGGCTTTCGCTTTTTCTCATCTGTTGACTTTTTATCGGAGGAGGGCTTTTTTTCAGCTGCAGTCTTTTTACCGGTAGACTCAGCCTTAGCAACTTTAGTTGTTTCTTTTTCGGCTTTAGCTACTTCTTTTAGGGCTTTAGGTTTGGCCTTGGCATTTGATTTAACAGCTGTGATACCCAAACGGGCATTCAGACCTTTTTCTGCATTTTTTGAGCGTCTTTTTACGCCATGTGATCCAATGGCAATTTTGCCTCTTTTGGATTTTTTATCGCCTTTACCCATAATTTTTTTTTCGATTGATGATTAGACTTCAAATCTAAAAAAATCTGATTACTGCAAACCTCCCGGTTGAAAAATAAAAAGGTCGCCTTTTGGGCGACCTTTTTAAGTATAATTCAGGGATGAATTATTTAACTTTTCCGGAAAGTTCAGTGCCGGCCTTGAATTTTACTACTTTCTTGGCTGCAATTTTAATTTCCTTACCGGTTTGCGGGTTGCGGCCTTTGCGGGCAGCACGACTTGAAACCGAGAATGAACCGAAACCAACGAGGGCTACGCGGTCATTTTTTTTCAGCGCTGTGGTTGTTGCTGTAATGAAAGCATCAAGCGCTTTTTTTGCATCAACTTTTGAAATTTCAGCGTTGGCTGCAATTGCATCAATTAATTCTGCTTTGTTCATTTTGTTGTTTGTTTAAGGGTTTGTAGAAAAAAATTTGAAGTTCTCTTTAGCAAATGTATAGGAGAATCAATATGTTGCAAGTACCCACCTCCCAAAACCCTTGATTTTGTTGATAAATCCGGCGTTTTGTTGAAAACTTAGCCTTGTAAGCCTTATATATGGCGGGTTTCAGCAGAAAATGAATATTTAATCGCGGCTAAAAACAGCCTGACCACCTGGATTAAATCCATTGAGAAAGTCTTTGGCTGTCATCTTGTTTTTGCCGGCCGGTTGCAAAGTCAAAACCTCAATCCAGCCATCGGAGCAGGAAACATACAGATGGTTTCGGTCATAGCAGAACACCGTACCGGGTGTATCAGAAACAGGATGATTTAAATGCACCATTCGACTTTTCAGCAGTTTGAAGGCCAGTTTTTTTTCATCCCACCTTAACAAAGCCGTCGCTCCGGGATATGGACACAACCCCCTGATTTTATTATGCACCGATTGGAAAAGTTCGGCAAAATTCAGGGCGCAAAATTCAGGCGATAATTTTGGCGCATGCATCAGTTGCTCATCTAGGGCCACTTGTTTGCCCAACTGAATGTTTCCGCTTTCAATTGCCCTGATTGTTTTAAGCACCAGATCGGCACCGACGGGCAGCATACGGTCATGAAGATCACCAGCCGTTTCATCGGGACCAATACTGATTGATTGCTGAAAGGCAATATCGCCGGTATCAATTTCATGCTGCAGCCTGAAAGTGGTAAGCCCGGTAGTAGTTTCACCATTGATTATGGCATGGTTGATCGGGGCAGCCCCCCTGTATTGGGGCAACAGGGATGCGTGCAGGTTATAGGTACCCAGCGGGGGCAGATTCCAGACTATTTCGGGCAACATGCGGAAGGCCACCACAAACTGCAAATCAGGCCTGAGGCTGGTTAATTGCGAGATAAATTCAGGATCCTTCAGATTAGCAGGTTGCAGCACCGGAATGTCATATTCAAGGGCTTTCTCTTTTACGGGTGAGTACCTGAGTTTGAGTCCGCGCCCGGCTGGTTTGTCGGGAGCGGTAATCACCGCAACCGGTTTATATCCATGACTGATCATGGCTTCGAGCACCGGTACCGCGAAATACGGGGTGCCCATATAGATTATTCGCATAGTGTATTTATTTTCCGGCAGCTCTTACCCCGGGTTTTATCAATCGGCCTACCTCCTGCCCTATTCCGATAAAACTCCTGTAATTAAGCGGAAACTCAAGCAGCACATGAAGGAAACTTAAAAGAAACAACCATTTTAGTCCGGTTTGGTAATTATACACATAAAGTGCAACCGAGATCACCCAGACAGCAACAACCGCAATAAGCGTTTTACGTGGCACCTTATACCATTGAATGACTGAAGTTTTTGAAAACCAGTTGAGGTAATGATAGGTATAGGCAAATGCGATAAAACGCATGACCGATACACCGGCGCCTGCTCCCAGTATCACTTCAATATTTTTAACGGCGGTCAGGTTATTAAATTCATGCAAATGATCAAGGCCGAAAAGATTGATCAATTGCCGGTTGAGTTCTAAAAAACCTCCCAGACCGTTGACCAGGTATTCGCGGCTGCTAAGCACTGTATAGCCGGCCTGTATAAAGAAAAAACTAAAGGCACAGGCTATAAAAACTATAATTGATAGCAAGCCGATTCTGCTTTTGCTTTTCAGCGCACCGAAAAGCATAAACAAGCCTGTGAACAGAAATACATGCACGATGGTGGGCAGATAAATGGCAAAAAACACCTCATAAAATGAAGCATTACTCAGCAGGAGGGTTGAAAAAACGATCAGTATAATACTCACCACCTTCAGTGTAGTGTCTTTGATCAGTACCATGACCAGGCTCGAAAGGAAAGCGATGTAAATCAGATTGGTTGATACCTCCCCCATGGCCTTTGAAAGACCCAGCATTCCGAGGGTGATCAGTAAGCCCAGCAGACCAAGAAAAATAAAATCATTCTTTCCGCTGGTATAGTACCCCTTTTTGTGTAGCCAGCCAATTTCGGTAAGGTAATGCAGCGGACCTAGCACAGCGTAGGAGAAAAGAAATAACTCAAAAGGCAGTATAAAGGCTACGGCGCATGATAGCAACATAAGTCCAATATTGGCTGCATCAACCTTTTCAATCGTATTTAATGGCATAATGATCAGAAGTTAATTGCAAAAATAGCGGAATGCAGCAGTACATGGTCTATAAATAGAAAACCCCGGCAACAAAAGTCACCGGGATTTCCCTTTCCCAAAATCAAACTAACCTATATGAATTATGCAATTATAGGTTCAGATGAAGAACCGGCCTTTTCTGCTTTCCGCTTGGCGGAAATGCGCTCCACAAGGTCGGCAACACGGCTGGAGTAGCCGCTTTCATTGTCGTACCATCCCACAACCTTTACCATGTTTCCCATGGCCATGGTAAGGTCTGCGTCAAAGATGCAGGAGTGCGGATTTCCGACAATATCGCTAGAAACAAGAGGTTCTTCGGTGTATTCGATGATGCCTTTTAGGGCTTCTGCTGCTGCCTTTCGAAACACCTCATTTACCTGTTCTTTGGTTACATTCTTTTTAAGCCTGAGTGACATATCAGTAACTGATCCGGCCGGCACAGGCACACGAAACGCATTACCATCGAGTTTACCTTTCAAATGCGGGAGCACAAGGCCAATGGCTTTGGCGGCACCTGTACTGGTTGGTATGATTGACAAGGCAGCTGCCCGGGCCCGGCGCAGGTCTTTATGGGGTGCATCTACCAGGCGCTGATCACCGGTGTAAGCATGAATGGTGCTGATCAAGCCTTCTTCTACCCCAAAAGCATCATCCAAAACTTTCACCATGGGTGCTGCGCAATTAGTAGTGCAGGAGGCATTGGAGAGCATATCGGGATTTTTATCAAGGATGCTATCATTAACGCCCAGCACAATGGTATCAACATCTCCTTTTGCCGGTGCGGTAATAATTACCGTAGCCGCACCGGCTGTGATATGCTTTCCAGCTGTTTCCCTGTCAAGAAAAAAACCGGTTGATTCAATTACGATATCTATTTTTAGATCAGCCCAGGGCAAAAGTGCCGGATCTTTTTCGGCAAACACCCTCATCTGGTGGTTACCGGCTATCAGGGTGTTTGCTTCGGCCGTAACTTCTGCGGCAATCTTGCCATGCACAGAATCGTATTTCAGCAGATGGGCAAGCGTTTGCACATCCGTAAGGTCATTGATTGCCACCACTTCAATATCTTTCCTGTTCATCAAAGCCCTGAAGCTGATTCTTCCGATTCTGCCAAATCCGTTGATCGCTACTCTGGTTTTTATGCTGTTCATGGTTTCAATTTTGTGAGTGTCAAAAATACACTTTGTGTTTTTATCAGACAAATAATTTTTAAAAATTATTATAAAATTAACAAACGACACCTTGTTTTGTGCTGTTCATCCGCCGATTTAAGCTAAGCTATAATCAGGCTTTGACCGTTCATCTGTCCGGGCTTGGGCAAATCCATAAGGTGTAGCACAGTTGGGGCTATATCTGCAAGTATTCCAGATTTAACTTGCCTAACCTGCCGGTCAATACATATGAAAGGTACCGGATTAACGGTATGCGCAGTGTTGGGTGTGCCATCGGCATTGATTGTAAAATCAGCATTACCGTGATCGGCAATGATGAGAATGCTGTAATTGCGCGCTTTCAGGAAATCAACCACAGCCCCAAGGCAGGCATCAACCGTTTCAACTGCTTTAACAATGGCCTGATACACACCAGTATGGCCGACCATATCAGGATTTGCAAAGTTCAGGCAGATAAAATCGGGTTGTTTATCGGCAACAAAGCTGATCATTTCATCGCGAATTTCAGCGGCGCTCATTTCCGGTTTCAGATCGTAGGTAGGTACTTTTGGAGAAGGCACCATGATGCGGGATTCATCGCTGAAGGGCTGCTCGCGGCCGCCGTTGAAAAAGAAGGTGACATGCGGATATTTCTCGGTTTCCGCAATTCGCAGCTGGGTTTTATTATGAGCGGCCAGCAGTTCTCCGAGTGTTTCAGTAAGGTCTTCTTTCGGAAATAAAGCCTGCACATTCCTGAAAGATTCATCGTAGTTAGTCATGGTCACATAATGCAACGGAAGCGTATGCATTCCAGCTTCAGGCATGTTTGACTGGGTAAGAGCAACGGTAATTTCCCTGCACCGGTCAGTTCGGTAATTGTAACAAATTACGGCATCGCCCGGCTCAATGGCTGAAAACGAACCAAGATGCAGCAGCGGCTTCATAAACTCATCAGTTTCGCCTGATTCATAGCGGCTTTCAATCGCTTCAATGATGTTTAAATGCTCCTCACCCGTTCCGTTCACGAGCATATCCCATGCGACATGGATACGCTCCCATCGCTTGTCTCTGTCCATAGCATAATACCGGCCAATTACGCTGGCCAGTTTACCCCTTGTGCCGTGCAGGCGATTCAACAAGTCCGTTATAAAACCTTTTCCGCTTTTGGGATCTGTGTCTCTTCCGTCGGTGAATGCATGCACATAATAGGCAGTAACACCTTCCCTTTCGGCCAATTCAAGCAAATGATACAGGTGTTTTTCTGACGAATGAATGCAACCATCCGACAAAAGGCCCATGATGTGCAGCTTTTTACCTGTTTGTTTAACATAGTCAAAACAGGCTTTCAATGTAGGATTGTTATCCATTGAATGATCCTCAATTGCCTTGTTGATTTTTACGAGTTCCTGAAAGATGACCCTTCC
>JBIICM010000007.1:0-32967 GCA_044238875.1 Flavobacteriales bacterium | reverse complement strand
TCAGAAATTCATTCGGAAAAACAAGCACGCCACCGCAGGCGGCGAAACTTTTTGCCAGACCGGCAACCAGATAAAGCCGCTCATGGTAAGGTTTCTTACTCAAAACATATCCTGCTCCATTTTTACCGGCCCATCCGGTACCATGCGCATCGTCAACATATAACTGCAGCTGTGGATATTTATCCAACAATTCATACAACTCATCCAGGGGGAGAAAATCGCCATACATCGAATAAACCCCATCAGCCATGTACCAGATTTTCTCGTGCTTGTCTCTTAACTCCAGTATTCTTTCCTCGAGTATATCCATCCGGTTATGGCGAATCACTTCAACATGAATGCCGCGTGCCTTTAAAAGCTGGGTGGCGGTTTGTACACAGGCATGTACCTGAAGATCAAGAATTACGGCATCCCGATCGCCAACCAGTGTCGGTATATTCGACAGGTGTCCAAGTGTAACGGTGGGCGCAAGCAATACCGGACGGCTAAAAATTTCTTCAAGCAAGCTTTCGGCCTCCGTATAAAGTGTCACAGATGCATAGGCCCTTGAACTTGAAAACTGTGAACCATATCGCTTAACAGCATCAATTACCCCTTCGATAATTTTGGGATGTTTCTCAAGCCCCAGATAGCTGCAAGATCCAAAATTTACAACCTCCTTGCCGCGCACCACAACCGTTCTGCCATTTAATTCCTGATCTTCAATACTTAGGTGCGCTATGCCCAGGTTGGATGAAATATTTGTTACCTCATTAATTGTATCAAGTATTTGCTCATGCCTGGTTCGTGAAGCGGATGAAGTAGAAGGGGCAGCCTGATTCATGTTGTTAATTTTTGAAGATGCGCGGATTTTCAGGAATCAAAATTAGCCCCATTTACAAGCGCTGTCAGGGCTGAATATCTTTAAGATATAGACAGCTTTATTAACATTTTACGGTAAGAAGAATTACCTGAAACTGACTTGGCAAATAAATTTACATTTGTAACCCAAAAAACAGCTATGAAAATCAGGAAAGTATCAAAAGCAGGCAATAAGCATCAGGTAATTATCAGCGGAAAGGATCTCCGCACCAAAGAACTCGGTTTATCGGCTGACGCAACTGCTTATCTGGAAGAACAGGCCGCTGCAGGTAAAAAAATATTGCACGCCTATGTAGCCGGTATCCATACCTGGTTATGTATGGCAGAAGCAGCCAAAACCCCCGCGCTTGCAATGGAAAGCCGAAGAAATCAGGGTGCCCAGCTATGCGGAGCCATCAATGGATTGAAAATAAAGTCAGTACTGATCAAACAAACAGGCAAAGACAAAGATGAAATACTTGCCTTTACAGAAGGAATGGCGCTGGCCAACTATCAGTTTTCAAAATACAGGGCAAAAACAAAGAAACCAGCTAATACGCTGAAGGAGATTGAAATCCTTTCAGAGGGCATTGAGGCTAAGCAATGCGAAGACCTTGAAGTTTTAACAGACGCTGTTTATCTGAGCCGTGATCTTGTTAACGAACCAAACTCATATCTAACAGCAAGCCGTTTGGCTGACGAAGTTCAGAAAATGGGGAAAAAGGCTGGCTTTAAGGTTGAAATATTTAACAAGGCTAAAATCCGTACCCTTAAAATGGGTGGATTGCTGGCCGTGAATCAGGGCAGTCTGGAACCGCCCGTTTTTGTGGTTTGCGAGTACAAGCCGAAAGGTGCGGTTAATAAAAAACCTTATGTTTTTGTCGGAAAAGGTGTTGTTTACGATACCGGCGGTATGAGCCTGAAACCATCTGATGGGATGGTTACCATGAAATGTGACATGGCCGGTGCTGCCGCAGTAGCCGGTGCCTTGTATGCCATTGCGTTATGCGGTTTACCGGTTTGGGTGGTGGGATTGATACCTGCTACTGATAACAGGCCCGACGGTAATGCCATTGTTCCCGGTGATGTGATCACGATTTCTGACGGTACTACAGTTGAAGTGCTGAATACCGATGCCGAAGGCCGTCTGATTCTGAGCGATGCACTTGTTTATGCCGCGAAATACAAACCTGAACTTGTAATCGACCTCGCAACACTCACCGGTGCTGCTTCCAGGGCCATAGGCCGCTATGGTATTGTGGCCATGAGCAATGCAGGAAAAGACTTTGAAAGGCTCAGAGAAACTGGCGATCAGGTGCATGAACGCCTTGTTGAATTTCCCCTTTGGGATGATTACGCTGAACTGATCAAGAGTGATATTGCGGATATTAAAAATATAGGAGGGGCAGTTGCAGGTGCCAATACAGCGGGCAAATTCCTTGAACACTTTACCAGCTATCCCTGGATTCACCTTGACATCGCAGGACCGGCGTTTAATGAAACGCCTGACAGTTACCGCGGAAAAGGAGGTACAGGCTCCGGCATCAGATTACTTTTTGAATTCATGCGTAAAAAAGCTGAAGTATGAGTGAATCATCTGCCTCGCTGATCAGAGTTGGCATCAGCCATGGCGATTACAACGGCATCGGTTATGAGGTAATCATGAAAGCTTTCATGGAACATGGAATGCTTGAACTATGCACTCCGGTGGTTTACGGTCTGCAGAAAGCGGCTTCATTTTACCGCAAACAACTACATATAAATGAGTGGAGTTTTTTCGGTGTCAGTCAGGTTGAAAAGGCAGCAAAGCATCATTGTAACCTATTGAGTATTGATGATGCTGACCTGACCGTTGAACCCGGAAAATCAACTGCACATGCCGGACTAATGGCTGTAAAATCACTTGAAAGAGCCACAAGTGATTTGATTGAAGGAAAGATAGACGTGTTGGTTACTGCTCCTATTAACAAGCACAATGTGCAGTCAGAAAACTTCAGCTTTCCTGGCCATACCGAATACCTGGCCGCCCGGGCCGGGGTCAAGGATTTTCTAATGCTGCTGGTCAGTGGAAACCTTCGGGTAGGTACGGTCACCGGCCATATTCCGGTGAGCCGCGTGGCAGAATCACTGAGCACGCCACTGATCCATTCAAAACTTAAAAGCCTGAGCAAAACGCTGCTTCAGGATTTTGGAATAAGAAAACCCAAAATTGCCGTTCTCGGGCTAAATCCCCATGCCGGCGACGGCGGCATCATAGGGAAGGAAGAAAAGGAGATCATTGAGCCTGCCATTCGACAAGCCATGCAGGAAGGCATCATGGCGCTAGGCCCCTATCCGGCTGATGGATTTTTTGGTGGCGAATCCTGGAAAAAATTCGATGCGGTGCTGGCCATGTATCATGACCAGGGGCTTATTCCCTTCAAATCAATCGCATTCCATCACGGCGTTAATTTTACGGCCGGACTGCCATTTATAAGAACATCGCCTGACCATGGAACCGGTTTTGACATTGCCGGAAAGAATCTGGCGGATCCTTCTTCCCTCCGCGAAGCGATTTATCAGGCCATTGACATCTTCAGAAACAGGAAATTATACAGGGAAATTTCTTCGAATCCCTTGCAGCAGCAGCAAAAGCATGAACGGGAAAGATGAGTTGGCAGATGCATTGACTTATTCTATATTTGCGGCCGATTAAAAATCTTAAGTAAACAAAATGCAAAATAAAGGCGCCATCAGCTTTTTTGCGATTCTCTTCGCACTGGTTTGTTTGTTCGAACTGTCATTTACCTTCGTGGTAAGCAACATTGAAAAGGATGCAAAAGCATTCTCCGCGGGAGATCCTTCCAAAGAACGGGCTTATCTCGACTCCATCTCTACTGAGCCGGTTTACAATATTGTACTGAAAAAATACACCTATCAGGAATGTAAGGAGCGGGAACTTAATCTCGGTCTTGACCTCAAGGGCGGCATGAATGTAACCCTTGAAGTTTCTGTTCAGGATGTAGTGCGCTCACTTGCGCGCAACAGTCAGGACCCTGTTTTTAAAAAATCTTTACAGGATGCTTCCGCTCAAATGAAATCCTCGGGAGGCAACTATCTTAATCTTTTCGCCGAAGCGGTAAAAAAGAATGACCCTAATGCCCGTCTTTCCTCTCCGGCTTTCTTCGGTAATCAAGACATGGCGGAGGTCATCAACTCAAGAATGACCAACGAAGAAGTGCTTGAGCAGGTGAGAATCAAAGTTAAATCATCCATTGATAACGCTTACAATGTTATCCGCAACCGTATTGACAAATTTGGGGTTGTTCAGCCCAATATACAGCGTCTTGAAGGTACCGACCGCATTCTGGTTGAATTACCCGGCGTGAAAGATCCTGAAAGGGTCAGAAAACTTCTTCAGGGTGCTGCCAAGCTCGAATTCTGGGAAACCTATGAAAGTGGTGAAGTGTTCGCCGACATTCAAAAGGCTAACGATAAACTTAAAGATATCAATTCTACAGGAAAAACAGATACAACCGCAGCAGTAAACCTGGATTCATCAGCCGTCGCAGTTAAAGACTCAAGTGCCAAAGACAGCACCAAATTAAGTCTGACAGAGAAATTGGCACAAAAAGCAGATTCTGCTGCTAAGGATACAACTGCAAAAGGGCAAATGTCAGATGCGGAAGCCCGGAAGCAATTCCCGCTTCTTTCTATGCTGCGCCCCTATACTGATGCGCAGGGAAGACTTGCTCCCGGACCAAGGGTTGGTTACAGTCTGGTTTCAGATACCGGCAAGGTGAACCAGATTTTGAACAGGGCTGACATTAAAAATGTCATGCAAAGAAAAGATGTCAGATTCCTCTGGACGGCAAAAGCAGTTGAAGGCAACAAAAATATTTTTGACCTGATTGCCGTTAAAGTTCCAAGAGATGGCAATCCCCGGCTCACCGGTGATCACGTGACCAATGCAGTGGTTGAGTATGGTCAGTTAAACAACAAGCCTGAGGTCAGCATGGCCATGGATGGCCCCGGAGCTAACATCTGGCGCAGAATGACCAAGGAAAATGTCAAGAAAAGCATCGCCATTGTGCTCGACGACTATGTTTACAGTTTCCCTACCGTTCAGAATGAAATTGCAGGTGGTCGCTCCTCCATTTCAGGAAACTTCAGTCCGGAAGAAGCAAAAGACCTTGCCAATATTCTGAATTCCGGTAAAATGGACGCTCCGGCCAGAATCGTTCAGGAAGCGGTTGTGGGGCCTTCGCTGGGTAAGGAAGCCATCAACGCCGGTCTTATCTCCTCGCTTGTTGGGTTATTGCTGGTATTTCTGTTCATGGCATTTTACTACAGTGGTGCCGGACTTGTTGCCGATATTGCGCTGCTAACAAACGTATTCTTCCTCATTGGTGTGATGGCCTCACTGCAGGCAGTTCTCACGCTTCCGGGTATAGCAGGTATTGTCTTAACCATAGGTATGTCGGTTGATGCCAACGTACTGATTTATGAAAGAATCCGCGAAGAGCTGGCAGCCGGCAAAGGTTACAAACTGGCCATTGCCGACGGTTTTAAAAATGCCTATTCAGCGATTATTGACTCCAACGTAACAACACTGCTTACAGGAATTATCCTGCTAATATTCGGAAGCGGTCCGATAAAAGGTTTCGCCACCACACTTGTGATAGGTATTCTGACTTCGCTGTTCTCTGCCATTTTTATCACACGTATCGTATTTGAATTATTCAGCAAAAGAAACAAGCAGCTGAAATTCTCTATTCCACTGACGGCCAATATCTTAAAAGGCAGTAATTTCGATTTTATCTCACAGCGTAAGCGCTTTTACATTGTATCGCTGATCATTATCGGAGCCGGATTGGTATCCATGTTTACCAAAGGGTTTGGTTATGGTGTTGATTTTGAGGGTGGTCGTTCATATGTGCTGCGCTTCGAAAAACCGGTGAATACTCAGCAAATTAGAGATGTACTGTACAAGTCATTCAAGCAAAGCCCTGATGTTAAAGTTTACGGAAGTTCGAATCAGGTGCAGGTAACCACTGACTACCTTGTTGACGATAATTCACCTAAAACTGATTCGCTGGTTGAATCAATGGTTTTAAGTGAAATGACCAAAATGAGCGGTAAAACGCCGGAGGTTGTGCTTCAGCATAAAGTAGAACCAACGGTCGCGGGTGATATCAAAGAATCAGCTGTTTGGTCCGTGATATTTTCATTGCTTGTATTGTTCCTTTACCTGCTGCTTCGGTTCAGAAAATGGCAATACGGTGTTGGGGCCATCGCTGCACTCGCTTATGTGGTTTTATTCATCCTTTCAATTTTTAGTATCTTCAGAAATATTCTGCCCTTCTCCCTCGACATTGACCAGTCGTTTATTGCGGCAATACTCACCGTAGTAGGTTACGCGATCAATGATACGGTGGTTATTTTCGACAGGATCAGGGAGTACCTCGGTATGCACAGCAGTAAGAAGGAAGAAATGGGTGTAGTTATCAACAACGCGTTAAATAGTACGCTAAGCCGCACCGTTGTGACAGGTTTGAGCACCATCGGCGTTCTGATTATCCTTTTCATTTTCGGTGGTGAAGTTATCCGTGGGTTCTCATTTGCAATGCTGATCGGAGTAATCGTGGGTACTTATACTTCACTTTTTGTGGCTTCTCCTGTTGTTGTTGACTTGTCGCGCAGAGTAGCCGGTGATCTGACCGGTAAAAAATAAAAGCTTCATTCGTACCTTTGGGATGATGAATGCTTCTGTTTTACTGTTTTTTGATATTGGTGGCGGAGAACTTTTTGTGATTCTGCTTTTCGTGCTGATTTTTTTTGGTGCGAATAAAATTCCTGATTTAGCAAAAGGACTTGGAAAAGGCTTGCGTGAATTCAGGGAAGCATCCTCGGGTATCCGGCGGGAAATTGAAAAGGAAGCCAACAAAATAAAAGATGAAGTTGATATCGGAAAGGATATCAAGGACCTGAATAAATAGCGGAGTTTAAATGTACAAGCTCCTTGTTCGCCCAATTCTATTTCTTTTCAAGCCCGAAACGGCGCATTACATTACAGCTGCCCTGCTGAGAATTTTTCTTTCAATTCCTGGTTTTGCAGCTATTTTAAGAAGGTGGTACACCATTTCCGCCCCCGGTCAGGTTTTTCAGAAACAGGGGCTCACTTTCCCGAACCGGGTTGGACTGGCAGCAGGTTTCGATAAGGACGCCACCCTTTACAAACAACTGGCTGCTTTTGGATTCGGATTTATCGAAGTTGGCACAGTAACCCCCCTACCCCAGCCGGGCAATCCCAGGCCACGGTTATTTCGCCTTCCGGCCGATAAAGCCCTCATCAACAGAATGGGGTTTAACAATGCGGGCGTGAAGGCCATGCAGCAACAACTCAGTTCAAGAAAAACCCTTCCGCTGATTGGCGGAAACATTGGTAAAAACAAGGACACCCCCAACGAAAATGCCATTCAGGATTATCTTGTTTGTTTGCGTGAACTGCATACGCTGGTTGATTATTTTGTAATCAACGTAAGCTCACCCAATACGCCAGGGCTGAGAAATCTTCAGGACAAAGGGCCTCTTAAGGAATTGCTGGAGGCGGTACAACATGAAACCAGATTGCTCGGTTGCAACAAACCTGTTTTACTTAAAATAGCACCTGATCTGACCGATGAAGCCATTGCTGATATTGCTGAGGTGGTAAAGGCAACAGGTATTCAGGGGGTTATTGCTACCAATACAAGCATTGGCAGGGAGGCATTAAAAACTTCTGCAGATATTGTAAAAGCGGCCGGTGCCGGCGGACTCAGCGGCAAGCCCATACTTGAAAAATCAACCAGAGTAATCAGCCTGTTGCGCAAAGCGTTGGGTGAACACCTGCTGATTATAGGGGCAGGTGGCATTCACTCAGCGGCTGATGCAATGGAAAAGATAAAGGCGGGAGCCGACGCGGTGCAGCTTTACACCGGGTTTATTTATGAAGGTCCGGACCTTGTTAAACAAATCAATCGCACGCTGGCTCAGCATGCCGAAAAAACAAAGGCATGAAACCTGATCATCTCCATATAACTGAATGTCCGCGCGATGCCATGCAGGGCATAAGGTCACAAATACCGACTGCGGAAAAAGCAAAATACCTCAACAGCCTGCTGCGCGTGGGTTTCGACAGGATTGACGCAGGCAGCTTTGTTTCCCAAAAAGCCATTCCACAGATGGCCGATACAAAAGAGGTCTTCAGCCGTCTTGATCTTACAGGAAGCAGTTCAGCGCTACTGGCCATCATTGCCAATAAACGGGGGGCTGAAGATGCCGCTGCCTGTGAGGCAGTAAGTTTTCTTGGCTATCCTTTTTCTGTTTCTGAAACTTTTCAGCTAAGAAACACCCAGGCCGGTTTGGCCGAAAGCCTTGAAAGGCTTGATGAAATCAGTAACATTTGCCTGAATGCCGGAAAAAAACTTCAGGTTTATCTTTCGATGGCTTTTGGAAATCCTTATGGTGACCCATGGTCTCCGGAACTGGTTATGGAATGGGCTGCCAGACTTTCAGAAAGAGGTGTCAAACATATTGCACTGGCCGATACAACCGGCATCTCAGATGTTGCAAGCATTAGCAGCCTTTTTACGGCCCTATTACCCGCTATGCCCGAAGTGGAATTCTCAGCCCATTTGCATGCAAGACCCGAAGATGTTGAAAAAAAAGCCCTGGCAGCCTGGAAGGCAGGATGCCGCAGTTTTGACACCGCGCTGAAAGGTTTCGGTGGGTGCCCCATGGCTGAAGACAAACTTACCGGCAATATGGATACTGAACTGCTGCTGGCAGCACTAAAAAACCTCGCCGTAAATCGGCTGGATGAAAAAGCGTTGAAATTGGCAACAGATTCAGCACATTTACTGTTTAACAAGTATCATTGAAATGCTTTTTTCGTAATTTAGTAACGATGAGAAAAATTTTCCAAATTCAGGTTATTGCAATTTTGCTGCTATGGATATTGCCGGCCTCATTAGTTTTTGGTCAGGATCACGCTTACACCCCTGGTCAGTTGTATGTGCGGCTGAAAGAACCTTATGCAAACAACATCACCTACAAACCTTCTGATAAGGTTATGGAAGTATTCAGACCTTACAGAGTGACCTACAAAATCAGTAAAGTTCAGGCCAGTTTTTATTTTTCAGAATCAGAAGAATTGCGGAGAACCTTCAGGGTATACTTTGATCCCTCAGTGAACAGTGCCCAACTGATCAGGGCATTGGTGGCCAATCCTGCCGTTGAATATGCCGAAAAAATACCGCAGGATCGTTTCTTTTATACCCCTAACGACCTCGGTAGCAATAGCTCTTCGGGTACTGGACAATGGTATCTTTATAAAATCAGGGCTCAGCAGGCCTGGGATAAACAAAGAGGTGGGCGAGCCTCAGTTAAAGTAGCCGTAATTGATGATGCCGTTCAAACCAATCATCCTGAACTTGAAGGCATTTGCCTGCCCGGAAGAGATGTTGCGCAAAACATTGATTCTCCTGAACCACCCAGTGAAGCATTTAGTCATGGCACCCATGTTGCAGGGATAATCGGTGCAAAAACAAATAACGGGATCGGCATTGCCTCACTCGCGCATGGCGTTTCTATCATTCCTGTAAAAATTACGCTGAACGGGCAGCCCGGCGCACCATCCGCAGGCTATGAAGGTATCGCCTGGGCTGTTTCAAAAGGTGCAGATATAATCAACATCAGCTGGGGCAGTGAAAGCGTTTCTTTTACAGCGCAATCCGTTGTTACAAATGCATTAAACGCAGGTGTCATTGTTATTGCCGCAGCTGGAAATTCAGGTACTCCGGCGGTTAATTACCCCGCAGGTTATACCGGTGTAATCAGTGTAGCCAGCACCACCAGCACGGATGCCAAAGCCGGTTCATCAAACTATGGCGGCTGGATTGATATTGCCGCTCCGGGTGACAAAATCAGATCAATCATTCCCTTCAATAATTACGGGTTCAAAAGCGGAACTTCATTCGCAGCACCTTTGGTTAGTGCCCTTGCGGCGCTGATTCTTTCGAATGACTCAACCCTATCGCCTTCAGATGTAGAAAAATGTATTCTCGGATCTGCCGATAATATTGATGCATTTAATTCAACGCTTATTGGTCAGCTTGGCGCCGGAAGGATCAATGCCGAAAAAGCAATTTCCTGTGCTGCAGCAAGAAAGGCCACTTGTGAAGTAGGTATCTTAAAAGTCACCAGCCCTGAAGTTACTTCCTGTAACAGCAATTTCTCGCCAGGTTTTCAGGTGATTAATTACGGAACTGATACAGTTTTTTCATTTACGGTGAACTACCAGCTCGACAACCAGTTTCCAAGGTTGTTTACTTTTAAAGGCAAAATACATCCGGGCAAAGACAGTATCATAACCCTGCCGGAAATGCAGGCCTCTATCGGGGACCATACCCTGAGATTTACCGTTTTAAATAGCCTGAATGGCAATTGTCCTGATGCCTACCCGGGAAACAACCAGATCAGTTACAAATTCAATGTGCTGAATCAACTGGGTTTTGCGCTTCCTTTTACCGAGAATTTTGAGAGTAACACTTTCCTAACCAATGGCTGGACAGTAATCAATCCCGGGTCTGCTTTCGGCTGGGAAATTGCACCCACCGCCGGTCTTACACCGGGCAGTAAATCGGCCAGACTGAGCTATTACCTGGATACCCAAAAAGGCGAGCGTGATTACCTTATAACGCCTGCCCTGAATTTCAGCGGTTACAGCGCGATCAGTCTGAGTTTCAGACATGCCTATGCATCACGCGGCATTTTGTTTCCTTCTGATACATTTATTGTAAGCATTTCAACCGATTGCGGAATCAGCTGGAAGAGACTCAAAGTTTTTGCTGAAACAGGCAGCAAAACTTTTTCAACACGCATCGCGAATGGACTTTTCTTTAGCCCTACGGTGGCAAGCGACTGGTGTGGGGCAACCGGCTGGGCAGCCTGCTCAACCATTAACCTGAATGCCTACCTTGGATTTACCGGTGTAAGAATCAGGTTTGAAGGTTTCAATAACACGGGCAATAATATTTTTCTTGATAACATCAGCATCACCGGAACGGCGGCCAATCTCAAGCCTGATGCAAGGTTCTCAGCAACAGGCAACGAACAGGTATGTGAAGGTAAATCCATTCAATTCACCAACCAGAGTCTCAATCAGCCTACATTCTTAAAATGGTATTTTGAAGGAGGAAGTCCCGATTCATCAGATCTTCAGCAGCCTATTGTGAGCTATAGCACAGCCGGAAACTACACCGTTAAACTGATTGCAGGCAACAGCGCCGGCAGGGACACCCTGATCAAAGAAGCTTTTATTAAGGTAAATCCCTCACCGCAGATAACCGTAACCGCCAATCCCGACAGCATCTGCAGGGGCAGCACAAGCAAACTGATTGCCACAGGGGGCGCTTCCTACGCCTGGAACCAACATCCCAGTCTGAACACGTTGATCAAAGATACGGTAATTGCCAGTCCCACCACTACCACAACCTACACAGTTCAGATCCTTACTGCCGAAGGATGCACCGGTTCAGGTACAGTTAAACTTTTTGTTTATCCTCTACCTCCTCAGCCGGTAATCAGTGTAGAAACAGATTCCTGTTTACTTATTGCAACAAAAGGTTCCGCCTATGAATGGTTCTACAATGGTTTGGTGATTGAAGGGTTCAATGAACAGCAGCTTCAGGCCATCCGCCCCGGCAATTACAATGTAAGGGTGTTTAACGAAAAAGGATGTGCTGCTTTTTCCCCCCCTTTTAAAACCAGTTGCAACACAACAGGTATTTCTGAAATAAACACCCCGCTGATCTACCCCAACCCTTTCAGTGAGCAGCTGATCATTGAACACATCGGCAGTAAAACATTTATTGGGCTTTATAACCTTGCCGGTACTATGGTTAAAACAAATTTCAGCTTTCAAAACGAGCGGATGGTACTCAGCACAGGCAACCTGCCGGCTGGCATTTACCTGCTTAGAATCAACAATGAACGTGGAGAACGACACCTTAAGCTGGTAAAAACCGAGTGATCATAAATTCGCTTAGTCCGGATCGGTGATTAAAAATGTTGAAAAGGTGTTAACGATGCGTTAATAAGCTTTTTCAGTTCAACACCTCAAACCGCTATATTTACGCCCCTAAAAACATACGATATGAAGTTTATCATTTCCAGCGGTGCCCTTCTCAAGCAACTACAGAATATTTCAGGTGTTTTAACATCCAGCACCAGTCTTCCCATACTGGATGACTTTCTTTTTGTAATCGCAGGCAGTGATCTTACCGTATATGCTTCTGACCTCGAAAATACCGTTAGCCTGCATTTGCAGGTAGAATCAAAAAGTACTGGAAAAATTGCCATTCCCGGAAAAATGCTGCTCGAGACCCTTAAAAGTTTTCCTGACCAGCCCCTTACATTTGATGTAAACAGTGAAAACTTTGGCATCGAAATATCATCAGGTTATGGTAAATACAAACTTAACGGGCACAACCCGCTTGAGTTCCCTAGAATACCAGAAATTGAAAACGGCAATGATTTTAAAATTGACGGTTCAATATTGTTCAACGGCATCAACAAAACCATTTTTGCTACCGGTAATGATGAAATAAGACCGGTGATGTCGGGCGTTTATTTGCAGATTGGCAACGACTCACTCACCATGGTGGCCACCGACTCTCACCGCCTTATCAGATACCGCAGAAATGATGTGAAATCAGAAACGGAAGCCGCATTTATACTGCCCAAAAAACCGCTGAATCTGTTAAAACAGTTATTGGGTTACACGGATTCTGAAGTTCTTGTCAGTTTCAATTCAAAAAATGCTTCTTTTGCTTTCGACAACACAAAACTAATTTGCCGGCTTATTGAAGGTAAATACCCGAATTACGAAGCTGTTATACCAAAGGAAAGCCCCTTTGTACTTAGTATTCAGCGCGACGACCTGATGAATTCCATCCGCCGTGTAGCTCTCTTTTCAAGCAAAAGTACCTATCAGGTTAAGCTAAACATTCAGGGCTCTGAACTACAGCTTACCGCCGAAGACCTTGATTATTCAAAGGCAGCTGCCGAACGCCTTACCTGCAGTTACAATGGTGAAGACATGGAAATTGCTTTTAATTCAAAGTTCATCAGCGAGATGCTGAGCAATCTTGATTCTGAAAGGATTACCCTGAACCTGAGTGCTACCAACAGGCCGGGAATTTTACTTCCTGAATCAGATACCCCTGACACCGATGAGGATTTGCTCATGCTGGTGATGCCGGTGATGGTTAATAGTTAATTCGTGGATATTCTGCTGGTTTGTTCAACGCAGACTGAATTAAACCACTTCCTTCAGTTTACCGGATCAACACCCGAAACCGGCTTTGTTGCTAAATACGGACACAGGATTTTTTCGCTTGTTTGTGGCGTAGGGCCTGCTTTGGCAGCCTACCATTGCGGAGTTGCTTTGTCCACAAACAATTATCAACTCGTAATCAATCTGGGCATTGGTGGTGCCATTCATGCTGATTATTTACCGGGTGATGCCCTTGCAGTAAGCGCAGATCAGTTTTACATGTTAGGTTCTGAAGACCATGATAACTTTTTATCGGTATTTGATCTTGGGTTCGCCGGCCGCAATGCCCCACCCTATGAAGAAGGCCTGATCAGAACGCCGTCTGATGCGCTGAAAATGCTTCCCGCGGGCACCCCGCAGGTTGAAGGACTTACTGTTCAGTGTGTTCACGGCAGTAAGTCAGGCATTGAAAAACTCAAACGCTTATACCCGCATGCGGCCGTTGAAAGTCAGGAAGGTGCTGCGGTGATGATGGCTTCCACACTTTCAGGTGTACCCTGTATGCAGCTCAGGGGTATTTCAAACAGGGTGGAACCCAGAAACAGAGCTGCCTGGCAGATTGAAGCAGCCCTGAATGCTGTGGCTGCATTGTGTGATAATTTTCTCAAACGGCTTTACTGAATAATGGACTATTATTTACTGATGGGCTATTATGCCTAAATTGCGCAGCTTTTTGATTTATGAGTGAAAAACTGAATGAACTGGAAATCCAGCGCCGCGAAAGCCTGGAAGAATTATACCGGCTCGGCATTGACCCCTATCCGGCTGAACTGTTTCCGGTAGATGTTACCGCCCGTGAAATTCACCGGAATTATGCATCTGACAAAATTAACTACAAGCATGTTCACATTGCCGGCAGGATTATGACCCGCCGGATTATGGGCAACGCTTCGTTTGCCGTGCTGCAGGATGCTACCGATAAGATTCAGATCTACATACGTCGCGATGATATTTGCAAAGAGGAGGACAAAACACTTTACAACGTTGTTTTCAAGAAACTTCTTGACATAGGCGATATTATTGGTATTTCCGGATTTGTATTTACCACCCAGACCGGAGAAATTACCATTCATGCTACCTCGCTCAAGGTACTGGCGAAGTCGCTGCGGCCACTGCCCGTTGTAAAAGAAAAAGACGGCGAAATCTTTGATGCATTTTCTGACCCTGAAATGCGCTATCGTCAGCGTTATGTTGATCTGATTGTAAATCCGCATGTGAAAGAGACCTTCATCCGCCGAACTCAGTTGGTCAATGCCATTCGCAAATACCTGAACGGAAAAGGTTACCTTGAGGTAGAAACCCCGGTATTACAGCCAATTTATGGAGGAGCCGCTGCAAGACCGTTCAAAACGCACCACAATACGCTCGACATGACGCTTTATTTGCGGATTGCCAATGAGCTTTACCTGAAAAGACTGATTGTTGGCGGATTTGACGGGGTCTATGAGTTTGCCAAGGATTTCCGCAACGAAGGCATGAGTCGCTTTCACAATCCTGAATTTACCCAGGTTGAATTATATGTTGCCTATAAAGATTACCACTGGATGATGGAACTGGTGGAGGAAATGATTGAAAAGGCTGCAATAGAGATACACGGCACCACAGAAGTTAAAGTGGGTGAGCATCTGATTAATTTCCAGCGCCCCTGGCGACGCATGAGCATGTATGAGGCCATCAGCTATTATACAGGTGTTGATGTATCAGCAATGAACGAAGAAGAAATTGCCGATGCCGCACGTAAACTGGGCGTTGAGATTGACAAATCTATGGGCAGGGGAAAGCTGATTGATGCCATTTTCGGTGATTTGTGCGAACCCCTTCTGATACAACCAACATTCATCACAGATTATCCGGTGGAGATGTCGCCGCTTGCCAAAAAACACCGCAGCCAGCCTGGCCTGGTTGAACGCTTTGAAGGCATTTGCAACGGCAAGGAGATTTGCAATGCCTTTTCTGAGCTTAACGATCCGATTGACCAGCGCAGGCGCTTCGAAGAACAGCTTGAATTGGGCAAAAGGGGCGACGAAGAAGCCATGGTGCTGGATGAAGATTTCTTACGCGCCATTGAATTTGGCATGCCGCCAACGGCCGGTCTGGGAATCGGCATTGACCGCCTGGCAATGATTATGACAGATTCAAAATCTATTCAGGATGTACTCTTCTTCCCGCAGATGCGCCCTGAACAGTCGTCTGAATGATAAAAAACCGCTGCTGAGCGCCTAATGTTTCTCTTTAGAAGGATCAGATCCTTTGCAGGGAAAGCTTACCGTTTCAGGTATTACAGGCACAGGAATTCTTCCCTTTTTGTGGTTCTCGATAAAATCTTCCAGCTGATCTACTTCCAGTCGTTTTGCTATAATGCGCTTATCCTTGTCGAGCAGATAAATCACAGGAGTTGAATAAATATCGTAATATTTTCTGAACTGCGATTTGCCCAGTAGATCGGCGGCATTGATCCAGTTGAGCTGCTTCTCGCGGATATATTTGAACCATTCGGTGGTATCAGCTTCTATGTAAACACCCAGCACTTCAAGATCGAGTTTTTTGGCCTGCTGATCATAGAATTCCTTGAGTTTAGGCGTTACCTTCTGGCAATGGCCACAGCTGGGATCCCAGAAATAGACGATTGTATAAGTGTTTTTTATTTTATTCAGTGAAACAGGATGGAAATCAGCCTTGAGCATGCCCTCCATCGGATTGGCTCTGCGTCCGATCAAACAAGGCTCGAGTGCATGCACCCGGTCACATATTTTTTCCATCTGCGTAGAATCAATCCAATAAGCCTTCCCGCTTAGGTAATAATTCTTTGCCATGTAAACAAAAACAGCCTCCATGCCCATTACCTGCGATTTTTCGTACGTATTGGTAATGTAATACACGAGGTATTTGAATATATCGCCATCAGGATTTGTGAGGCTGATAACATAATCAGCAGAATTATTGATTGAATCAGGCACCTGCAGCGTCATACGCTCAATGTACTGTTTTATTTTACCGGCCAGCACAGGAGAGCGCAGCAAGCGATCATCTTTCATATCAATGTTATCAAAGAAATGAGCCTTGTAATACCTGTAGGCAAAAGTTGAATCTTTTTTTCCATTGATAACGGGTGGTTCAGGTATTTCAGGTTCTGATGAAGCTTTCAGCACTTTTGCCAGATAACGATCGGGATGATCATCTATCAATTTGAGCCTGTATGCTTTAACTATTTTGTCCAACTCCATCTGCTTGTTTCTGATTTCTGTTGTTTTGGCCTTGTCATCTTTTGCAGCCTCCGCTTCTTTTTTCAGCAGTTCCATCTCTTTGCCTTTTGCGGTAATCCAGCGCAGATAGGTATAAAACAATTCATTATCGGCCGAACCCTTTACCTTCATGGCTCCAACAAAATCAGCGGTATCCGTTTCCATCGAGAAATGCTGCTCCTTGTCGATAATCAATTCAAAATACCGCTTGTTTGGCATAACGGCCAGATAGATGCCTCCTGGAAGTTCTTCATCCCCCTTAAACACCAGCCTTCCGGCTGCATCGGCCTTTGCTGAATCCTTAAGGTATTGTTTATCGCCAAAATAATAGGCCAGCTGGCAGGTTGAATCCCTCAGGCCTTTAACTGTAATCTTAATTTCAAACCCTTTCGCCTGGAGGTTTGTAAGTCCCGAAAAAATGGTCAAAACAGTGATTATAAGTGATCTGATCTGCATGCGAAAAAAAATTTATGGCGCGTTTTTATCAAAAATTGTGCTAATGTAAAACATTCAATCTTCAGTAAAAATCAGAACAGTTAAATCAGCAAGGTGTTCAAAAAAACAGCTCTTCTGTTCACCATTTTGGGGGAGACCGTAAATCAGCTACATTCGGGCAAAAAACAGGCACAGAAAATAATATGTTAACGCGTATCACATTCATCATTGCCTTATTTGCATTGCTCGTTCTTCAGTATTCATGCAGCACAATTGAAAAAGCATCTGTTCATGGTTTTAACAGCGGAAATTACCGGTTGAAAACTGCCGGAATGCCGGCTCAGGATGTTTACCTTGATATCGGAAACGATAAGATTGATATTTACAAGCGGTTATCGGATCGCGACACATTGAAATTACTGACATCAGCCAGCCTTGATGAAACAGCACAGGCTTTGTCAGCCCCCCTGCTTTTCAGGAAAAGAAGTCTTGATGTTGATATTACCTCTGTTTTACTGAAATTCAGAACACCGGCTAACAACATGCCCGCACAAGTAAATACCGACCTGAACTTTGCTTTGTACACGGGCTGGAGATTCGACAGCTACCGCTTAACCACCCGTAAAAACCAGCTGGGTCGGTTCAGCCCTAAACTAAATAGCAGTGGCTTTGATATCGGTTTCTTTGCCGGTCCGGGCACTACGGTAATCAACTCTTTTACAACGCAAAACATGACTGGCAATGAATACAACGGACTGATCATTCAAAGTGGACTGGCTGCGTTCATTGAATCAGAGTTTGCGAGCTTTGGCCTTGGCATCGGACTGGATTATCTGATGAACAGCGACCGGAAGATTTGGATTTACCACAACAAACCATGGTACGGATTTATTGTGGGTATTGCCTTGAATTGAGACGGGCTTTAGAGACTGCGGCTTCCGGAGGCTGAATTTTCTACTTTTTTGTCAGCTGCTATTTATTAATAAAGATCATCATTTGTTGTGATGATGTTTTCTACTTCTGAACTTCCATAAAAGAGTTTATGACAAAAATCATTATTTCAAATGAAAATAATCAGTTTAATTTTTAAAGACCATACATAATTTTAATCTGTTTTAATTCTAAAATAATAACCCGAAAATGAAATCTAATGGTATTACATTTATTAGCCACACCAATGGCATTCAGCTGCCAGGTAATCTCACGGTGCCAGAGGGTGCGAGGGGCGCTGTGATTTTTTCACACGGCAGTGGCAGCAGCCGGTTTAGCCGCTTGCTAAAGACTGATTTACGAAGCATTTCTTGTTCGTATAAAACCATTAAAACAGCCCCGCCATGATGTTTGAAAACCGTATTAATGCGGCCTCACAATTGATACCTCAACTCAGGAAATATGCCGACAAAAACGCCGTAGTGCTTGCCGTGCCGCGCGGAGCGGTACCCATGGGTTACCATATTGCAAAAGACCTGCACCTTCCGCTTGACATTTTACTTACCAAGAAAATAGGGCATCCTGAAAATAATGAACTGGCTGTTGGTTCGGTAAGCCTCGAAGGCTGCATTATTGACCCCCGGTTTAAGGTAAGTGATGCCTATATCAAGGGAGAAACTGAAAGAATACGTCAATTCCTGAAGGAAAGACACTTGAAATTTTCAGGAAATCGTTCGCCCATTGAACTGGAGGGCAAAACAGTAATTATTGTTGATGATGGTTTGGCCACCGGTAATACAATGCTCTCATCTGTTGAACTTGTGCGAAATCATCACCCCAAAAAAATAGTGGTCGCAGTGCCCGTAGCATCTACAGTGGCTTTAAAGAAACTAAAGGGAATCGCTGACGAAGTAATTTGTTTGTGTGTTGAAAATGAATTTATGGCAATAGGTCAGTTTTATTATGATTTTTCTGAAGTAACCGATGATCAGGTCATTTACTTTCTAGGGAAATGGAAAGAAGAATCAGCACAATTCAATGCTGCAAATAAGCATGACACCGAATAAAAAGCGATTTTCATGGTCGGACAGGTTATTGCAACCCATATTGGCCTTCATGGTTTCGCAATTGGGGCAAGGCGCATATTTTAATTTAAAGGCTCAGGAAATCAGCACAAAAGAGATTTTTTATGCCGGTACTGAGTTGGGCTCAGCCTGGCTTTCAATGGCTGAAAATAATTCGGCAGCAAAAAGAAACGCACGTTTCACACTGGGGTTTTATGCCGGAATTTCGCCAATTAAACGAATCAGACTTGGTATAAATCTGAATGGGTACTTAATTGAGCCCTATGATCTATATGCGCCTGATAAAGGAATCAGTATTTCCAACAATCATTTTCAGCTGCAGCTGCTTCCCTTTAAAAACTGGCCAATCATCTTAAACCTGCAGGGTGGTCAATCAAAGTATATCAACCATGAACCAACAGGCATCAACAGAAAGGGATTTTCAGGCAGAGCAGGCATTGGCTATACTTTTTTTCGGAACAAATCATTACAAATCATCTCTGGTATTAATTTAGGCTGGGGGCAATTCCGCAATAAAGCCTATCCGGGTATTCCGGCCGTCAGCCAGCGTTTTAATACAATTGATTTAACGGTGGGATTTAGCTATGTGAAAACCCGGAAGAAAAAAAACAATTCAAGTCAATGAATTAAAAAACATATGCGACAGAACTGTAAATATACTACCCCCCAATACTGTTTATTGGTGGCTTCTAAAAAACGAAAAATAGATTATATTAATTTGCAATTTTAAACATCCGGTTTTACCAACCCTTAAAAACTGCAATAGCCTGTAAGAAAATTTTCGGCTAATTTTGCCTTATGCAGACTGTGTTCCGCATCATTATTTTTTTGCTGTGCGCTGCACTTCAGGGATCCGTTCTTTTGGCGCAGGATCAGATTTTCATGCGACAAAATCAGCAGGTGATTTATTGTTACATACTGCAAGCAGATGACAGTCTGATTGTTTTTCGCTCTGCCGATCCTGATGATACCGGTATTTATGAAATCAGCTTTTCGGCTACCTATGGCTTTTTGCTGGAAGAACCACTCGACAAGCCGGGTGGAAAAAAAAGTCCGGCCCTTCAATTGCGCATTTACCATCCTGACAAAAAGCGGTACCGAATTTTTAATGAAGACCGCGGTATAGTTTTTAAACTGAAAGGCGATACCAGCTCCACTCCACGAAGAGGCCGAATAACGCGCATATCAGCTGATTCTATTGAAATTGAAACGAAAATTAATCTAAAAAAAGACCTTTACACCTTTGCCATTGCCGATTTTGAATATTTTGGCTACAGAACCGGCATTACAGAAATGCTCAGTCTGATTGTTTTCCCATTTCCGGCAAAAAACGAGGAGCCAACATTCTTCTTCCGCAAAATGGCCATCAGCAATGGCTGGAAATATCAGGTTCAGGCTTTTAGAAAAAGGAAGTCGAAGATTCCCCGCAGATGGAAAAAAATCAGAGCTGTGGGGGTAGTACGCCGCAAACCGGCCGCTAGCGGGAAGTTCTGACAGTTTTCACCTTTTGTTCTGAACATTTTTGTTTTACTGAGGTTTATTAGGCTTTCTCACCTTCAATATACGATTTTGAGCCATATAAAGTCTGTTTTTACCATCAGCGACCTTGAAAATCTTACAGGTATCAGTGCCCATACCATCCGAATCTGGGAAAGACGATACAACCTGCTTAGTCCGGATAGAACTGACACCAATCTCAGACGCTACACCAATAGCGATTTACGCAAGCTGCTCAATATTGCAGCCTTGCAGAAACAGGGTGAAAAAATTTCACGGCTGGCCTTGTTGTCTGACAAGGAAATGGAAAACCGGATTTGTGAATTGCACCAACCCGATGACGATATTTTACCGGGTATCAACGGCTTCAAACTGGCCATGCTTGAATTCGACAGGTTTGGCTTTGAAAGAACATATGCCAAGCTATCTGCAACAATGGGCTTTGAAGATTTGTACAAAAAGGTGCTCATACCGCTGATGATTGAACTGGGAAAGCTTTGGCAGGCGGGTGCAATCTGTCCGGCTCATGAACACTTTATCTCAAACCTGATCCGCCAGAAATTATACTCGGAGATTGAAAAAATCTCAAAAGCCGCTACCGAGCAGAACGACCCCTGGATAAGGGTTCTTTTTTTACCCCCCAATGAAATGCACGAGCTGGGTCCGCTGTTTTTGTATTACTTACTGGCCTCCAAAGGGAAAAATACCATTTATCTGGGTCAGAGTGTTGAAACTTCTGATCTGGTCAGTATTCGTAATGCACTGAAGGGCAAGATTATTTATATCAGCTGGTGGACAATTTTCCCTCAAAAAGATACAGCTGAAGCATACATTGTTGATTTCTCGAATAAAATTCTTAATTATGGGGATCAATTATGGATAACAGGCAATCACCTTTCAACCCTAAATTTGCCGGAAATGAGCAATCACATCGCAGTCTTCAATAATCCGGCAGAGCTCGTAACTAAACTCTTTGCAGAAAACAACTGAGCCATGAAGAAAGTATCAGTAATCGGTTCAGGCTTTTCATCACTTGCCTCCGCATGTTACCTTGCCAAAGCCGGCTATCAAGTAACTGTGTTTGAAAAGAACAGCACTCCCGGGGGACGTGCCAGGCAGTACATTGAGGGGGGATTCACCTTCGACATAGGTCCAACATGGTACTGGATGCCTGATGTGTTTGAAAAATTCTTCGCTGATTTCGGGAAGAAACCTTCAGATTATTATGGCCTCAGTCGCCTTGACCCATCGTACCGTATTTATTACAGCGGTGGAAAATTTATTGATTTACCAACTGATCCTGCAGGGCAGGAAGCGCTCTTTGAAAGTCTTGAGCCGGGCAGCGGACTGAAGCTGAGAAAGTTCATGAAACTTGCTGCCAAAACCTACAAAATAGCGGTGGGTGATATGGTTTATAAGCCGGGGCTTTCGCCCCTGGAGTTGGTCAGTGTCGACACAATCAGGCATTTGAACCTGTTTACCCACTCTATACGCAAGCTTGTAAGAAGAAACTTCAAACATCCCTATCTGGTAAAACTACTGGAGTTTCCGGTTCTTTTTCTGGGTGCCAAACCGGGTGATATTCCGGCATTCTACAATTTTATGAATTATGCCGACCTTGGCCTTGGCACCTGGTACCCTGATGGCGGAATGTACAGCGTTGTGGAGGGTATGGTTAAACTGGCTCAGGATCTTGGTGTGCACATTGAAACCAATGCTCCGGTAAGTAAAATAATTACCGCTAAGGGAGGTGTAGATAAAATTGAAGTGAACGGTCAACTGATCGACACTGATTTTGTGGTGAGTGGAGCTGATTACCATCACACCGAAAAATTATTAAGGAAGGAAGAGCGTGTTTATTCTGAAAGCTACTGGGATAAACGTGTTTTTGCACCCTCTGCCCTGCTCTTTTTTGTAGGCGTTAGTAAAAAATTGCAAAATATGCAGCATCATACACTTTTCTTTGACGAGGAGTTTGATCCACATGCTGCATCCATTTATGATCATCCCGAGTGGCCTGAAAAACCGCTTTTCTATGCGAGCTGCTCATCCATGAGTGATACAGCTGTTGCTCCCGTCGGAAAGGAAAACCTGACCCTACTGATTCCGCTCGCTCCGGGAATCGAAGATACACCCGACCTGCGTGAAAAGTATTTTCAAATGATTATCTCAAGGCTGGAGCAAATTACAGGCAATAAAATCAACGATCAGATCGAAGTAAAAAAATCATACTGTATTAATGATTTCATAGAAGATTATCATTCTTATAAAGGCAATGCTTACGGATTGGCCAATACCCTGATGCAAACTTCATTTTTACGGCCAGGGGTGAGGAGTAAGAAGGTAAAAAACCTTTTCTTTACAGGTCAATTAACTGTGCCGGGACCGGGGGTGCCTCCATCACTGATCTCCGGCAAAATTGCCGCCGAACAAGTTATAGCCGTATAAACCAACATGAACGCCGAAGTCAACCATTATCATGCTGTTTCCATTCATTGCAGCAAGGTATTCACCAAATCCTACAGTTCTTCATTTTCACTGGCAGTAAGTCTGCTTACACCTGAATTCCGTGAGGGGATTTACAGCATTTATGGGTTTGTAAGGGTGGCCGATGAAATTGTTGACTCATTTCATACGTTTAACAAAACTTTACTGCTCGACCGCTTCACCGAGGAGCTGAACACCGCACTGCGCGAGGGCATCAGCACCAATCCGGTAATCAACAGTTTTCAGATGACTGTCAGGAAATACAATATTGGTATGGATCTGATCGAAGCTTTTCTGAAAAGTATGCGTACTGACCTCGAAAAAATGTCATACAATTCAAATGAGTACGTTGATTACATATATGGTTCTGCTGATGTGGTGGGCCTGATGTGTTTGCGGGTATTTACCGGTGGTGATAACAAACAGTATGAGCAGCTTAAAGAACCTGCCATGAAGCTGGGTTCAGCATTTCAAAAGGTGAATTTCTTGCGGGATATAAAAAACGATTATGAAAAACTAAACAGACGTTATTTTCCGGATGTTAACCTTGACCGGTTCACACAAGCTGACAAAGAAAAAATCATTGCCGAAATTGAAGCTGATTTTATGGAAGCCCGCAAAGGTATATTGAAGCTGCCGGGCAGCGCCAAACTGGCTGTTTACGTAGCGTATGTTTACTATCATAGCCTTTTAAAACGCCTCAAAAAAACCCATCCTTCTGAAATTATGAACCGAAGGATACGCGTACCCGGCATTGTAAAACTTAGTATTCTTGCCCAATCGTGGGTCAGGTATCGCGTTAATATGATTTAATCATGTACCTGTTGCTTTCAATGATTTTGCTGATCAACAGCATTTCCGGTTCTGATGCTTCCAATAACGAAGAAACAGCAATTTCAGCTGTAAAGGCCGATTTGGGTGGGATTATCAAAAGTGAGGGAAAGTTAAATTATAGCATTGCATCCTTAAAACAAGCAAAAACCTATACCGGAAAGGCTTACCTGGGTCTGCTAAAGGCAAGCAGCGCATCATTTGCTATATGGCCTGGCGATAAACTCAAAAGATTCAATGAAGGCAAAAGTCTGATAGAGGAAGCCATCCGTGAATCCGGAGCACAGCCTGAACCCAGACTTCTCAGACTGATGGTGCAATGTAACTGCCCGGTCTTTCTGGGCTATTCTTCGCAGATTGAAGGTGACAGAAAAGTTCTGATGCGTTATCTGGAAGAAAAAACAGGTAACAAGGATCTAATGCGTTTCATTGCGGAAAATATGCTTCATATTTCCTGTGTAACAAATGCCGAGAAAGCCGCCATCAGAAAACTTATACCCTGAAATGGAAAGCAAGGATGTTATTCTGGTTGATACGGCTGACAATCCGGTTGGCAAGCTTGAAAAAATGCAAGCACATCGAACAGCCGATCTGCACAGGGCATTTTCAGTGTTTATTTTCACCGGCAAAGGAGATTGGCTGCTGCAACAACGAGCCGATCACAAATACCATTCCGGAGGGTTGTGGACTAATACCTGCTGCAGTCATCCGGAGCCGGGGCAGGAAACCATGGAGGCGGCCTTAAATCGTTTACAGGAAGAAATGGGCATACAATGTAAATTGTTGCCGCTATATAGTTTTATCTACAAGGCACCGCTCGATCACGGACTTACAGAGCATGAGTACGACCATGTTTTTGCCGGGATTTCAGACAGTTTACCGGTAATAAATCCGGATGAAGTAAAAAACTGGCGACATATAACCTTCGAAAAACTCGATCATGAAATCATGCATCAGCCTGAATCATTTACGGCATGGTTTCGCATCGCTTACAAACGTGTTCAAAAAGAATTTATTCAGAATTTTGCAAAATGGGAGCAGCAATTATCCTCACCGTAATCACCTTTTTCGCGATGGAATCGGTGGCCTGGTTTACTCATAAATATGTTATGCATGGTTTCTTGTGGAGCTGGCATCGTGACCACCACCAGAAAGAGAACCATCATTCATTTATTGAAAGGAATGATGGGTTTTTCCTTGTCTTTGCCACTCCTGCCCTCATACTTTTCGCAGTCAACTTTTTTACAGGTGCCTGGTGGGCTTCATCCATTGCCATAGGCATTTCCTTATACGGTACTACCTATTTCTTTGTGCATGATGTATTTATTCACCAGCGGCTTAAGTTTTTCAGGAATTCCGATTCAGCCTATTTCAGAGCTATTCGAAGGGCTCATAAGATGCATCATAAACACCTGGGCAAAGAGCATGGTGAATGCTTTGGTATGTTGTGGGTACCCATGAAATATTTCAAAAGGGAACTCAACAGTTAAGCAGGTTTATGTCGCTCTACCTGTTACTTAATCTGGCCTCGGTCAGCATTCCCTTTATTTTCAGCTTTCATCCCAAACTGAAATTTTACAAAACCTGGACATCCTTTTTACCGGCACTGTTTATTTCAGCATTCATTTTTATTCTTTGGGATATCGCATTTACAAGCATGGGCATTTGGGGCTTTAACCCGGTTTACCTTGAAGGCATTTACATTAAGGGCTTACCGGTTGAAGAAATTCTTTTTTTCATCTGCATTCCCTACGCCAGTCTTTTTTCTGTGCATGCTTTTACATTGCTGTTTCCCCGCTTTAGCATCAAAGCTGCAAATGGGAACGATACCTGTTGAAGATACTTTCTACGGAATGAGCCTGCTGCTGCTTACAGCTTTGCTGAACGAGGCGTTCAGGAGCAGGATTGCGCGTTCATAGCAGAACGTCCAGCAGTTTTTTCAGGTCTTCCACCTTATTCGGATATCCCAGCTTCTCGTATGCAATAATCAGATTGCGCAGTTGACGCTTTATAATGTCAATGTTTGAGCAGGTTTCATAAAATTTCCGGGTGGGCTCCAGCTTCAGTTGTTTGAGAAAATCATCAATCTCTCTTCTGCTGAAAACCGCCCCCCTGCTGAAAGGGTTGATGTAAAAAAGAATTGGTTCCTCATCGTCGGTCGAAACACGCTCTGCCATATCATCTCGATAGGCTAAAATAAAGTGCTCAGGAAGATTTACGCCATAAACGGGGATGTTGAGCCCCTGGGCAATAATTGAATATAAAATACTGAGAAGAAGCGGATTCCCCCGTTTACTCTCCAATACATTGTTGATATAAGAATTTTGCGGCGCGTGGTAATTGCTCGTATTTCCGGTGAAGCTGTAAACTTCAAAGAGGATGTGGTTGATCACACGCACTTTTTCAAAAGCGGTCAGGTTGGGGTTCAACTCCAGCCAAACATCCTTGCGTATCAATTCAATCTGTCGCCTGATCTGCTCCTCGTCAAGATCGGGGTATTGGTAACGCGCAATTAGCAGGGTACCGGCAAGCAGATCTTCACCTCCAGAAAGTGCCCACAGGCGTAAAGCATCGCACACTGAGTTAAACTGTATTTTCTGGATAATATCCTCAATACGGTTTTGCAGTGTGTTGTTGAATGTTGCTTCCCAGGCATCTTCCAAAGCAGGTATCACTTCCTGCCCAAGTGAAAGTAACTTAGTCCTTATCTGATCAAATATCTGATCATCAGGATCTTCAAGCAACTGAATCAACGCCTTTAATTCATTTTCCTGCAAGGTTCCTGTCATGCTGTTAATTTATCAAGCACATCCGTGATCAGATTTCGTATAACCGGTTTATAATCACGACTATATTCAAAAAGTGTTCGGTTGGCTATGATTGCACAGGCTGTGCAGGCCTGGTGACCGAGCATCTTCGACAAACCATACAAAGCAGAAGTCTCCATCTCGAAATTGGTGATTCTGTGTGTTCCGTTTTGAAAATCCATCATCCGTTCATTCAGGTCAGCAACCAGCGGATTCAGACGAAGGGTGCGCCCCTGTGGACCATAAAAACCGCATGCAGTAGCGGTTACTCCTGTAAAATAGCCTTTACTGATCAGGTTAAATAAACGCTCATCAGCTTCAACAAGATAGGGCCGGTTCAGCACTGAAGGGAGTTGCAATTTCTGTGTGATGGAATCCAGCAGATAATGCTCCGCTTCATTTTCCTGATAACCATAAAAATGCATCAGTCCGTCGAAACCCAAACCGTGTGTGCTTACCACCACCGAATCAACGGGAATATCTTTCATCAGCGTGCCGGAAGTACCGATTCGGATAATTTTCAGTGAAGTATGCCCTTCACGAATAAGTCTTGTTTTAAGGTCAATATTAACAAGTGCATCCAGTTCATTGACCACAATATCAATATTGTCGGTACCAATACCTGTTGACAAGGCAGTGATACGCTTTCCACGGTAATAACCAGTGTGCGTAACAAACTCCCTGTTTGAAACCTTGAGTTCAATCCGGTCAAAATGAGCTGAAATAGCATCCACCCTACCCTGATCACCCACCACAATAACAGTCTCAGCAAGCTGCTCCGGATGTAGCTTCAAATGATAAACGCTGCCATCAGGATTCAGCACCAGTTCGGATGGTGCAATAGGTTTACCCGCAGATTGTTTCATGTTCCAAATTAAATAAAAAACAAGCGCAGACTGACAAATGTTTTTTACTGCTTTTCAGCAGGCACCTGTGTATTGTTTTTAAATTTTGAAATGCTTTGGCTGATGGTTTTCGGAACCTATGAATATAAAGCTCCGTTTAGCGTCTGAACATACCATATTTCAAGATGCAGAAAATGGCCCTGAAACCATCACGCCAACCAATCTTCTTGCCTTCCTCATAGGTTCTTCCATAATATGAAATACCTACCTCGTAAATGCGGACATTGGGAATACGCGATATTTTAACGGTAACTTCCGGTTCAAATCCAAAACGCTTTTCTTTCAGTTCAAGCGACTGGATCATTTTTGTATCAAATAACTTATAGCATGTTTCCATATCGGTCAGATTCCGGTTGGTGAACATGTTTGAGAGAAAGGTGAGGAATTTATTACCGATTGTATGCCAGAAGAACAGAATACGGTGTGGCTTGCCCCCAATAAATCGAGAGCCATAAACCACATCAGCAGCACCATTAATAACCGGACCGAGTAAAATGTTATATTCCTGAGGATCGTATTCAAGATCTGCATCCTGAATTATCAGGTAGTCTCCGGTGGCATGCCTTATACCGGTATGCAGCGCTGCACCCTTGCCCATGTTCTTTTCATGTTTCAGGTACCGGATCTGAAAATCTCCGTTCTGCCTGAGATAATTATTGATCGCCCCGTCAGTATCATCTGTAGAACAGTCGTTCACTACAATCACTTCCTTAACAATACCATCAATGAGCTGAACAGCCTTTACCTTATCAAGTATAAGGTGAATGGTACGCGCTTCATTATAGGCCGGAATGATAACAGAAAGCTTATTGGGCTTCATACAGGTAAGCAGGCGGCAAACCTAAAGAAAATCGGCGAATGAACTATCCGAAAAACATATAACATAACCCAACTGAAGTTATAATGCCGGCCAGGTCAGCTAAAAGCATCGTAGAAACTGCATAACGGGTGTTACTGATTCCTACAGCGCCAAAATAAACGGCAATCACGTAAAATGTGGTATCAGAGGAGCCCTGCAAAATGCAGGATAGCCTGCCCGCAAATGAATCAGGCCCGTGGGTTTCCATGGCACTGATCATCATGCCTCTTGCCCCGCTGCCACTGAGAGGTTTGATCAGGGCGGTCGGAAGTCCGTCAACAAAACGTGTATCAAAACCTCCCAGCGCAAACAAATGCTTCATCCCTGAAATTATCAGGTCAAATGTGCCACTGGTGCGCAGCATACTGATGGCAACCAGAATACCTACCAGGTAGGGTATAATTTTTACCGCTGTTTCAAAACCTCCTTTAGCCCCCTCAACAAATGCATCAAACAGATTGATCTTTTTATAGAGGCCTCCAAGTACAATGACCAGAATTATCAGCAGAATCAAGCCGTTGCTCAGCAGACCTGAGAAAGAGGCAAGTGCTTCAGAAGCCAGACTGCGGGTGTAAATGACAAGACCCAGTATCAGCATTGAAAAACCGCCCAGCCATAGTAAAACGGGCATATTCAGGAGACTGATCCGCTGACGAAATGAAACAAGCAACATTGCCGCAATGGTGGCGACAAATGTGGCAATCAGGCAGGGTACAAAAATATCTGTCGGACTGGCCGCCTGCAAAGCAGCCCTCGCTGCAATGATGCTGACAGGTATCAACGTTAGTCCGGATGCATGCAGGCACAGAAACATGATCTGGGCATCGCTGGCTTTTGACTGATCTGTATTGGTCTCCTGAAGACTTTGCATGGCTCTGATTCCGAATGGAGTGGCTGCGTTATCCAGCCCAAGCAGATTGGCTGAAAAATTCATCATCATGTGGCCCATTGCTGGATGCCCTTTCGGAATACCGGGAAACAACCGCGAAAAGAATGGGGCGATCATTCGTGATAGCAGATTGATGCCTCCGGCCTGCTCGGCGATGCGCATCAGCCCCATAAACAGCGCCATGATGCCGATCAGTTTGAGGCTGATCTGCACGGCTGTAGCACAGGTTTCAATAATGCCATCAGCGCCGGGTGGATGAGCCTGGCCGTAAGCATCTCCGGATTTCCCGGTGACCATGTAGGTAAAAATGCCCGTATCGCCCGTTTGCAGCCATTGAAAAGCCGCTACCAGCAAAGCACTGACGATAAATGCCGCCCAAATTCTGCTTAATGCCATGATGAAAATTTCTGAAAATTATTAATTGATGGGAGCGAATCCTAATGCGAAAAAATTAGTTTTTCAATGCCTACTGTTGATTCCTTCTGAACAAGCTTTTTAGCGGGAATCTAAGCCCGTTTGAAATCAATTGTATTTAAGTTTTGATTATACCACTATCTTTGAAAAATCAAAAACAGACACTCTACATGAAAACAGCGTTGATTACGGGAATTACCGGTCAGGATGGAGCTTATCTTGCTGAATTTCTATTGAAAAAAGGATATTTGGTACATGGTATCAAAAGACGCAGTTCGCTATTCAATACCGCCAGAATCGATCATTTATACCAGGATCCGCACATTGAAAATGTTAGGTTTAGTTTGCATTATGGTGACATGACCGATAGCACGAACCTGATCAGGATAATACAGGAAGTTCAACCCGACGAAATTTATAACCTTGCCGCACAAAGCCATGTTCAGGTTAGTTTTGAAACCCCTGAATACACCGCTAATGCGGATGGACTTGGAGCACTGAGAATTCTTGAAGCACTGAGAATTCTGCAACTTACCAACAAAACGAAATTTTATCAGGCAAGTACAAGTGAATTGTATGGTATGGTTCAAGAGATTCCGCAATCAGAAAAAACCCCTTTCTATCCGCGTTCGCCCTATGCAGTTGCAAAACTCTATGCCTACTGGATTACAGTCAATTACAGGGAGGCCTATAATATTTTTGCTTGTAACGGAATCCTGTTCAACCATGAAAGTCCATTGAGGGGAGAAACCTTTGTAACCAGAAAGATAACAAGGGCCGTGGCCAGAATTGGGCTTGGTATTCAGGATGTGCTATATATGGGTAATCTCGACAGTCAGCGCGACTGGGGGCATGCCCGTGACTATGTAGAGGCCATGTGGCTGATGCTACAATTGGATCAGCCTGAGGATTTTGTAATTGCTACCGGGCAGACCTACCGCGTAAGAGATTTTATTGAAATGGCTTTTCAAAGAATAGGGATTGTGATCGCATTCAGCGGCGATGGTAAAGATGAAACCGGCACCATTAAAGAGATTGATAGAAATGTTTTCAGAGATGCAATTGGATACGATTGTAACCTTAAGGAAGGCGCTGTTTTAATAAAGGTTGATCCTCGATTTTTCAGACCAACCGAAGTTGACCTGCTGATTGGAGATGCAAAAAAAGCAAAGGAAAAATTAAACTGGACGCCGAAAACCAATCTGCAGGAGTTAATTATTGAAATGGTTGATCAGGATATAAAATTGGCGAAGGAGGAGTTAATTCTTGAGAATTCTCATTGATTTATAAGCCATACAGCAATGGAGCAGAGCTATAGATTTGTTTCAGTTTTACCGCAGCGCTTTTTTTATTTCTAAAGCGTTTCACGGGCCTTGAATTCAAATTCCCATGCAAATATGGCGCGGGCACTTGAGCTGGCCGCCTTAGGTGCGGGTAATGTTGCCCCCAATCCGCTTGTAGGTTGTGTAATTACTGCACGGGATCAAATTATCGGGGAAGGATTTCATGCCCGGTTCGGAGAGGCCCATGCCGAGGTAAATGCCATCAACTCAGTAAAAGCCAGGGAATTACTTTCCGAATCAACGCTTTATGTGACGCTTGAGCCCTGCAACCATACCGGTAAAACACCTCCCTGCACAAAACTGATTGCTGAGAGCGGCATCCGGAATGTTGTGGTGGCTGTAAAGGATCCTAACCCGTTGGTATCGGGTAGCGGTATCCGTTTTCTGGAAACCGCCGGAATCAATGTTACCTGCGGACTGTTTGAACAAGAGGCGACCTTTCTGAACCGTCGTTTTTTCACCTTTCACCGTCTCGGCCGGCCCTATATCATCCTCCGCTGGGCCGAAAGCAGCGATGGCTATTGCGACCCTGTGAGAAAAGATGACCAACGAGTGAGCCTGCCTGTTTCAGGAAGCATTTCGCGGCAAAAAAGTCATCAATGGCGCACAGAAGAACAGGCCATTCTGGTGGGCGCCCAAACCGTTATCCACGACAATCCTTCTTTGCTGCCGCGGCTTTGGCCGGGAAAACCCCCGCTAAGGATACTTTTTGATCCCCATTTGCGCATACCTCAGGACAGTAAATTATTTCAGGATGGCAATGGCTGCCTTGTTTTCAACCATATAAGGGAGGACACATCGGCCGGTGTTGAGTACAGATATGTTGAGCCGGGCGGGGATCTGATGGAAAAGATGCTCAAAGAAATGCAAAGGCGTATGGTGTTATCAGTAATGGTTGAAGGAGGGCCTGAGACCATCAGCCGATTTTTCGAGGCCGGTCAATGGGATGAAATCCGCCGATTCAGGTCAACCCTTAGTATCCACGAGGGTGTAAAAGCTCCGGCAATAAATTTATTGCCCGATATAACCAGTGCATCAGGTAACGATTACCTTGACATTTTCTTCAGAAAGTCACTATAACCTGTCTGCCAAAAAACTTACCAGATCCTGATTTACAAGATGATAGCTGTTGATGCCGCATGAAATGGCTGAGTCAATATGCTGAATACTGTCATCAATAAATAATGTTGAGGCAGGGTCAAGACCTGCATCCTCAAGCACAAAGTTAAAGATGGCGGGATCAGGTTTACGCAGACCCATGCGGTATGACAGGTAAGCCTTTTCAAACAGCTGATCAATAGCAGGCAAACCAAATGAACGGCTCAGGTAACTGTTAAAACTGCGTATATGCAGATCATTGGTATTTGAGAGGAGAAAAATCCTGTGAGCTGCTGCAGCTTTTTCAAGCAGATGCAGGCGCTCTTCCGGCAGGTCGAGCAAAATTGAATTCCAGGCATCAATAATTGCCGAAAGGGGTACATCCGGCGGCAAAAGATTTTTCACACGTTCAAGAAAAACCTCCGAACTGATCTTTCCTGTTTCGTAATCATCGAATACATGCTGCTGGCTCGCCTGGGAAAACTGTTGCTGAAAATTATCCAGTCCGAGCCTTTTAAAAGCTTTCACCGGAAGCTGGTAATCAATATTGAGAATCACTCCGCCCAGGTCGAAGATAATACTGTCTATATGCTGGCCATCGAAAATCATGGCTGCAATTTGAGAAAAAAAGCGCTTGCCATATTTAAAGAAGCCCTTACATTTGCGTTTCTTTTCGGGGGCTTGTAGCTCAGTGGTTAGAGCAGCGGACTCATAATCCGTTGGTCGCAGGTTCGAATCCTGCCAGGCCCACTCTGATGAAAAACCTTTGGCTGAAAGCCAGAGGTTTTTTTTTGTGAAATAGACTGAAGCTTGCTTCAAGGATATTTTACAAAAAAAATATTTTAACCGGCACCGGCTTTTCGATCTAAAAGAATAGTTTTGCTATGGTATCCATCGTTAAGCACATTTTTTTACTGTCAGGTAACATTATAAAACCATATTTACTA
>JBIICM010000092.1:0-9806 GCA_044238875.1 Flavobacteriales bacterium | reverse complement strand
GATTCCATCATTTTCGATTCAAAAAGATACCCCGACTTTCCGGGTGACATCAAGTTCATACAACTGGATACCAATGCCTTTAAGGGGGATATCATGGAAGGACTTGCCATGATGGAAATTGGTGACAGTGCCGCATTCATTATTAGTGCCGATAGTTTTTTCCTGAAAGCCAACAAAATGGATTCCTTGCCCCCAGGATTCTCACCCGGCCAGGAACTCATGTTTCGCTTCGGCCTTGTTGATATTCAAACGGAGGAAGAAACGCGTAAGCGGCTCAGTACCCTGGAAGCTAAGGCAAATGCTGATCGGCAGGCTTTAGCCGAAAAAGCGCGCGAAGAAGAGCCTGCCCTTATAGCGGAGTATATTGAGCGTAAAAAAATAACGGAAAAGCCAGATAAAAATGGACTGTACATTATTCAAACCCTTCCCGGTAATGGTTCTAAACCCCGTAAAGGACAAAAAGTAAGTGTGCATTACACGGGCTATCTGCTCAATGGGAAGAAATTTGACTCGAGTTTTGACCAAAACCAACCATTTACGTTTACGCTTGGTCAGGGTGAAGTGATTGCCGGATGGGATCAGGCTATCAAAGAAATGAAGGTTGGCGGTTCTGCCACCTTGGTTATTCCCTCGCAACTTGCTTATGGCTCTAATGGAAGTCCACCGGTGATACCACCGTTTAGCCCGCTTATTTTTGATGTACAATTGATAAAAGTTGAATAATGAAAAAATTAATCATCCTGCTTGCCATTTTCTTTATCGGCTATCAACCCGCTTTGCTGGCACAGTCAGGCAAAAAAGCACAAACCGAAAAGGTCCCAAAAGGTTATACCAAAGCAGAAAAAGGGTTGCTCATAAAAATGCTGCGCCAAAAGAAATCAGGTCAGAAACCCAATCTGAGTGATGTTATGACCCTAAACCTCAGTTATGCGCTGTTCAGGGGTGATAACAAAGACTCTATTATGTTCGATTCAAAAAAGATTCCCCAGGGAGAACTGATGGTGCAACTTAATCCAGTCTCGTATAAAGGTGATATCATGGAAGGTTTGGCCATGCTTGAAACAGGCGACAGTGCTACCTTCATTACAAGGGCGGATTCATTTTTCCTTAAAACGGCAAGGGCTCCCCAATTACCGCCCGGAATAAAGTCTGGCGATAACCTGATATTTTTTGTGGGCTTAACCAAATTCGTCACCATTGCGCAGTTGCAGGCCGAAAAAGTTAAAATTGATTCTATTGCCAAAGCTGATGAGGAGGTGAACCTGCGCAAATATCTGCTTGAACAAAATATTACCGAGCAACCCAGCGCCAGTGGGTTGATCATTATCCGGCAAACAGAAGGTGCCGGTGAAAAGCCTAAGTCGGGACAAAAAGTTACGGTTCACTACACCGGTTATCTGCTCAATGGAAGTAAATTCGATAGCAGTGTTGACCGAGGAGAACCATTCTCCTTTACACTTGGGCAAGGTCAGGTAATCAAAGGCTGGGATGAGGGTATCGCTGAACTGAAGCCGGGTTCTAAGGCAAAACTTATTATACCTTCCACCATCGGGTATGGTGCCCAGGGCGCAGGAGCCAACATTCCGCCGTTCTCAACGCTCGTCTTTGAAGTGGAACTGATAAGTGCAGAGTAATTTATCATGAAAAAATACTTCCTCATCACTTGTTTGCTTATAAACGGGTTGGTCTGGGGGCAGATATCAGGGAAAAAACGCAGGGAAGGAGCCACAGACAGCACCGAGAGCGGGCTTAAAATTCGCTTGATTTCAAAGGGTAAGGGTAAGTCCATCGAGAAGGGCGACAAAATCAGGGTACATTACACCGGAACGCTGCTGGATGAGCGAAAATTTGACAGTTCCAGAGACCGGGATCAGCCCTTTGAATTTGTGGTTGGGATGAAGCAGGTCATCCAGGGCTGGGATGATGGATTTGCAATGCTCAGGGGTGGCGATAAAGCCATACTGACCATTCCGCCGGAGCTTGGCTACGGCGATACAAAAATGCCGGGCATACCTCCGGGGTCCTGGCTTGTTTTTGATGTTGAGGTGCTCGAAGTGATAAAGGATTTTGCGCCCAAACAGTTTTCCGTAAAGGGCCTTGAAATGAAAACCAGTGCCACTGGTCTGAGCTATACAATTGTTGAACAGGGCAGCGGACCCAAACCCCAAAAAGGAAAATCCGTGGAGGTGCATTATACCGGATTTCTGGAGAACGGAGATATTTTCGACTCTTCCGTATTGCGTGGACAGCCCATTTCATTCAGACTCGGCGCCGGTATGGTCATACCCGGCTGGGACGAAGGCATTGCTTATCTGAATGCGGGCGGCAAGGCATTGTTATCAATTCCCTATGAACTGGCATACGGAGAAACCGGCAGGCCCCCGATGATTCCGCCCAAGGCCAGACTTATCTTTAATGTAGAACTGATAGCGGTGAAGTAAGCCTATACTTACTAAGTGTTCATCTCTGATCGAAGGTCATCAGCCACTTTATCCAGCACGCGCTCAATTTTTTCAAGTAAGGCCGGGATTTGATCTGTGTTTAAAGCTTCTTTCCCGAACCTTTCAATACTGCGGATATCCTCCCTGAGTAAATCAATACCCATGGTATCTATTGAAGGCTTTATTTTGTGCGCCACGGCGCCCAATGCATTCCATTCAGCTGAATTCAGATGTTGCTTCATTTCTTCGATGGCGGGGGGCATCGTTTCAATGAACAAGACCAGCATTTTTTTTACAAAATCTTCATTGCCGCGTGATATTTCCCTGATGATTCCAAGATTGTATAATTTTCCCTCTGGCACTGTATAACTCATACCGCAAATGTAACAATTAGTAAATATGGTTTACTGTTAGTAAAACAGAAGGTTACAGCTTTTAAAAAATCAATCAAAGTCCAACCCTGATGGCAGGGTGGTCAAATGAAGATTCAACTAAAAACGAGTAATCAGAAGTTAGGCTGGAACATATAACGGTTGTAGAAGTCGTTGATCACTTTAACCGTTTCGTCAGCCGTATCAACCAGATTAAAAAGATCAAGATCTTCGGGGCTGATGAATTTATTGTTTCTCAACTGGCTTTCCCTGATCCATTCAATAAGGCCACCCCAGAACGATTTTCCAACCAATACCAGCGGGAAGCGGGCAATTTTATTGGTCTGAATTAGCGTCAGGGCTTCAAAAAACTCATCCAGCGTACCAAATCCTCCGGGCATGATTACAAAGCCCTGTGCGTATTTCATAAACATCACTTTACGAACAAAGAAGTAATCGAAGTTGATGATTTTGTCGCGGTCAATATATTTATTGCCTTCCTGCTCATGCGGCAGAACAATATTTAAGCCTACAGATTTGCCTCCGCCCCTGTTGGCTCCCTTATTTCCTGCCTCCATGATTCCAGGTCCACCACCGGTTATAATTCCATATCCTTCAAGTGTGAGCCGGTATGATATTTCTTCGGCAAGCAGATAATACGGGTCATCGGGCAATGATCGGGCTGAACCGAAAATAGAAACACAGGGTCCGATTTTACCCAGTTTTTCAAAACCCTCAACGAATTCGGCCATGATCTTAAAAATCTGCCATGAATTGGTGGTTTTAATCTCGAAATTGTCTTTTTCCTTAAAGGCCTCAATGATGCGGCGTTCGTTTTTGTCGGTGTTTAAGTTCATGATGGGTTTGTTTAAAAAATTCAGCAATTAAATTTGATGTGAAACTTTGACTGCTTCCAGCTCTTTTTTCAGAAACGGTGCGGTAAAGCTTTCCTTGACATGTATAATGTCTTCAGGAGTCCCGCTGGCTACAATCATACCCCCCTTGTCACCCCCCTCAGGGCCCAGGTCAATTATATGGTCTGCAACTTTAATGATATCAAGATTGTGCTCAATTACAAGCACGGTATTGCCCCTGTCAACCAGTTTCTGCAAAACCTCCAGCAGAATCCTGATATCTTCAAAATGCAGTCCGGTGGTAGGTTCATCAAGAATATATATGGTACGCCCGGTATCCTTTTTTGAGAGTTCGGATGCCAGCTTTACACGCTGCGCTTCCCCTCCCGAAAGGGTTGTAGAAGACTGACCAAGGGTGACATAACCCAGGCCCACATCCTGAAGTGTTTTGATTTTATGCACAATCGAGGGCATGTTTGAAAAGAAATCAACTGCCTGGCCAATGGTCATATCAAGTACCTCTCCAATTGATTTTCCGCGGTATCTCACCTCAAGCGTTTCGCGGTTATATCGCTTACCCTGGCAGTCGGGACATTCAACGTAAACATCAGGCAGAAAATTCATTTCAATGAGTTGCATACCGCCTCCATTGCAGGTTTCACAGCGCCCGCCTTTGACATTGAATGAAAATCGTCCGGCCTTATAGCCCCTGATACCTGCTTCAGGCATGCTGGCAAATAAATTCCTGATATCAGTGAAAACACCAGTGTAGGTTGCCGGGTTAGAGCGCGGTGTGCGACCAATAGGATGCTGATCAATATCAATAACCTTATCAAGGTGTTCAAGGCCTTTGATGTTTTTATAATCAAGCGGTTTTTTCAGTGCCCTGAAGAAATGTTTGTTCAGAATCGGGTAAAGGGTTTCATTGATCAGGGTTGATTTACCGCTGCCGGAAACCCCGGTTATGCAAACCAGCGTACCGAGCGGAATTTCCAGGTCAACCCCTTTAAGATTATTGCCCGACGCACCATTTAAAATAAGTTTTCCACCATTACCTTTCCGGCGCTCAGTGGGTAAGGGTATCTGAATTTCCTGACGCAGATAACGCGCTGTCATCGAATCCCCACCGATAAGGTCTTCCGGAGACCCTTCCGAAACAATGCGGCCTCCATGTATGCCCGCCCCCGGACCAATATCAACCACATGATCAGCGGCCATGATCATGTCTTTATCGTGCTCAACAACAATCACAGAGTTTCCGGAGTCTCTCAGCGTTTTAAGTGCTCCGATCAGTCTGACATTATCGCGCTGATGCAGGCCTATACTTGGCTCATCCAATATATAAAGCACACCTGTAAGGCCGGAGCCAATTTGTGTGGCTAACCTGATCCGTTGCGATTCGCCACCAGAGAGTGAACCTGCAGCCCTGTTCAGTGAAAGGTAATCAAGGCCAACATTCAATAAAAAACCAATGCGGGTGCGGATTTCCTTAATTACCTCCTGGCCAATCAGCAATTGCCTTTTATCAAGCCGCTGCTCAAGGTTATTGAACCAATGGCCCAGGCTCGTTATGTCCATACCGGCAAGGGTAGCAATATTTTCGCCGCCAATTCTGAACCAGAGCGACTCTTTCTTAAGTCTGGTGCCATGGCATTCGCCGCAGGTTACATGGTTCATGTAATTTTCTGCCCAGATTCGGGTCGCACCGGATGCACCCTCTTCATGCTGTTCGGTGATGAAGTTCACAATGCCGTTAAAACGCATTGCATAACCGCTTGAATTGTATCCGGGATTTTTAATTTTCAGGACCTCTTCAGTTCCATAAAGAATGGCGTTTAATCCTGCCTCATCAATACTGCCTACCTCATCATCAAGGCTAAACCGGTACTTATCGGCAATGGCTTCGACCTGTGCAAAAATCCAGTTGTTTTTATATTCACCAAGCGGGGTGATCCCTCCTTTTCGAATTGATTTTCTTTGATCCGGTATGATTTTTTTCAGATCAATTTCAACAATTTCTCCTAGCCCGTTGCATTTAGGGCATGCGCCGTAGGGAGAATTGAATGAAAACAAATTGGGGGCAGGCTCATCATAGGAGATACCCGATACCGGACACATCAGGAACTTACTGTAATGCTTAACCTCCTCTTTTTCAAAATCATGCAACATTATATTGCCCTTTCCATGTCTGAAAGCGAGTTTCAGCGATTCGGCAATTCTCTGCTGTTGCGATTTCTCAACTTCTATCCGGTCAATAACAATTTCAATATCGTGGATTTTGTAGCGGTCCACTTTCATTCCAAAAGTGATGTCCTGAATTTTACCGTCAACCCTCACTTTACTGAAACCTTGTTTCCGCAATTGTTCAAAAAGCTCTCGGTAATGCCCTTTTCTTGCCTTAACCACCGGTGCCAGCAGCGCAATTTTTTTACCGCTGTATGTATCAAGAATCACCTGCAATATTTGCTGTTCGGTGTAGCGTACCATTTTTTCACCACTTGCCCATGAGTAGGCAGTGCCGGCCCGGGCAAACAGCAACCGCATGAAATCGTAAATTTCAGTGATGGTTCCAACGGTAGAACGCGGATTTTTTCCGGTGGTTTTTTGCTCTATGGAGATAACAGGGCTCAGCCCGGTTATTTTATCTACATCAGGTCTTTGCAAATCGCCCAGAAATTGCCGTGCATAGGCTGAAAAGCTTTCAATATAGCGACGTTGACCTTCTGCGTAAATTGTGTCGAAAGCAAGTGAAGATTTTCCGCTGCCGCTCAGACCGGTAATCACTACCAGGCTGTTACGCGGAATGCGAACATCAATATTTTTAAGATTGTGTTCCCGGGCTCCAAAAACCTCTATGGAGTGCTCAGCTACTGAATCAATAAAACTCATTCATGGTCAAACCGCAAAACTACCAATTTTGTTGATTTACGCATTCAATACAATGTGATGTATAGAAATTCACATGAAATTTTACTTTATTTTCGCCGCATCATCTGATCACACATGAACTACGACTTAATTATTATCGGCAGCGGTCCGGGCGGCTATGTAGCTGCCATCAGGGCTGCGCAACTCGGAATGAAAACCGCAGTCATTGAGCGCGAATCGCTCGGAGGAATTTGTCTGAACTGGGGATGTATCCCTACAAAGGCATTGCTGAAAAGTGCTCAGGTTTTTGAATACCTGAAACATGCAGCTGATTATGGTATAAATGTAAGTGAAGCCAACGCTGATTTCAATGCCGTTGTAAAGCGCAGCCGTTCAGTTGCCGATGGCATGAGCAAGGGCGTACAATTTTTAATGAAGAAAAACAAGGTGGAAACAATATTTGGTTCGGCCCGCCTTACAAAAGACAAGAAAGTTGAGGTAACTGCTGCCGACGGCAACAAGACAATCATTGATGCAAAATCCGTGATACTTGCTACAGGAGCCCGTTCACGTGAGCTCCCCGGTCTGAAGCAGGATGGAAAGAAAGTGATCGGCTACCGTGAGGCCATGACCCTGCCGGTTCAGCCTAAGTCAATGGTGGTTGTCGGCTCCGGTGCCATCGGTGTTGAGTTCGCCTATTTCTACAATACCATGGGTACTAAGGTAACCATTGTTGAATACCTGCCCAACATAGTACCTGTTGAAGATGAGGAGGTGAGTAAACAACTGGAACGTTCTTTTAAGAAAACCGGGATTGAAATACTCACTGGGGCATCCGTTGAATCGGTTGATACCACAGGTTCTGCTTGCAAGGTAAGGGTCAAAACCAAAACAGGAGAAATAACCATTGATGCTGATATTGTGCTATCTGCCGCAGGCGTGGTAGCCAACATTGAAAACATTGGGCTGGAAGATGCCGGTATAAAAACGGATAAGGGAAAGGTCATCGTTAATGACTATTATGCTACCAACATACCGGGCATCTATGCTATTGGTGATATTGTTAAAGGGCCGGCTCTGGCACACGTAGCCTCAGCCGAAGGTATCATCTGCGTAGAAAAAATTGCCGGCCATCATCCTGACCCGCTTAATTACGGCAATATTCCCGGATGTACTTATTGTTCACCTGAAATCGCCTCCGTTGGTCTAACCGAAAAAGCAGCCCGGGAGGCAGGCTATGAAGTTAAGGTGGGCAAGTTTCCGTTTTCTGCATCGGGTAAAGCATCTGCTGCCGGAGCTAAAGACGGATTTGTTAAAGTTATATATGATGCCCGTTACGGAGAATTTTTAGGCTGTCACATGATCGGTGCCAATGTTACCGAAATGATTGCTGAGGCAGTGGTGGCAAGAAAACTTGAAACTACAGGCCACGAAATTTTAAAGGCAGTGCACCCGCATCCAACAATGTCGGAAGCGATTATGGAAGCTACGGCCGCCGCCTACGGGGAGGTAATACACCTTTGATTTAAAAATCCGGCACTGATTTACAGGGTATGTGCGGAATAACAGGTATCATCTCTTTCAATGATCCGGCACATCCCCGCCTTGAAAAGATTACACAGGCCACTGCAGCCCTTGAAAAAAGAGGGCCTGATGCCATGGGTTCTTTTTCCCATGGGCGTTGCAGATTAGGTCACCGGCGCTTATCAATCATTGATGTAACCGATGCCGGCTCTCAGCCGTTTTATGATGCCGGCGGGCGTTTTACCATCGTTTTTAACGGCGAGTTTTTTAATTACAGGGAGCACCGCAGCCAGCTGGAGGCTGCCGGACATCAGTTCCGTTCTGATTCAGATACAGAGGTATTGCTTGAACTTTTTGTGCGTGAAGGAGCAGCCTGCCTTCAAAAAGTCAATGGCTTTTTTGCCCTTGCCATTTATGACAACCAAACTGAATCGCTTTTTCTGGCAAGAGATCGTTTTGGGATAAAGCCGCTGCTGATTTATCAGGATCAGGATGTACTGGCTTTTGGTTCTGAAATGAAGGCGCTGATGGCTTATGGAATCAGAAGGGAGCTTGATACAGTTTCGTTATATGAATACCTGCATCTGAATTACATACCTGGTCCGGAAACCATTTTCAGAGGAGTTAGGAAGCTTGTCCCCGGTCACTGGCTGCTGCTTGAAAATAAGGGCATCAGGGAAGAGGCCTGGTACAGTATTCCTGACAGGCCAAATATACCTGCGGTCATGTCTGTGGCTGAACTCAGAAAAGAATTGCTACGTCGGCTTGATTTATCTGTGCAAAGAAGGATGATTGCAGATGTTCCGCTCGGAGCTTTTCTGAGCGGGGGTATAGATTCTTCGGTAGTAGTTGCGTTGGCATCTCGTTATGTTGGTGAATTAAACACCTTTTCAATCGGGTTCAGTGATGAGCCGCTGTTTGATGAAACAGCCTATGCTGAGCTGGTGGCCAGGGCATTTAAAACCCGCCATACCGTTTTCAGGTTGGGTAACGACGATTTGTTCAGTCACCTTTTCAATGCACTTGATTACCTGGATGAACCATTTGCAGATTCTTCAGCACTTGCTGTTTATATACTAAGCCGTGAAACCAGAAAACACGTTACCGTTGCCCTCTCTGGTGACGGTGCTGATGAAATGTTTGGCGGATATCAGAAGCACCGCGGAGAGTGGCAGATAAGAAATGGCGGTTTAAAAGGTTCGTTAGTTTCATTGCTGCATCCTGTCTGGAGAGGATTACCACAATCGAGGAACTCAAAATGGGGCAACCTTTTCAGAAAGTTGTCGAAATTTTCAGAAGGCACTGCGATGAGTGCCCCAGACAGATATTGGCGCTGGTGCGGATATGCCGACCAAAATTACCTTAATACCATTCAGGGTTTTCCCTTTGATGCTGATGCATTCATCCGCCGAAAAAAATTCCATACGCGGTTCATAAAAGGAGGCGCTGATCTGAATGATATGCTGCGCAATGATATGCACCTGGTGCTACCCGGAGATATGCTCACCAAAGTTGATATGATGTCAATGGCCAATGGTCTGGAAGTACGCGTTCCTTTTCTCGACTATGAGGTTGTGGAATTTGCATTTTCCCTTTCCTCCGCCAATAAAATCAATGGCAAGGAAGGAAAACTGATCCTTAAGGATACATTCAGGCAAATACTTCCGGAAAGTTTGTTCAACAGACCCAAACACGGCTTTGAAGTGCCCTTGCTGAAATGGTTTAGAAAGGAACTTAACGGATACATT
>JBIICM010000244.1:0-2734 GCA_044238875.1 Flavobacteriales bacterium | reverse complement strand
ATGCCATCTGTTGCAGCAAGCATCAGTTCACAAAGAGAATTTTGGTCACTTTGGTTTGACTGCCGTCGGCATTGGTGCAGAAAACCAGGTAAACGCCCGTAGCGGCGCGTTCACCTGAATAGAGCAAACCGTTCCAGGTGGCGGTACCACCATTGGCTACTGTTTGATAAACCAGGTTGCCACTTACATCCGTGATTTTTACATCAGCATCTGTGACCAGCCCCTTTATTGAGATTATACCCTTGTAATCGGGGCGTACCGGATTGGGAAAGGCATAAACGTTACCAAAGACATTGCCCCCCTGGGTAGCATCGGTACGAAAGGAGCAAATGCCCTGATCGGTTCCGATGAACAGTTCACCGGTTTCGCCATTTATGCCCAATGAGTTGATGGAATTACTAAGGATAGGACTGTTGGCCGTTGTAAAATGGGCAAGCTGATTTGTTCCGTCGGGTGAAACCAGAAAGAGGCCCGCCTTACGCGTTCCCAGCCATTTCCGATTGGCCCCGTCAACACAGATGGCCGAAACCTCTTCTGCATCAAGCAGGTATTGGTTGAAACCACCCTGGCTGACGATGATTCGCTGGGCATCCCAACCTTCAGCATTATCATTGAGAATAAAATCAGGACTGTAAAATACTGAAACACCTTTGGTGGTTCCGACCCAAACCAGCCCGTCGCGGTCAGTTGCCATACTGAGTACAAAGCCGGTTGAAAGGCCCCCCTGTCCGGGTAGTTCTGAAAGGCGCTTAAAAGCTGTTACATTGTTTTGTTCGTCGGTTTTGAACAGCAAGATTCCTTTCTCAGGTATAATAACCCATTTCTGACCAGTGCTGTCAATCATTAATGGCCCAGTTTGATTGTTATTGATATCACTGCTGAAACCTAAGGCTTTCCATGCGCCTGAAGGATTTCTAACGGATACCGGTTTGGTAACACCTGCATTTGCAGCCCATAAATTGCCCTGTTTGTCAATAGCAGCTCCCGAAATACGCAGATCGTTGGGTATGCCAATATACCCCTGAAGTGAACTGTTCGCCTCCGTAAACTGATTAACCACTGTTCCGTTTCTCAGTTCAGCAATACCGTTTCCCCAGGAACAGCCAAAAACATGTTCAGGGTCGAGCGGGTCAATGGCTAGGGCCACTATATCCCTTATGAATTCAGGATATTTCAGTTCAAAACGATCCCATTTGCCTTCCCTGTATTTAAAAATACCGTCGATTTTGTAGAAGGGTGAATAACTGCCATCATAAGCACCGGGGGCAATCCATACCGATGATTTGTTGCCATTGATGGCAAACACATTTGAAGAATAAGGCCCTACGGGGATAATCTCCCTGAAATCATAAAAACCGAAGGATAGCACCAATCCGTGATTTTTATCGGCAAGCCAGTATTTATCCTTGTCAGCCCAGTCTCTAATGGCCGATCTGACACTAATAGGGCTCCATCCTGCCCCAAAACTGTAAACACCTTCTGTGCCGCCGCCCTGATTTTTAGGTTTAAAAGTCGTCAGACCTGAGTCTGATGAAACAAGTAACCTTTCTCCCCAGACTTTTATTTCGGTGATATCTTTCCCTAAGTCAATGGTGGTTTTTTGGCCGTTCTCAACTTTTATGAGGAACTCTCTTCCGCTGGCCGGATTTGTTTCCGCTGCATAAACACTTCCTTCAAACACACTAACGTGGGTACATTTTCTGTCGGTTAACCCTGTGATTTTATTCCAGGCCACATAATAGGGAAGCGTAGGGTCTTTTTTAAATGCGCGAAGAACCCCTTCACCGGTTGCAACATAAAGAGAGTCATCGGTAGTGGCAATATCGAAGGTTTCGGGGTTAGTGAGCAAGGGTAAAATGGTAGAGCGCACCTCTCGCCTGATGAGGTCAATAACAACAACACCAAAATTGCAGCAGAAATAGGCCAGATTGCCATCTATTCTGATTTTGTAAATTGATTTATTACCCTGAATGGACGTGGCGCGCTTGATATCAGGAAAGTTGATGATCCGGCTATCATTCAAAAAATCAATATTGCCGTTTGTGTATGCAATAACCAGGGTCTGGGTGGGTTCATGCAGCTCTATGCAACTGATGCCGATATCAGAAAGACCGTTGGCGCGGCTGAGTTTTTCAACCGAATCGTCTTCCCTGTTGTAAATGATGATGCCATTAGGGGTTGCGCAAAACACCTTCGTACGGGTCTGGGCAACAGATACACCGCTTCTCATGGGCAGGTGATCTCTCCATTCTCCAACCGGAATTTCGGTTCTGTTTTGGGCGAAGATTCCGGCCGGAAATAGCAACAGCATTATCCGATAAAACCATCTGCTTAGGTTGTTCATATATGCATCTGTTGAATTAAAATAAATCCCACAACCTGCGGTTTTTTCAGGGCGTCGGCTGATTTGCTGACCGCTCAGTAAATATAAGGGCAATAAGGGTGTGACCAACAGCAGACATTGTGTTCCTGTCAACCTGCTCCATATTGTCCTGCCGGGTATGCCAGTAAGACCCAAAGCCGGTTCTGCTGAAGGCATCATGATGAATAATGTCAATGGTGGGTATTCCCGCAATCGCATTCATGAAATAATGATCGTCGGTGACCGGCGATGAATTTTCGTTTACAAAGTAAGACCTGTAGCCCAATTTACCGGCGATGCTCCAAACTTTTGAAACCACCTGCGGTGCATATTGCATTGAATAGCCTTCACGGTAGAATGTTGCCCCCGGGG
>JBIICM010000091.1:0-9907 GCA_044238875.1 Flavobacteriales bacterium | reverse complement strand
ACCAGACCACCCTGAAGGGGTAGTCATTAAAACGGTTTCCTGAGGCAAACAAGCTGTCAATGACACGCTTTCCCCTGATACGTTCGGCTTTGGGAAGCCTGTTATTCATGCCATTTAACGGCCCTTATTGACCACTTTGAGGTATTGTTCAATGGCCATTGTCATAGAGGGAGCCTGCGGCTGCGGAGCGCTTATGTCGAGAATGAGACCTGCATCCTTTACTGCGGCTGCCGTGGTTGAGCCAAAAGCAGCAATACGGGTATTGTTTTGACTGAAATCAGGGAAGTTCTGAAACAACGATTTGATACCTGAAGGTGAGAAGAACACCAGCATATCGTACTTAACCTCCGCAAGATCGCTAAGATCGCTGCATACCGTTCGGTAAATTACTGCCTTGGTGTAATTAATCTTATGCTCGTCAAGTATCTCCGGAATTTCATCTTTATGAATATCCGAGCAGAGCAGTAGAAATTTCTCGCTCCGGTTTTTCTTGATCACATCCATCAGCTCTGAGAACTTCTGGTTGCCGTAAAATATTTTACGCTTTCTGTATTGAACGTATTTCTGAAGGTAAAAGGCTGTTGACTCGCTGATGCAGAAGTATTTCATCGTTTCAGGCACGGTAATCCGCATCTCGTTGCATAGCCTGAAAAAGTTGTCAACTGCATTTCTGCTTGTAAGGATAATAGCCGAGTGATCCAGAATGTTAATTTTCTCTTTCCTGAATTCTTTGGCAGATATGCCTTCCACATGAATGAAAGATCTGAAATCAATCTTTACATTGCATTTTTTTCCCAGATCGAAATAAGGTGACTTATCACCTTCGGGCCTGGGTTGGGTTACCAGAATCGTTTTTACCCTCTGTTCACGTGACTGCTGGGCTTGATCTTCCATCCCTGGTGCCGTTTTCGTAGAGCTCATCCTTGTAATGTCATATTCCTCACCATCTTAACGATAAAGACAGCAGGTAATAATTCAAGGGCGCAAAAGTATAAAAATAAATGATATCCTGAAATAGCCAAACTTCGGAGCGCCGAAGCTACTCCCGTGAGAATTCCGCCCAGGTAAGCCAGTCCTGTCAGCAACCAGGCGGCCCAAAGAATACCATCAAGGGCTACTCCTTCGGCAAACTGGGCTGCCAAACAGAGGGGTATCATCAGCATGCCTGCTGCACCAAACATCAGCATAATGCCCTGCGAATAAATGTCAGCTTCCTTCCGGCAATAAAACAAAATGCCTGTAAGCCTAACAAGCAATAGCCTTGCGAATAGCAGTAACGTTGTAATACCCAAAATCAAAAGGTAAACAGGCATCAGATCGGGTAACATATCCTTTAGCTGGAACCGCACCAGCGTTTGATAGATAAGGATAGGCCATACAAGCAGAAAAATAAGCAGGAGCGAAAGCAAGGTCCTCCGGGCCATGAAATTTTCCTCGTCATTGAGTTTCCTGATGCCTTCTCTTTTGAAGGGGCTCGAAAACAATGCGCTTAGTTCTTTTGAAAAATAAGTTACCAGCATGGCAACGAAGAAAAAAAGCAGTAGCAGCAAAGGACTGATCCAGCTTTCGGTGCGCGCAATACGGTATTTCAGGGGCAAACCTTCGGTATGCGCTGTATAAAAGAATTGTGGAAGCGCTTTTTCAATCGTTGTATCATTGCCGGGGGCAGATGCTGTCATTAAATCATATCCGGATGCTTTCAAAGTAGTGTCGCTGGCACTGGTATTGACAGGACTTACTTTCAGGCTATCTATTGGCTGTTTCAATGTAATCACCGCGTTTTAGAATACAATAAAATCTTGAGGATCAATAGGTTTGCCTTCAAGCCAAAGCTCAAAATGCAGGTGTGGCGCCGCTGTGAGTTCGCCTGAATTACCGGTAATGGCAATTACTTCTCCGGCTTTTACCGCATCGCCTTCGGTTTTAAGCAGTACCGAATTGTGTTTGTAGATCGAAACAAGGTTGTTTTCATGTTGCAGGTGAATTACATGGCCGGTTTCGGTTGTCCAGCCCGCAAAGATAACCGTGCCATCAAGCGCCGCCTTTACCGCCTCGTTCTTGGGGGCTACCACATCAACACCGTAATGCCGGCGTGATGCATTGAATGCAGTGGTTACTTTGCCCTTGAGCGGTGCAAAGAAATAATAACTACTAATGGCATTCAGTCGGGTATCTGATTTGCCCGACTGAATATTGTAGCGATCCGCCTTTTCTACATCCTCCCTGAAAGCCTTTTCTTCTGAACCTGCCAGCAGCTTGTCGGTCTGAGGGCTTACCTTGCCGCCACTGCGCGTATTTACATTATCGGGTAAACGGCCTCCGCTAACAACATTTCTGATGTTTTCAAGCAGCTTGTCTTTGGCTGCCGAATTTTTCTCCAGCGAATCCACTTTTTCACTGAGCAGAATCAGCCGGCGTCGCATACCTGTGTTGCCTGAATACCCGGGAATGTACTCTCTGAGGGGTGTAAAAGCGATCAATAGTGTTGTCAACACAATCAAACTGATTACGGCAAGCCCTGCCCAGGTAAAAACCTGCATAGGTCTGAGCTTTAATGAGTACCGCTCCTCAAAGGTTTCTTCATTCAGCACTACAAGCCTGTATTTCCGGGCAAGTCGTCGCTGCATTAATTGAAACCTGGTTTCTTTTTTTTCGTTCATTGACCGGCCAAAGGTCTGAAATTCACCTGTTATTGTTTAGAAAACACTTCAACTGACAGTAAATATTCTCCAAATAAAATAATTTTGCCACTTATCAGTTAAAGTTCCGTCAGATAAAAGTTTTGAAACACCCGGCTTACTTTTCAGGGATCATCCCATTGCTATTACTGTTTATGGCTTTGCCTTCCTGCTCTACCAGAAAGAATACCTGGGGTCACAAGGCATACCACGCTACAACGGCATACTACAATGGTTATTTTAACGGAGAAGAAGTGATCCGCGAAGCTGAAGATGCCCTTGCACTTGTTCATCAGGATGATTATTACAGGGTGCTGCAGGTTTTTCCGGTGGGTACGGTTGAAAATGCCAAGTCAATCACGGCACAGGCCGATAAGGCCATCAAGAAAGCGTCAGTGGTAATTAAGAAACATTCGATTTACATCAAGGGTAAAGAGTACAACAGATACATTGATGACGCCTACCTGCTGATAGGGAAGGGGCATTTTTACAAGCGAGATTACTACGCTGCCCTCGAAATGTTCAACTATGCGGTAAGAGAGCCGCTTAAAAACAATAAAAAGGATCCTGCTGAATATGTTGCTGCAAGCTGGCTCGCAAGGGCTTACTGCGAACTGGGTATGTATTCAGATGCTACCATTGCGCTTAACAGGCCACTCAATGACAAAAGCCTGAGCAGAAAAGCAAAGGCGATGGTATATACCGTACTGACCGACTTTTACCTCAAGCAAAAAAACTACCCGAAGGCACTTGAATCAGTGCAGGAAGCCATACCGGTAACCCGGAATAAGAAGGTAAAAAGGAGGCTTTTGTTTATCAGCGCCCAGCTGATGCAAAAAACCGACAAGCTCAAGGAGGCCTCTGATGTTTATAAGAAGGTTCTGAAGATGAGTCCATCCTATGAAATGGCCTTCTATGCGAGAATCAACATGGCGCGTTGTTTTGAAACCGCCTCAGGAAACAGCGCAGAAACAAGGGCTTTGCTCGCCAAAATGCTGAGAGACCCCAAAAACAGTGAGTTTGCCGATCAGATCTATTATACACTCGGAGAAATAGAAGAAAAGGAAGAGCAGGAAATGCGAGCCATTGAACAATACCGGAAAAGCATAAGAGTAAGCACGGTTAATTCAAATCAAAAAGGCTTGTCATATCTCGCCATCGCTGATATAAGGTTCGACTGGCGCGAGTATCGGGAAGCTGCCGTTTATTATGACAGTGCGATTACTGCACTTTCAAAGGATCACCCTGAATACAAGCGGGTTGAAAACAAACGCAACAGCCTTGCAAAACTGGTTCAGAAGTATGAAACAATTGCCTTGCATGATAGCCTTTTAAAACTGGCGGGATTGTCGAAAGCTGAGATTGAGAAACGCATTGATACGCTGATTTTGCGCGACAAAAGAAAAATCGAACGTGAAAGGGAGGAGGAACGCAAACGTAATGAAATTGCGGGGCAGCAAGGTCAGGGGGCAACCAGTATGATGCCGGGCAGCGGTAGCACTGGCGGAGGAAATGCACAATGGTATTTTTACAATACAACTACCCTGAGTTTTGGATTCACTGAGTTCAGAAGGGTTTGGGGTGAGCGAACACTTGAAGACAACTGGCGGCGAAGTAACAAGCAAGCCCTTGTTCCTGTTGCAGGAAATTCAGGTGACCCTCAGCTGCAAGATGCCGGTAAAGACAGTGTGGCCAAACTAAGTCCGGCTGATAGCATGGCTGCTGCAAGGAAAAAATATGCGGATGCCATTCCGCAGACAGATGAAATGAAAAAAGCTTATGCTGATTCTGTAACTAATGCCTGGTATGATCTCGGACTGATTTATAAAGAACAGCTCGCAGATCTGAAGGAGGCCATCACGGTTTATGAGGATTTTTTGAAGAAGTTTCCCGGCAACAGGCTTGAGCCAACTGTTATGTACCAGCTTTACAGGCTCTATCTGGCGCTGCCTGATGAAAAAAAGGCAGAGGCCCGGAAGGCTGTGCTGCTGTCACGTTATCCCGACTCAGAATATGCCGGTATCATCAGCAATCCTGAATTTTTCAAAACAAAGCAGCTATCCAAACAGGAAACGGATGTGTTTTATGCCGAAACATATCGTCTTTTCAGATCAGGCCAGTATAGCGAAGCCCTTAACCAGTGCCGCACTGCTGAAACCCGCTATAACGGCAATCCCCTTATGGCTAAATTCGCTCTGCTGAAGGCACTTTGTATCGGCGCGCAGAAGAACCTAAAGGGTTACCGCAACAGCCTAAACGATGTGGTAAAGAACTATCCCCAGGATCCTGTAAAGCAAAAAGCACAGGATCTTTTGAAAAGTCTTGATAAAGCTGAAGGCATTGTTGAGCCGGATACCGCCGCCCCAATAAAAGCATTATATACCTATAAAGGCGACACGTTGCATTACTATATAGCTCTTATTGAAGATGTATCATTCAGCCTGAATGATTTTAAAGTTGCGCTGAGCGACTTCAACGCAGTGAATTTTTCTCTGACAGATCTGCAAATCAACACCCTCTTATTGGGAACCAATTACCAGCTGGTGCAGGTGATGCCGTTTGAAAACAAAAAAATGGCCGATGATTACATGAAAACCATTGATGCCGATGATGCGGTTTTCAGTGGAATGGATATGAACATCATCAGTACTTTCATCATCAGCGCAGCCAACTATGTGAGCCTTCTGAAAGAGAAGAAAGTACAGGAGTATCTCGACTTTTACAAAAAGGTTTACCAATAAAAACTGTTGAATCATTAAAGTCATGAGCAGGCTCAGCACCATAATTTTGCTCAGGCAGATGAGTGTTCAGAAGGTTACAAATTTACTGCTGTTGCGCGGCTCCTTTTACCTTTCACGCTGGTTTGGCAAGCCCCTCCATGCAGGTATGCCCATGAGTATATCGGTTGAACCAACCACCTCCTGCAATTTGCGCTGTCCCGAATGTCCCAGCGGATTAAGGGCTTTTACCCGGCCAACAGGCATGATGCAGGAGAAACTGCTGGCCGGCATACTGAACCGACTTCAGAAAAGTCTGGTGGCTGTTAATTTTTATTTTCAGGGTGAGCCATTCCTGAACCGCAAACTGCCTGAAATGATCAGGGAGGCCAGCAACAGAAAAATTTTTACATCAACTTCAACAAACGGACATTACCTTGATGCAAAGGCAGCACAGGATATTATTCAGGCAGGCCTGCACAGGCTGATTGTGTCTGTTGACGGCTCCACGCAGGATGTTTACGCGCAATATCGCGTAGGCGGGTCGCTTGAAAAAGCCATTGAAGGTATCAGAGAAGTGGTACAACAAAAAAAACGATTAGGCAGTAAGTATCCGGAGGTTATCCTTCAAATGCTGGTTGTGAAACCCAATGAACACCAGGTTGAGGAAATACTCGAACTCGGCAGCAAGCTTGGCGTAGATGAGGTACGGATGAAAACAGCGCAGATGTATGATTATGAAAACGGACATCCACTCATTCCGGATGATACCCGTTATTCGCGCTATACCAAAACAGCAGAGGGGAAGTGGCGCCTGAAAAACAAACTGGCAAACCATTGCTGGCGCATGTGGCAGGGTTGCGTATTTACCTGGGATGGAAAGGTAATTCCCTGTTGTTTTGACAAAGACGCATCGCAGCAGCTTGGCAATTTCAGTGCTGAGCATTTTTCTGAAATCTGGAAAGGGGCGGCTTACCGCCGGTTCCGTCATACGGTTCTCACCGGCAGGGATCAGATTGAAATCTGTCGTAATTGTTCAGAAGGCACTAAGGTATGGGCATAGCTACATCCGAACCACCCAGGCCATGGAGCCCTTTTCATTTAGGGCTGATCAGCTATTTCTGCATAATTGTGCCGGGCGGTCTGCTATTTGCCGAGAATTACCGGCGATTGGGATTCCCCGCAAGAAAACGCCCTTTACAGGTGATCAGCATTGGATGGTTTCTTTTGTTCATGGTTTCGGCAGCCACCTTGCCGGGTCATTACTATTGGGTTACTGAACTGTTGCATCTGCTTTTTCCGGTGGGTATGATTTTGCTTCAAAATCCGATTTATCAGAAATGGCGTGAAGCTACCGATGACGCAGTGCCGCTGGCATCGCTGCAAAGGCCCTTGTTGCTGTCAGTACTTTTTGCCCTGCTGCTTTTTGCAGGCATAGCCGGCCGTGACTGGTACCTTCAACACAGGCTGGAGCAGGAAATGCAGTTTGCGCATGATGCTTACCTCAGCGGAAACTATGATGATGCTTTAAAACGTCTGCACGAACTTGAACAAGAGTATCCCGGTGAGCGACTTGTTTATATCAATATTGCGCTGGCCTTTGAGGGCGCCGGCAAACGCGATTCAGCGATTTTTTACCTGCAGCGATGGCTCCGTAAACATCCTGATGATGCTGAAACACAAGAACTACTTTATAACCTTCGCTACGGCGGTGAAAAATAAAATGCACGATTAACCATGTTTATTTGCCCTTGTTTTGTTACAGTTAATAGTTATATCTGCCAGATCTTGCATTGAGAAACCATTTATTTTAATAAATTCGTAGATACATATTCTCTATCAAAACATGAAAATCTTAAAATATCTGCTTATCGGAACCGGGTTCATTTTAATTTCCGCTCTTATCACTGCGGCACTGGTTAGAAAAGAATATGGCGTTGAAAAGGAAATCATCATCAACAGACCCAGAGTGGAGGTTTTTAACTATGTAAAACTGCTAAAAAATCAGGAGCAATATAGCGTTTGGAATGAAATGGATCCATTGTCGAAAAGAACCTACACCGGAACAGACGGAACAATTGGCTTTATTGCCACCTGGGATAGTAAAAACAAAAATGTGGGGAAAGGTGAGCAGGAAATAACAAGGATTCTGGAAGGAGAGCGGATTGATCTGGCTTTGCGTTTCAAAGAGCCTTTTCAGTCGGATGACAAAGCCTATCTGATCACCGAAGATGCGCTCGATGGTAAAACACGGGTTAAATGGGGTTTTAGAGGCAGATTGAATTATCCGATGAACCTGTTTCTTATTTTCATGGATATGGAGAACATGTTGGGAAATGACTTTCAGAAAGGGCTTGAAAAAATGAAATTACAGCTTGAAACAGTTGGTGAGCCTTTAAATCTCAATGTCAATCCTGAGAATATTTCTGATGCCCCGTAAAATAGAGAAGAAGCGAAAAATCAGCCTTCTCAAAAGGAGGTCGAGGGCCGAAATTGGCAAAATACCGCCTCAAAAGGTCGAGAAATCGGCCAAAACATACCAACGTAAAAAGAAACATCCGCCCAAACCTGATGAATAAGTGCATTAGGCACCGATGAAGAGGGCTTTGAGTTCAGTTGCTTCTTCTGGTTTCATCTTTCCGGCCAGAATAAGGCTCAGCTGTCTGCGCCTTAATGCCCCGGCATAGCGGTTTTTTTCAAGCTCTGTTTCCGGAACCACCTCCGGAACCGCAATCGGGTTGCCCAGCTGATCAACTGCTACGAAGGTATAAATCGCTTCGTTGTGCTTGATGCGTTCGCCGGTTGAATGATTTTCAACCCAAACATCAATGTAAACCTCCATTGAAGAACTGAAGGCACGTGAAACCTGTGCTTCCAGCGTAACAATGTCTCCCAGCTTAATTGGCTTATCAAATGAAACATGGTTAACGGAAGCAGTAACCACAATACGTTTGCAATGACGATGTGCTGAAATGGCGGCAGAAATGTCCATCAGGTGCAGCAGCCTGCCGCCCATGAGGTTGCCGAGTGTGTTGGTATCATTTGGGAGTACAATTTCTGTTGTTACCGCTCTTGATTCGCTGGCAAAACGTTTGTTTTTCATGATGACAAAAGTAGTGCTTTGCCGGCTGAATTGATTTAATTTGCGCAGCAGATAAGAAAATGAAAACCGCAACAAAACTGATTCATGCCGGTCAGGAACCTGATCCTTCTACAGGCGCTATTATGACGCCCATTTACCAGACAACAACATATGTTCAGGAGGCACCGGGAGAAAACAAGGGATACGAATACGCACGTTCACAAAATCCGACAAGAACTGCGCTTGAGGCGTGTCTGGCCTCCATTGAAAACGCATCGTACGCGCTGAGTTTTGCCAGTGGTGTAGCTGCTACCGATGCGGTTTTAAAACTACTGAATCCCGGAGATGAGGTTATTGCCACTGAAGATATGTATGGAGGCACATACCGGCTGTTTACCAAGGTTTATGAAAAATACGGCATCCGCTTTCACTTTGTTCCACTGCATCACAAAGATGCTATTCTGCCTTTTATCAATTCGAAAACGCGGCTTGTTTGGGCGGAAACCCCAACCAACCCCCTGATGAACATCACCGACATCGGGGCTTTGGCAGCAATATGCAGGGAAAAGAAGATTCTGCTTTGTGTTGACAACACCTTTGCTTCACCCTGGCTGCAAAACCCCATCGATCTGGGGGCCGATCTGGTGATGCACAGTGGCACCAAATACCTCGGTGGGCATAGTGATGTGGTACATGGCTGTTTGATGATGAATGATTCGGAGCTGCGTGATAAATTGTATTTCATTCAGAAAAGTAGCGGGGCAATACCGGGTCCGATGGACTGCTTTCTGATGCTCAGGGGTTTAAAAACTCTGCATGTACGGATGAAGGCGCATTGTGAAAACGGGAAGGCTGTTGCACACTTCCTCCATAACCACCCGAAAGTGGCAAAGGTTTTATGGCCCGGCTTTGAAGATCACCCCAATCATGCCATCGCCAGCCGCCAGATGCGCGACTATGGCGGCATGATGAGCATCGAGCTGCATGATGGAAGCGAAGCATCTGCCCGAAAGATGCTCAGCGGAACCAAACTTTTCGCGTTGGCTGAGAGTCTCGGTGGCGTTGAAAGCCTGATCAATCATCCGGCCACAATGACCCATGCCTCCATTCCAAAAGAAGAACGCCTCCGCATCGGTATCAGCGACGGACTGATAAGGCTCAGCGTAGGGATTGAAGATATTGACGATCTGCTGGAAGACCTTGAGATGGGACTGGAGAAGGTGTAAATCCTTTTTGCACGTCTGGAATTCTACGATACCCCCTGCCGCGCTTCATCACTTAGAAAACAGTCATTCAACTAAAATCAATTGCCTATGAAATACGCCTGGATCACCGGCAGCAGCAGCGGGCTGGGCCTTTCACTGACAAAGCTTCTGCTTTCAGAGGGTTGGGGTGTTACGGGAATCTCTCGTCATCAGGGGCCTGAGCAT
>JBIICM010000090.1:0-9938 GCA_044238875.1 Flavobacteriales bacterium | reverse complement strand
TTTGAAAATTTATAATCGAAATGCGCACCGATGAGCCTTTTACTTTGTATGGCAAACAGGGTGTTGGTTTCCATTGAGATGTTGATGGGCGTTTGGGAATTCAGCAAGCCCTGATTAATTATCCGCACCCGGCCCAAAGCGTAATCAACCGTATAATCAACATTTTCCTGAAGCGGTACACCACCGGCTGTAACGGTTACGGATCCCTGCGGAATGTTCATGGCATTGAGCGTAATTTCTGACCCTGAAGCACTTTGATAGGAACCAAAAAGATAAAACCGGTTATGCCGGGCATCTAGCTGGGCAAGGGGTTGCGTGGTGGTGTAAAGTGAATCAAAGGCGTACTTGTTGGCCAGCGGAATTTCATCAGGACTCACAAATTTGCTGCGCAAAAAACTGCCGAAAGGTTCGCGCATGGGGAAAATGATTCTGCCTTTATCACTCTGAATGGTCTTTCCTTCAATAAAGTCGAAAAACCCATCTGTTTGCGGGTCATTTTGGTTATTGAGCCTGTCGAGGTTAAATACCTGCAGTAAAATTTTACCATTGATGTTTTTTCCTTCCGGCAGGATGTTCATTTTCCGGCTGGTTTTTTCATCCTGATAAAGAATATTGAGCCTGAAATTGTCGCGGCTGATCTGGTATCCATTTAATGAATACACGTTTTTCATCATCAGATCCCAGATCGGCTTATTGGTAAATATTTGTGTGGCTTTAAGCATTTTCAGCACCAGCACGCCGTTGCCCTGCACATCGGTTGAGAATTCACCCACCTGGTAAATCTGCTGCCCCGTTGGTGTATTTACCGTGTACTGAAAAGCTACTGACAATACCTCGTCGGCATTCAACGACTGATTCAGTGAAATGTACCCGAGCAACGGATTGAGCGTATATTCTGAAGGGTTGAGCAAACGGGCATTCTGAAGGTATTCATAATCAATGGCCGGCACCAGCTGTGGTGAGAAATTGCTCACCTTGCTCAAAACATCGTTGGCTTTTTCTCTGAATTCAGGAAACAGGGCGATGAATTGCTGCGCCTGCAGGTTGTTATTTTCATTGCGGGGAGGAGTAAACGGATTAACGCCGGGTTGCAGACTGGTGTAAGAGGGATTATTGCCGAAGTTATTCGGATCGCTTTCGCCCAGATCTGCAAAACCGGCTATGTTTCTTACGTTGGTGGTGGCGTAGGTTCTGTTAGTGATATATACTTCTACCCGGGTAACATTGAAAGGTGAGGTAACGTTGGGAAGCGTGGCCATTGACCTGTCATACTGGTCTTTAAAGAAATGCGACAGGAAATAATGCCGGTTGGCATCGTAATTTGCTGCTGAAACATCGATAGGAGTTGTTTGCGCTCCGCCCTGCACGGTGATGCTTTTGCGGTCGCCCTGCTGCTGTGAAAGAATCGTGGTAGCTGTTAACCTGCCGAATTTCAGCTTGGTTTTGATACCCATCAGGCTCTGACTGCCGGTTATCAGTGTTCCGGTAAGCGGGAGGTTCACATTGCCTGCTTCAACAAGCTGTACTATTTCATCTTCCTTGCCTTCGTATTTTAGGTTTACCCTGTTGTCGAATGAGAAACCCGTTTCGGTGTTATAATTGGTCTGAAGCTGAATTTTATCACCGATTTTACCCACCACACTCATCTGAATTTTCTGCTGGAAATTAAATGCTCCAACTTTTTGCTGGCGGATGGGTAGTGCGGGATTTTGAGTCCGCATGAAATTACCGCCGAAAATAAGTTCAGCTGAGCCTTGCGGCCTGATGTCAATGGGCCCGATCTTATCTCCAAGCCCGCCCGGAATGTTGATTCTGGGCTGAAAGGCTTTTTGTTTGGCTTTATCGTCTGACGCGATTCGGTCGCGCCAGTTTTTAAGCAGGGCCTTTTTAAATTCTTCTTCCTGGTATTCCGCCATCGTCATGTAGGAGGGCGGGCGGTAATTCAGATCTCCAATGGTTTGTTTTACATCATATTCATTTGTCTGCTGATTGAGCTCTATGGTTGTTTTGATGTTTTCCGGATCCTGGAGATAGAGTTTACTTTTGTGCCGGTTAAAAAGATCTGTTTGCTCTTCGGTAAACGGATAGCGAAGGCTGTCTTTTTTGCTGGTGTCTGACTCAGGTATATAGAAAAACTGGGACCTTTGCCTTGGTCTGTAATTGACACCATTGCCGTTGAGAATAACCGACAACAGCAGCACTGATACAATGCACCCTAAAAATAGCTTATTGTATGTTTTCAATCACCAACAACATTTAATAACAGACCGGCATTTATACGTCATAGTATTTTAAGGGTTCTTTTGATAATTTCCTCGATACTTACGTCATTGCCGGCCGCAGATAATACCTTATCAAGCGCCTTTTCAGAATGTGAGCGGGGAAAGCCCAAAAGAGTCAGAGCAGTTAACGCTTCACTTCTGCTTGTATTGTGCAGGGCTGTAAAAATTTCTGCACTTACCTGATCCTTGTCAAACCGACCTTTCAGGTCAATAATAATTCGCTGGGCTGTTTTTTCACCGATGCCCTTCACATTTTTAAATGTGCCGGAATTTCCGGTTAAAACGGCTTCTGCAATCTCAGCAGAGCTGAGCGATGACAGAATCACCCTGGCCGTTGCTGCACCAACGCCTGAAACATTTATCAGGAGTCTGAAAGTTTCTCTTTCCGCTTTGTTTGCAAAACCATACAGTGTATGAGCATCTTCTCTGATGGTCAGATGGGTGTAAAGCAAACAGCGCTCCGGGTTGGTCAGCTGACTGAATGTTTGCAGCGATATATGCAGTAAGTAGCCTATTCCGTTGCATTCAAGCACAGCATAGGTTGGTGTTTTTTCTGTTAGCTTCCCGCTGATAAATTCGTACATGCCGGTTAATCAAGGGGGCAAAATAACATAAAATTCAGGCCTGTTCGGCTTCGGGTTATGAACAAGTATTGTTGATTTTTCATGTTTTGGGTGCATGCCCCGAAGGGGGACGGGGGTATCTGGATGAAGACCTGCCGGAGATGTATGGAGTAGAAACACATAGGCTGAATGAACAGGTTAAACGCAATATAGAAAGGTTCCTGGAAGACTTTATGTTCCAGTTGAACGAGCTGGAATATGAAAACTTAAAATCGCAAAATGCATCTTTAGGTCAATCAGAAAAGTTGAACGAGGGAAAATGAACTTGTTATTACCGAAATTGCGGCAGTATTTATCACCTTTTCCGATACACCGCTTATGGAAGCACAGATTATTCAGGATTGGAACAGCTTACTGGATGTTGGGCAGATGCCCCCAAGCATTCAGTCTGCCGGATTCACAAAAACATTTGAACAGGGTGATGTAATTCTCAGAGAAGAAAGCTATATCCGTGCTGTTCCGATCGTTTTAAAGGGAAGTATTCAGGTACTGCGCACTGATGAAGACGGGCGCGAAATTTTGCTGTATGAAATCCACCCTGGTGAAAGTTGCATCATGTCATTTTTGGGAGGGATGCACCAGGAAACAAGCAAGGTAAGAGCCATTGCCGTTGAAGGGACCGAAGTTTTATTTATTCCGGCCGATAAAATTAGTCAGGTGATCAGGGAGTCACCCGAAATGCTTGATTATGTTTTTCGCCTTTATCATAAGCGCTTTGAGGAGTTACTTGATATGGTTAATGAGGTGGCATTCAAAAAGGTTGACGAACGATTGATCGGGTTGCTTCATCGAAAAGCAGCACATTCAGGCTCTAATCAGATCAGCATTACACATGAAAAATTAGCCAATGAACTGGGTACCGCAAGGGTTGTTGTTTCGCGTCTGCTCAAACAATTTGAAGCATCCGGAAAACTCAGGCTGGGAAGAAACCTTATAACAATAAACCCAAGCGACCCAAATAATGGGGTATTGTAACTAAAGTTACCAAAAATTAAACTTATGTAAACAACCTTTGTATAAATTTTAAAACCATGAAAGCCAATCTCGGAACTATTGACCGAACTATCAGGGTGCTGATCGCGCTGGTGGTTATTGTACTCTATTTTACCGGCCATATAAGTGGTGCGGCAGCGATCATTTTACTGATTCTTGCCGGTATTTTCATCGCCACCAGCTTTATGGGTTATTGTCCGGTTTATCATCTTTGTAGTCTTAGTTCAAAAGAAAAGCCGGTTAAATAAGAAATGTTAGACTGGTCACAGATGCTTATTCTGGCCCTGATTGGCCTTGCAGCAGGCTTGCTTGGCGGCATGATGGGCATTGGTGGCGCCATTGTGATAATACCTGCTTTGGTTTACATTTTAGGTTTCTCACAGCAAATGGCGCAGGGCACAACACTGATCATGATGGTATTGCCGGTTGGAGCGCTGGCGGCCTGGCAATACTACCAGCAGGGTTATGTGGATATGCGTGCTGCCCTCATTCTGGCTCTTTTTTTCTTCGTAGGCGGATTTTTTGGTGCACGGCTGGCTATTCAGTTACCGCTGGATCTTTTGCGTAAAGGTTTTGGTATACTGCTCACAGGCCTCGGCATAAAAATGCTTTTTTTCGATAAATTCTGACAAAATCAATCTCTGTAACTTTGGTTGCTGAAAAAATCCTTGGATGCTTAGGATATTTGCACTGTTAAATCAAAACAAACAATGAAAGTTGAACAAATTTATACCGGCTGCCTTGCACATGGGGCCTATTATATTGAAAGCAATGGAGAAGCGGCAGTAATTGATCCGCTCAGGGATATACAGTCATACCTTGATCTTGCACAGTCAAGGGGCGCCACGATCAAGTACATTTTTGAAACCCATTTCCATGCTGATTTTGTAAGTGGGCATTTAGATCTGGCCAAAAAAACAGGTGCACCGGTTATTTATGGCCCTACGCTGATGCAAACCGGGTTTGACTTTATTGCGGCAGCCGACGGACAGGAATTTCCGCTTGGAAATGTAAAATTCAGGCTGATTCATACACCCGGACATACGCTTGAAAGCAGCTGTTATCTGCTGCTCGACGAACAGGGCAAACCAACTTCCATCTTCACAGGCGATACCTTGTTCATTGGAGATGTTGGCAGGCCTGATCTCGCCCAGCATGTAATCGCCGACCTTACCGAAGAAAAGCTGGCCGGGATGCTGTATGATTCCATCCATCAGAAAATCCTGCCGCTTCCCGATGATATCATTGTTTATCCGGGTCATGGTGCGGGCAGTGCCTGTGGAAAGAAAATGAGCTCAGAAACACAGGATACCCTGGGCAATCAGAAAAAAAACAATTATGCATTGCAGCCTGATCTGAGCAAATCTGATTTTACAGCGGCATTGCTTGATGGTTTAACGACTCCGCCCGGCTATTTCCCGAAAAACGTGATGATGAACATCAAGGGATATGACCAGTTTGATGAGGTGCTTAAGCGTGGCCTGCAATCCCATAGCGCTGATGCTTTTGAGGTGATTCTTGCTGAAACCGGAAGTCTGCTTATTGATACCCGCAAGGCGGATCTGTTTGCCTCGGGTTTTATTCCTGGCAGCATCAATATTGGCATTGACGGAAGTTTTGCAGTTTGGATTGGCACGCTGGTAGAAAACATCAACCAAAAAATTGTTTTTATTGCTGATCCCGGTAGGGAAGAAGAAGTAGTAACAAGACTGGCCAGGGTTGGTTACGACCATTGTATCGGTTACCTGAAAGGTGGTTTTGATGCCTGGAGAAATGCCGGAAAGGCTGTCGAAACCATCACCTCGGTTTCGCCGGAGCAGCTGGCCCGCGAAATGGAAGAAAACAGAAATATCCTGATATTGGATGTTCGGAAAAGGAGTGAATTTGATGCTGAACATATCGAGGGTGCCCTGAATACCCCACTTGATTATATCAATCAGGCCATACCCCAGATTGACCCGGATAAAAAATATTATGTGCATTGCGCTGCCGGCTACCGTTCAATGGTTTTTACATCTATACTACGGTCGAAGGGTTACCATAATTTAATTGATGTAAGCGGCGGGTTTAAAGCAATCAAGGCCTGCGGAAAGTTCAATATTACCGATTATGTTGCACCAGCTACCGACTTGTAGGATATGAAAGAAATTATTTTCAGACACAGAATGGTTTTATCCGGCTTACTATTGGGATCTGTTGCCGGATATCTGTATTACCTGTTTATCGGGTGCAACAGCGGCTCCTGTTCAATCACTTCTAAGCCGCTTAATAGCGCCATTTATGGTGCTATTATGGGAGCCCTTCTTCTGGATGCTTTCAGTAAAAAAGCGAAAAAAAACGCGTAATACCTGTTTTATGTTTTCATTCATCCGAAAATTATTCTCAACCGGTGCATCCGCTGATTTTGCGGAACTGATGGTTGGAGGTGCTCAAATCATTGATGTGCGCACAAAGGGCGAGTTTCAGGGAGGGCATCTTAAACGCGCAGTTAATATTCCATTGCAGCAGCTCCAGCATCAAATGGGCAAAATCAGGAAAGATTCGCCGGTAATTGTATGCTGTGCATCCGGCGCAAGGAGTGCTGCGGCTGCAAGGTTGTTGAAAAGCAATGGCTTTTCCGAGGTTTATAATGGCGGAGGCTGGACTTCGCTCAGAAAATTTGAGAAATAAAATCATGGCAACATTTTCTGAGTTGATCAATGCTGAAACCCCTGTTTTGGTTGACTTTTCAGCCGAATGGTGCGGACCCTGCAAAATGATGGCCCCTATTCTTCAGGAGCTGAAATCCCGGATGGGGGATAAGATCCGGATCCTTAAGATCGATGTCGACAGGAATCCTGCGCTGGCTCAACAGTATAGAGTGCAGGGGGTACCCACTCTGATGGTGTTCAGCAGGGGTACCCTGCGCTGGCGGCAGAGTGGCGTGATTCAGGCGGCTGACCTTGAAAGCATCATCAGTCAACAACTGTCAGTCTGAATCGACTATAAACGTTTATACACATTTAGGAACGCATTGCTTTCGCTGTTTTATCTCAATTTTGGGATACAGAAAACGCCATGCCCACCCTTTTCAGGTTTAAGGAATCCCGTTTATGGCAGCGCGCCATTGATCTGGCCATCGCCGTTAATCATGTGATGCGCGCATTTCCTGAAAAGGAGCGTAGGCAGGATAGCTTATGCAGTCAGTTGCTCGAAGCGGCGGTTTCTGTTCCAACACGAATTGCAGAAAGTTATGAGCCATTTATGCGTGCGCCTGATGAACTGCTACAACAGGCAAGGTATCATCTTACTGAAACTGAACTACTGCTTGATCTGGCGCGCTACCGGGGCTATATGAGTCACAGTGAAAGGCAAAGAATGGCTGCGGCCGGTGAAGAATTGCGGGAGCTGCTGAACAGGCATATCCGTGGTTTGCATCCTCCTGAATACGTAACCGGCTTGCGCAATGACTAAAAATCAGGTTCAAAATCAACGACCTTATTTGCCCAGAAAAGATTGGGAGAATGAACAACAGCTTTGGGTTAAACGGCCGCTTATTTTCCGGTAATTACAAACTCGGTGCGCCTGTTCAAAGCCCTGCCGCTTTCTGTGTTGTTCGATGCCACCGGCTTTGTGGCACCAAACCCTTTGGAACTGAGCCTTGATGGATCAATTCCGGCATCTACCAAAACTCCGTAAACTTTTTTTGCCCTGTTTTCAGAAAGCAGCAGGTTGTCTTTCGGATCACCCACATTATCGGTATGTCCGTGAATAGCAATCCTTATCCCGGGGTTTTCACTTAAAAAAACAGCCAGTTCCTGAACTATATTGATGGTTTGCAATGTAAGCTCGTATGAGTTGGTAGAAAACTGTATGTTGTTAATTTTATAGGGCGTTCCAACTTTGATCTCCTTCACTTCCAGGTCAACTTTTTTGGGCTTGTTCAGGCTGGAGTCGGCCGTGCTCAGGTATTGACTGGTAAAGGCTTTGCCGGGTTGTTTAACCGTAAGTATATGGTCGTCGTTAAAGGCCATCACGGCCACATATTTGCCGGTTGAGGAGTCAACATCAATGGTGGTAATCTCTTTGGTTTTTACATTTTTAATCTCCACCCGGGCATCGGTTACCGTATTGTTGTTTTCATCTTTCAGTTCGCCTGTAAAGAAGAATACCCGCTCAGGCCGGGCCTCTTTATAAAGGTCAAATGCATAGATATCCCAACCTCCCTCACCCTTTAACTTATCGGATGCAAAATAGCCGGTTTTCCCATCGGTACTCACAAAAAAACCAAGATCGTCCTTCTCTGAATTGATCGGATAGCCTAAGTTGCGTGGTGTTTTCCAGTTTCCACTCTCTTCCAGTTTTGACATAAATATATCATGACCGCCGAATCCCATTTGTCCGTTGGAACAGAAATAAAGTGTTTGTCCGTCTGAATGAAAAAACGGCGACTTTTCACTCCCGGGTGTATTGATGCCGGGGCCTAAATTTTCTGGTGCAGACCATGAGCCGTCCGCGTTTTTTGTTGTTTTCCAGATGTCTATTTCTCCAAGCCCTCCTGACCGGTTACTGGCAAAATAAAGTGTTCGCCCGTCAGCCGAAACAGAAGGCTGGGAGTCCCATGAATTCGGGCCGTTTACTCCCGGTCCCATACTCCTGATTTCGCCCCACTCATTTTTCTGAAACACTGAATAATAAATATCACAGTTAAAATTGCTCCCGTCCTGCCTGCAAATGGTAAAATACATGTACTTGTTGTCGGCCGTAAGGCTGGCTCCGCCTTCATTACCCTGTTGGTTAAACGGGTAAGTAAGCGATCCGCCATTTTCAAACAGGTTTTCTGCCCTTGCCTGCGCAACAGAAAACTTCTCAATCTGCTTTTTTTCTTCCCCGTATGCGGTGCGAGAGGTTTGATAAGTACGCCTTGTAAAATAGAGGGTCTGGTTATCAGCTGTTATGATTGGCAGGTATTCATCATCAGGCGTGCTGACATCCTTCAGGGTGCGCGGGTTGAAAGGAACGGGATTGGCGAAGCCTTCAATGAAGAACTTACAGGCGGTTATCATTTCACGCGCATCGCTCCGTTCCTGTTCCTTGCCTTCATTGGTGGCAATAAATTTTTCAAGGTACGCTGAGGCATCATTGTACCGCTTGTTACCAAATGCAATACTGCCCAGTTTAAACAAAATCAAGGGATTCAGCTCCGGACATTGTTCAAAAGCACTTTTCAGGTATGGTTCTGCCTCATTTACACGATTACTTTTCAGCAGAATATCACCCATCATGTAATTGGCTCTTCCGAAATCAGGTTCCTGTTCAAGGGCCTGACGTAACAAGCCCCTCGCTTCTTCGCGGTTGCTGCGTACCTTATCAAGGGCTTCCTGATATAGTTTTTTTGCTTTTTTATTATCAGGCAGCGGACACGGATCTTCCTGTGCCCATGAAATTTGCAGGACTATTAGGTTCAAAAAAATGAGTAAACGATACGATAAATGTTTCAAAACTCTCAGGGGCGTTTCAATAGTTTATTTAATTTTTTCTTGCCTTCTTCCGCTGCTTTTTTGCGTGCTTTTTCCTTCTCCTCTTCTAATTTTCTTTGGGCTTCCTGCTTTAACCTTCCTTTTTCTTTTTCGGCTTCATTCAGTAATTTTTCCTTCTCGGCATTCGCTTTTTCCTCCAGTACCTTCCGCTTTCTTTCGGCTTCTTCCTTTAATTTATCTCCGGCCTGTTTCCTGAGGTCTTCCATAACATCATTCTTCTGCTGCCTGATATCAGTCTGGATTTTCGGATCTTTAAATGTTCCGCTGATTTTAACAGTTACCGGAATTATTTCCGGCAAATTCCCCTTAATTCCTTTGGCATTGGCCTGCGCACTGAGTTTGTTGAGTACTGTGTTGGCCGCCCCTCCAAACTCCGCCCTTGGAACGTCAATATTAACCACATAATCTATTGATTGATCAATTCCGTTGCTTCCGGCAATTTTCGCTTTATAGTTGCCTATTCTGGTATCGAAGGGTTCAACAAACAATTTCCCACCCCTGATGGCGAATCCGGCAGAAAA
>JBIICM010000089.1:0-9970 GCA_044238875.1 Flavobacteriales bacterium | reverse complement strand
CATCCATGCCATGCAGAAGTGCTTGAATATACAATCCGGATCCGCCGCAAACAATCTGCACCGGATGTTGATGAAACAATTTTTCCTCCAGCAATTGTCTGGCCTGACGGGCAAACATACCTGCGCTAAAGGTTTCCTGAATACCATGGGTACCGACAAAATAGTGAGGTACTTTTTCAAGTTCGTGAGCAGCCGGGGCGGCACTGCCAATTTTAAGCTCCCTGTATATCTGTCTCGCATCCGCTGAAATAATGGAGGCGCCTGTAGCTTCTGACAGGTTGAGGGAGAAAGCAGTTTTGCCACTGCCGGTGGGGCCGGCCACAACAATCAGCAGAGGTTGATCTGTTTTCACTGGATTTATTAAAATGCAAAGGAATAAAACTGAATTCCATCCGTGTTGTTTACTTAATAATTTTATCCTAATTTTGTAAAAATGAGGTTCAAGTGGTTAAACTTCCTTTGCTGGATTATAATTCACTGCGGGTTAACCTCTGCCCTATTGGGTCAATGTCCTGGTTTTCCACCACCAACCTACAGCCCGGTTGGGCTTCCCCCAACCTGTTCGGGTTCTGTGGTCACTTTTAACAATGCCTCTCCGGCAGGTAACTATACCGTTTTCTGGCGGCTGAATGGTGCCATAGCCGGCAGCGGAAATACTTTCAGACGCAGGCTGAGCCTGGGTAATACGCTTTTTCTTGTAAGGGTTTTTCAAAGTGGCTGCCGCGATTCAGTGCTCATACCTTTAAATCTTTTACCAAAACCGAAGGCTGCACTTACTTCCCCCAATTTTTTCAGAAACTGCACCAGTGATCCAACAATTACCGTCAATCCCTTTTCACTACTGGTAAACAATGCCTCCAGTCCGAATGGCACTACAATAACTTCTTACGAACTTGACTGGGGAGACGGAAGTGCGAAAGAAAATCTGAGTTCCACTTTTACATCAGCAAATCATGCCTATGTCGGAGCGCTGGGAGTAAACCTGCTGACGTTGATTGCCATCAGCTCAAATGGCTGTTCTGATACGCTCAAGCAGGAGGTATTTAACGGGCGACCTGCAAAAATAGCCTTACCTTCGGGTGGCGCAAATATTGATCTTTGTGTAAAAGACAACAATGGCATTGTTTTTCCGCTAAATCTGATAAATTTTGAGAACAACCCTCCCGGAACAATTTACATTGTTGAATCAAACGATCCCAACTCAGGAAAAGACACATTTCTGCATCCGCCTCCCAATCCCATTAATTTTAAATTCGTAACTTCCTCCTGTGGTGTAACTTCCGCATCCACACCCAATTCATTCAGCGTAACCATCACTGCCCGTAATGCATGTCCGCTTCCGCAATCAAACACACGTGCACCGATTATTGTAAGGGAGAGACCCAAACTCAATGTCCAGGTTAGTCCGGCAGGCGTAAAATGTATCAATACCAATATTAACTTTTCAGCCAGTAACACGGGCCAGGATATTCAGTTAAGCCCAGCTACCGGCCTGCCTGAATGCACACGTGATATCTTTAACGGCCTTTGGACCATCACGCCTGCATCCTACACCATTGTCAGCGGCTCTCTTACCGGGAATAATCTGACCGTTCAGTTTCAAACTCCGGGAGATTATCAGGTTAAGTTCGATGCGGAGAACAGCTGCGACAAGGCTTCATTTGTTCAGCAGATTTGTATCAAGCCTCCTCCTGATGCTGGTTTTCAGCTGACGAAGTCCGGAGTCTGTTTCCCCCTTTCTGTTGATCTTACCAATACTTCACCTTCACTTTCATCAGTATTTTGTAATCCATCAAACTACCTGTGGAGCGTTACCCAATTGTCGGGAACTTGCGAGCAGCAAACTCCTGCATTTTTATTTAAAACCGGCAATACGTCTTCATTGAATGCGCTGGTTGACTTACTAAACCCTGGAGAATACAAGGTTACACTGTCTGAAAATAATGGCTGTGGGATTGACATTGAAGAAAAACAAGTCACAGTAAAAGGGAAGCCTGTTATAAAAATGAAACCCCTAACGGGTGGTTGTGGTAATGTAACTCTAAAACCGGCAATTGAAACGCTTGAAAGTTGCGGAGGAACCAATACAGGTGTAAAGTGGGTCTTCGCAGGCGGGAGTCCGCTAACAGGCACAGGACTTGTACCGGGCGATGTAACCTATTCTACTCCGGGAGCATTTTTAATCAAAGTTACAGACGAGAATGAATGTGGTATGGGCCGTGACTCTGTTGCGATTTCACTGGTTGATAATCTAAAAGCAGACGCAGGCCCTGATGATACACTTTGCATGGGCGAGAGCACTAACCTTGGTAGTCCGGATAAACCTGGCATATTTTACCGCTGGACTCCCAAACAATATTTATCCTCGCCCAATGTTGCAAATCCGGTTTTCACACCAGGCAATGTTATAGGCCCCAGTGTTTTCAAATTTATCCGGACTGATTCACTCAGTGCATCCTGTGTTTCAAAAGATACAGTTGAACTGTATGTGATTCCTCAGCCTGTTCCTCCTATTGTGACGCTCGATTCCATTTGTCCCGGTACAGACATCAGGCTTGAAGCAAAACCGCTTGATGCCAGTCATGAAATTAGCTGGTATAGAGATCCCGGGTTTAACAACCTTGCTGCAACGGGTTTAACGCTCGACCTGATTAATGTTTTGGCCGATGCGCGCTTTTATCTTCAGGCAAAAGATACCAACGGCTGTATCGGCAAAGCTCCGGATCCGGTGCTTGTAAATGTTTTCAAAACAATTGATCCGCAGGCACTGAGCGATGAATTATGCATAGATACTGCCCGTTATCAGCTCAACAAACTGATTGAGCCCTACAAAGCCCGTTGGACAGGCCCCGGTGTTATTGATGACACTTTATTTTTACCCGATGTTCAGGGCTTAAAAAATTTCAGTTTCAGTTTCACTGACAATAATAAATGTGAACTTTCGGGTACAACAAGCATTTTGGTGAAACCTGTTATTCAACCTGATGCTGGTTTGCCAAAAAATTTCTGCAAAAATGATCCGGAGTTCAATCTTTCTGCTACCCCCGCAGGGGGCATCTGGTTTCAAAACAGCATTCCCCTTGACCCAGCTGTTTTTGTAACAGGAGTGCCGGGCGATTATCAGTTGGTTTATCAGTTCGGAGAAAAAAACTGCCTCCGAAACGATACGGTCACCTACACAGTGTTTGATTTGCCGCAAATCGCCAACGGTGGTCCGTATGCTGTTTGTGCGAATACAGATCCCCTTGAGCTGAAACCACTGCCCACCGGTGGCAGTTGGCTTGATAACAGAATAAATGGCAATGTGCTGAATCCCGCTCTGTTTGAAATAGGTATTTTGATCATATCATACGCTTTTACCGACATCAATGGCTGCAAATCGGTGAGCGAAACACAGGTAAATATTCAGAAAGCACCTGTGGCGGGCTTTTCGGTACGCGACACCAATTGTATTCTGGAAGAAACAGCCCTACGCAATGAATCAACCGGCGCAATTTTGTATAAATGGAACTATGGCAATGGGGAAACAGAAGAACAAAACGAGTTATTTCATACATATGTATTTGATAGTTCAGCGGTTTATCCGATTACATTAATTGCCATTGCTGACAATGCCTGCAGTGATACAATTCAGAAAAATACATTTATTGCACCTCAGCCTGTTCCAATCGTTAGTCCGCCGGATACCACCGTGTGTGGCCCGATAAGAATACAATTCAAAAACAAGCGTAAAATACCCGGAGGAATTTACAGCTGGTCATTCGGTAATGGTGAAACTTTCAACGGTTTTGAAAGGCCCGACAGTGTGCTTTACCCGGGATATCCTGATCAGCCTTTTGACTACGAAGGTTTTCTGAAGGTTTCGACCTCTTATTGCAGTGATCGTTTCAGTACTTTCAAGGTGCGCACGATCGCTCCGCCAAAGGCCCAAATAGGCATCAGCGGCCCCCTTGACGGTTGTTCACCCTTTACCACCACCTTACTGAACAACAGTCTTGGAAACCCTTCGAGCGCATTTTTGTATCAGAATGACTCACTCTTAACCGCAAACTTTAATTCACTCACCAAAGTTTTTACTGCTGATGACACAATCCGTTCCTATCGGATGCGGCTGGTCGTTTCAACCACAGCCTGTCCGGCCTCAGCTGACTCTTTGGTTATAAGGGTACTTCCAAATTCACTGAAAGCTTCTTTCACCTATAACCAGGGGGATGGTAACTGCGCCCCTTCGCTCATAAAATTTAACAATACAAGTACCCCGGCCGACCTTTACCAATGGGATTTTGGGGTACCCGATGCCACCTACTCCGGTATTGATACCAGCTGGTTCTATCCGCTGGGCGGCGTTTATACGGTAAGGTTATTTATTTACCGAAATTGTCCCAACCTGAATGCCCCCCTCGCTGATACCAGTATTCAGACAATTACGGTTGCCCCTCAGCCTTCGGCCAATTTTATTCCGATTACAAAGGGTTGTTCATCCTACGAGGTCGAATTTAAAAATCTCTCAACAGGTCAATTCTCCAGTGAGTGGGACTTCGGTGATGGAAATACATCCATCGAAAAGTCACCGATACACAATTACAAGGAATTTGGAAAATATCAAATCCGCCTGAAGTTAATCAGTGCACAAAACGGCTGTACCGATACACTTGAATTGCCCGTTACATTGCTTCCTGAGCCCCTGGCACTATTTGATAGTATTCCGGATTTTATTTGCGCCGGAGATTCATTGATGTTTGTTAATAACAGTCTGAACAGCGATCTGTCTGTATGGGAATGGGGTGATGGTAAGTTCCAGACCTCTGCAGAAGACACTTTATTTCATAGCTGGTATGTACCGGGGCAATATGACGTTAAATTAATTGCATATAATGCTGCAACGCAGTGTTATGACACCCTTTTAGCAGGAGGAAAGGTAACAGTAAGGGAAGCGCCTCCGGGTGGTTTCAGCCTTTCGCCCAAAATTGCCGAATACAAAACCTGTTTTGTGAATCTGACACCTTCAAAGGAGCTGAATCCATTTACACAGGCAGAATATTTCGTGTACAACGAAAACGACAGTCTGATGCAAAATTTCCAGGGTACCGGGGCTAACATTTTATGCGGCGATTATCCTGAGGGTACATATACTGTTGAGCAGGTAGTTACCGGTGATTTTGGTTGCAAAACCATTACAAGGAATCAGTTTATTGTAAGAGAGGTTACCAGGTTGTTTCTTCCAAGCGCCTTTGTGCCTGAATCAGGAAACATTGATGACAGCAAAATTTATAAAGCCTATGGTGTAGGTATTAAGGAGTTTCAGATGCGGATATTCGACCGCTGGGGATCGGAGGTTTTCCAAACCCGAAATTTAGAAGATGCCTGGAATGGAAGCTTAAACAATACAGGGCCGCCTATGCCGGCCGGCTTATTTGCAGTTAGAATTGTTTACAAGGGAGTAGACGGAGAAGTAAAATCGAAGATCTCGTCTGTCATGCTCATTCGTTGATCGTTTAATGTTTTTACAATACACTTAATCAGACGCTTTCTGAGAAAACTATTCAAAGCTTAGCATAGGATTAAGGGTTTATAATACCGCTGATAGTTTTTACTTTTGGCCTTTCATTTACTAAAAAATTTCAGCAGTGATGTTTCGCATTGAACATGATACAATGGGTGAGGTACAAGTACCCGCCGACAAATACTGGGGGGCGCAAACCGAGCGCTCACGCAACAATTTTAAAATCGGACAGGAGGCAAGCATGCCGATTGAAATCATTTATGCTTTTGCTCACCTCAAGAGAGCAGCTGCACAAACAAATGCCGACCTCGGGGTGCTGAGTCATGAGAAAAAAGAACTAATCGGGAAAGTATGCGCAGAAATACTGGAGGGAAAACTGAATGATCAGTTCCCGCTAGTGATCTGGCAAACAGGTTCAGGAACGCAGAGCAACATGAATGTGAATGAGGTAATTGCCAACCGTGCCCACGTTCTGAGCGGAGGGCAGCTTTCAGATCAGCAAAAAGTGTTGCACCCGAATGATGATGTGAATAAATCGCAGTCGAGCAATGATACCTTCCCAACCGCCATGCATATTGCAGCCTATACGCAGGTAAAAGGAGTAACATTGCCAGGTTTGGAAAAGCTCCGGGATGTTCTGCAACAAAAAGCCGAAGCGTTCAGCGGTATTGTTAAAACAGGCCGCACCCACTTCATGGATGCCACACCACTGACGCTGGGTCAGGAATTTGGCGGATATGTGCAGCAGATCAACAATTCAATCCGCGCTTTGCACAATGCCCTTGAAATGGTGCGGGAACTCGCCCTGGGTGGCACGGCTGTAGGCACCGGACTGAATGCGCCCAAAGGGTATGATGTGCTGGTTGCAAAAAAAATTGCAGAATCAACCGGGCTGCCTTTTATTACAGCGCCCAATAAGTTTGAAGCACTTGCTGCACACGATGCCATGGTTGAATTGTCGGGCGCCCTCAAACGCACTGCCGTTTCGCTGATGAAGATCGCCAACGATATACGCATGCTCAGTTCCGGGCCCCGGTCGGGTATCGGAGAAATTATCATTCCCGATAACGAACCGGGTTCTTCCATCATGCCAGGTAAGGTCAATCCGACCCAACCCGAAGCGCTCACCATGGTTTGTGCTCAGGTAATTGGCAATGATGTTGCCGTTTCGGTTGGCGGTATGAACGGGCATTTTGAGCTCAATGTTTTCAAACCGCTCATTGCATCAAATGTGCTTCAGAGTGCGCGCCTGATCGGCGATGCCTGTGTTTCGTTCACGGATAAATGTGCAGAAGGCATATCACCCAATCTGCCTCAGATAAAACAACACCTGGAAAACTCGCTGATGCTGGTAACTGCGCTGAATACCCATATCGGTTACGAAAATGCCGCTAAAATCGCCAAGAAAGCTCATAAAGAAGGGAAAACACTAAGGCAGTCGGCCATAGAACTGGGCCTTGTTACCGATGAGCAATTTACCCTGTGGGTTGATCCGGCGAAAATGGTCTGATACCTTATTTCTTTTACCTTGCATCGCTGTAACAACATTGTTTTTAAATTTGAGGTATGGACAAAAGAACCTTCATTAAAACGTCGGGTCTGCTTGGTTTAAGCAGCCTGATTGATTTCTCTGCGATAGGAAAAATTACCGACAAATTTTCACATTTGTCTGCAGCAGAAGTGGCCGGAAATGAAGATTTCTGGTTGTCTATCAGACAGGGATACAGACTGAAACCCGACTATATCAATCTTGAAAACGGCTATTACTGTATTCTTCCTCGGGAAGTGTTAGAACAATATATAGAACATATCCGCGAGATCAATTACCAGGGTTCGTATTACATGCGCACCGTTCAGTATGAAAACAAGAACGCCATGGCAGCAAAAGTGGCTGAACTGGCCGGCTGTTCGAAAGATGAGCTGATTATTACCCGTAATACCACCGAATCGCTCGACATGATTATCGGGGGGCTCGACTGGGCAAAAGGAGACGAGGCGGTAATGGCTGAACAGGACTACGGTGCAATGCTGGATATGTTTACGCAGGTTTCAAAGCGCTACGGAATGGTAAATAAAATAATCTCGATTCCGAATGATCCAAAATCAGACGAAGAGATTGTTGAACTCTATGCGCGTGCGATTACCCCGAAAACCAAACTGCTGATGATTTGCCACATGGTGAATATAACCGGTCAGCTACTTCCGGTGAGGAAAATCTGTGATATGGCACACAGTAAAAATGTACCTGTAATGGTTGATGGTGCGCATGCATTTGCGCATGTTGAATTTAAAATAAAAGACCTCAACTGCGACTTTTACGGCGCCAGTTTGCATAAGTGGCTGAGTGTGCCACTGGGGGCAGGCATGCTCTACGTAAAAAAGGAAAATATTTCAAAGGTTTGGCCCGTTTTTGCTGAGAGTGAAAGAAAAGCTGATGATATCTCACGACTGAACCATACCGGCACCATACCTGTTGCCACCGATCTGGCCATCGCCAACGCAATTGATTTCTACAATACCATAACCGGTGAGCGCAAAGAGGCGCGGCTCCGATTTTTACAAAACTACTGGACGAGCAAGGTAAGGTCATTGCCCAAGGTGATCATGAATACCCCAACTGACCCGGCAAGGTCATGCGCCATAGCTAACTTTGGAATTCAGGGCATGAAGCCCTCTGATCTGGCCGAAACACTGTTGAAGAAATACAGAATTTACACAGTGGCCATTGACCGTCCTGGTGTTCAGGGCTGCCGGATTACGCCCAATATATATACCACTACCGGCGAGCTGGATGTGCTTGTAAATGCCATCAGGGAGCTTGCTTAACCGTTAGGCGGAGATAACCGGTTCATTCTTTCTGAAAGAATGGTTTTATACTGTTCTTTGAACGTATCATTTATAAAACTGCGGTCTATTAACTCAAGCCATTTAGGCATTGCATTCCCCATTTTGTTAAAGATGTTTTCCTGCTGCTTTTTTTCCACGTTCAATGAATTCATTGCTGCCACAAAATCCTGCTTTATCAGCTTGTTCTTTCGCCCATTCAGGGTTAAAGCCATTTCTTCTTCATCAGCGGGATTTACCAAAGTAGTATTCACTAAATCATATGCCGGAGATAAAGTCATACCAAGGCCTTGCTGCTCCAGTAAGGAGAAATTCTTCAAATGCATATCGGCATTACCGGTAAGGAATGAAAATAGCACCAATTCAAAGAAATTAACCAGATCCAATCCCGGCGTAACAGAATACTTTTGAATGGCTTTACCGATCTGCTCATAACTACCATGATATTTGTCTTCGGTAAGCCGCTCGGTAAGCTGGCACATGTCTTCCATGGCTAATTTCCCTTTGGGCGTTCTGTCTATTCGCCTTGTTATATAAGCCAGATTGCCAGATTGCAGACGAATCAAACTATGTGGTGCTGTTTTTATTCTGGCTGTTTGCGCCAAATGCATGGTTACATCTTCTACTTCCGGTAACTGCGGATAAAAGGCAGAAGGGGGTTTCAAAATATACCCGCCCCATAAACCTACAATTGTAAATCTTCGTTCGGTGCCTTGTTTATTATTGCCTGAGATGTGCATGGATAATTTGGCCTGAACGCCTGTTACAGCTGTTTGACTTTGAATTACCTCCTTGGCCAGTGTCTCAAGGTCTTCTTCTGAAAAAGGCAATGCAGGAGGAATGGGCTGATTAAATATCCTTGAGGAGCAGGGAAGATGAAAATCCTGCTCGTTGCCGTCCAAAGGCTGATAACAAAACAGACAGTTACTCACGGCGCAGCCTCCTCTTTTACTTCCTCAACACTAACTGAGCCTATACAATCTTTACAACAGGCAAGTAATAAGCCCATCCGATCTCTGGCATTCAGTTTCCAGTTCTTTTCAGCTATAACCAGTAACCATCCTTCAGGTATCAGGCCATCAAAAAAAGGGAATAACACTTTTGAAGTATAATGGGTTTCACTCAGGGGCAATGTCAAACTTACCGGCCGGGCACCGGGCTGTGCTACATAGGCCTGATCGTAAAAAAAATGATACCCTTGCTCATCCTGGATGAGCCATCCGGCTAATTGATCTTCTATTTTAATGGCCGCTTTACGCAATGATTACGTTTTTTAATGTTAATCAGGTATCGGGTTGCGTTGTTTTGCTACTGCCCCAAGCTCATAGCCGAAAAGTTGCAGTACCTGGTTTACCTTATCCAGCCGCAAGGTTTCCTTACCCTGTTCAAGTTCACGGATGAAACGCAGCCCTACACCAGCCTTTTCAGCCAGTTCGGGCTGGGTGAGCTTCACCGATTTCCGCTTGTCTTTTACAAAGTCTGCCAGGCTCATTTTATACCCTTTGGGGTGCAAATTTAATATTTTTTTAATTCCTACACCCTTTCGGGTATATTATCCTAAAATCAACCAAAATAATACCCTTTCGGGTGTAAAAATGAGACCTACAATCATTTTAATTCCCT
>JBIICM010000243.1:0-2773 GCA_044238875.1 Flavobacteriales bacterium | reverse complement strand
CGGTTGATGGTTGCCTGTTTTCCTTCATAAATCCGCATTTCTATATCGACTGAATCTTTACCGATAATTGACTCGACCGGTGTAACCCTGAAAAACAGATAACCATCGTTCATGTAAAGTGAACTTACATCGGTTTCTGCCTGATTCATGAACAGGTTCGCTTCAAGGTTTGCCTGATTATATATATCACCCTTTCGAACGCCCAATACAGCGCTTAACTCACGGGTGGTATATTTTGTATTCCCAACCCAGGTGATATTGCGCAAATAATATCTGCTTCCTTCCTCTATCTGTATATTGATGTTAATGTGCTTCTTATCATGGCGGTAAATGCTGTCAGCAACAATCCTGACATCTTTAAAACCAAGCTCGGCATAATGTCCAAGCAGCTTCTGTTTGTCGTCGTGGTAATTATCTTCAAGAAACTTAGAGGATGTAAAGATGCTCCACCAGGGATTTTCCCGGGTGTTTTTCATTTTCTTTTTCAGTTTCCTGCTACTTACTGAATTATTTCCGGTGATGTTGATTTTATGAATTTTAATACGGCGATTTTTTACCACCTCAATGAGCATGGTGTCACGTTTTGATAAATTGTCAATCTTTACCTCTGCATCCATATATCCCTTATCGCGGAAGAAATGAAGCGTGGTGTTTTTGATACTAACAATGAGGTTTTCATTGATGGGTTTGCCTTCTATAAGCTTCAGCTGTTCCCTGATGTCATCTGCTTCGTTACGGCGAACACCCCTGAAAGTATATCTTTTTAAACGGGGCAGCTCTTCCAGCCAAACTTCCAGCCAAATGCGGCCGTTTTCAATTTTGGTGGCCCTTACTTCAATGGATGAGAATAATCCCTGTTTCCAGAGTGCCTCGATGGCCGAACTAATCTTTTCACCGGGCACAATTAACTGTTCACCTTCGTTCAAGGCGCAGAGCATTCTCAATATTCCCTGATCAAGGGTACTGTTTTCTTTGGTGCGGAATGTAACCGGAGCGGCCAGGGTGTATGACTTCGGTTCGTCATAACGTATATCATCCAGACTTTCACCGATAGACACCTGGGCTTCAAGCGACCTAAAGCTGGTGAGGAGTAAAAAAAACAGCCCCAGTCTGACTGACCATCTCATGCCTTCACCTCCGTAACCTGATCGCTGGTCATGCCAAAACGGCGCTCCCTGTTTTGAAAATTAAATATGGCATCATACAGATCTTCTCTTCTGAAGTCGGGCCAGAGCTTATCTGTGAAGTAAAGTTCAGCGTAGGCCAGCTGCCACAGTAAAAAGTTGCTGATACGATGTTCTCCGGAGGTACGGATCATCAGCTCCGGTTCGGGAAATGCCGCCGTTGATAAATTGGCACTGATCAGCTGCTCATCAATTTCATTGGCTGACAGTCGTCCGGCAGCAACCTCTTCAGCCAGCTTTCGCATGGCCTGGGTTATTTCCCAACGGCCGCTGTAGCTCAGGGCCAGCACCAGTGTCATTCGTGTATTGTCAGCAGTGATTTGCATGGCATCCTCCAGCTCACTGCGGCATTTACCGGGAAGCGATTGCAAATCACCAATGGCCTTGAGGCGGATATTGTTTTTATGCAGTGTTTTTACTTCTTTATGGATGGTACTTACCAAAAGGGTCATCAGGGCATCCACTTCAAATTTTGGCCGGTTCCAATTTTCAGTAGAAAAAGCATAGAGGGTAAGCACCTCGATACCGAGTTCAGCCGCACCTTCAACGGTATCACGCACAGCTTCAACAGCTTTTTTGTGCCCGAATGTCCTTATCATGCCCTGTTTTTTTGCCCATCGTCCGTTACCATCCATGATAACGGCAATGTGTCGGGGCAACTTATTTAAATTGAGGTTGTTCGGAATAGCCATGCCGGCAGCTGCATCAAAAGCGGAGCAAAGATAATTTTTTACTTGTAAGCGGCACAACCTGGTCTGCGTGATGAGAAACTGATTGTAAGGCTCAAGCCAATGGTTGAGAACCAATCATTGTTATCAGGATTTCCCCGTTGTAAATTTTCGTTCGAACGCCCCGGACTCACCAGCGAGCGATCGGCCAGTAAGGCTGAGTATGCACCGTGCCGGGCCACCAGAATATCAGGATCAACGTAAGTGGTACTCACATCATCAAGATAATCAGTAAAGGTTTTACGCATCATCCACTCAGCCGCCAGCATTACACGTGGTAAAATATTCAATTTAACACCCATCCCAAATGGTAAGGCCGCCTGTACCCGTGAATAAATTTTTCGATCACGGTAAAGCGCCGATCCTTGTCCCTCCGTTGAAAGCGGCTGTAGCGCCTGCCAGCTTCCGTCAAATTTGGCCTTTGGATTAAAATAAAAACCGGAAAGTCCGACAAATAGGTATGGTGTTGCGATATAGCTCATGTTGCCGGCTTCGAAAGGAAAGTAATTAAATTCGAACAATGCGCCTGTTTCAAACACGTCAGAACGGAAAGAAAGATTCCTGTTTTCCTGAAAGGCAACCCCGGAGTTGGCGTCGCTGGCTTCAAGCCGCGAAACATTTGCCATAAATCGCCATGAAAAACGGGTTGATGCACTGTATCTGAAGAAAACCCCTGCAGCTGGCCTGATCATGTAAAACGGCCTGCCCGGATTCAGTTCTCCGATATAGGAACTGCCGCCTGCAAACACACCCACTTCGCTGTAAGGGTGAAATACCTGGGCGTTCAGCTGTTGAGAAAAATTTGTAATCAGTAAGGTGAGAATCAGGTTGCGCATGTTGTTTACCTGAAGGGTATAACGC
>JBIICM010000242.1:0-2788 GCA_044238875.1 Flavobacteriales bacterium | reverse complement strand
TGGAAGTAACCGATGCCGGTACCGATCTGCAGTTAAATGATACAAGAGCGCTTAGAGGAAATCTGACGATCAGCGGCGGCTCATTTACTTTGGGAACTTCCTACACAGGATCATTTAATATCGGCGGTAACTGGACGCGTATAGGAGCTACCAGTAGTTTTACCCACAACAACAGAAAAATAATCTTCGACAGACAGTCTTCAGGAAATCAAACAATTACTGTTGCAAGCGGTGTGACAACCGAAACCTTCTATGACCTTGAAATTTCACCCATCGCTACCAGCAATGTGGAGATAGGCACCAATTCTCAGGTAACTGTATTGAACAACCTGAATTTTGTAGCCGGTAAATTAAATATAGCAGGTTCTGCCAGCAGACTCATTATTGGAAGTGCCTCAGCCGACGGAACGATTACAGGTGTGGATGATTCAAAATATATCATTTCGGGAGGCGGTTTCCTGAGACGTTTTTCAGCCGGCAATGCCGCATATCTTTTTCCGCTTGGTGATGCGATCAGCTATAGCCCTGCCACAATTACCCTCAGCAGTGGTGCTCAGACAGGTGCATACATTGAGGTGCTTGTTGCTGTGGGTAAAAATTCAAGGCTCGGTGCTTCAACGGTATATCTGAACCGTTACTGGACTGTAGAACCTTCAGGACTTGGTGCATCACCCGTGTACGCCATCAGTTATACCTACGCAGCGGGTGAACTGCTGGGCGGAGGAAGTACTTATTATCCTATCAAATACAAGGAAACCGGAGCTCCGGCTGAGCAAGGCTGGTGCGCAGCCTTCGGGGCACCTGCCAATCCGCTTACCCCTCCATTCTCAGCTTGCACTACCGGTACTGAATATACGCATTCAGCCAATACATTTACCTGGTCGGGCCTGACCACATTCTCTGATTTCACCGCTGCGGGTGATTATGGTCCGCTTCCGGTTGAACTGCTTAATTTTGATGCTGTGCTTAATAAAAACGAAGAAGTGGTATGTAGCTGGACCACCGCTACTGAGATCAACAATGCCTATTTTGAAGTGCAGCGCTCGGTGGATGCCATTAATTATGAAGTGATTGGAATGATTCAGGGGGCGGGCAATTCATCTCAGTCCAGATCATACGAGCTTACAGACACTAAACCATTTGCAGGTATCAGCTATTACCGTCTCAGACAGGTCGATTTCAACGGCGACTCTGAAACCTTTAACCCAGTTGCTGTTGATCGTAATATCAGTGCTTTCACAAGGGTGTTTGCCTATCCAAATCCGAGCAATCAGTTTTTAAATGTAGCCATTGAAAGCGCTGTTGATGGTCAGGTAATCCTTCAGGTGACAGACATTGCCGGCCGGCTTGTTTCGGAGCAGAAGGTAAATACCGGGAAAGGGCTTCAAAACATAGCCATTGATCTTGCAGGAAATGAAGCAGGTAATTACCTGATCGTTCTCACTGACCAGAAAAATATCAGGTACAATCTGCCGGTAATTTATACAGGGCAATGAGAAATCTCATTGCATCGCACTTGTTCATCATTCGGTTACAATGATTTTTCCGTGATATGCTTCTCCGTTAAGGGCATTTACTGAAATCAGATACATGCCGGGTGTCAAAGGAGGCAGCTGAATACCATTGTTTGGGCTCAGTTTTAAGTTGCCGCTGAATACCCTGCTGCCGGTTATATCCAGCATGGTAAAGTATGATTCACCAACCAGGCCGGAAGATAGGTAAAGCGGCTCGCCTGCCCTTGCCGGATTAGGGTAAAAATCGAGTTTCCTGATCTGATCCGCCAATACATCTGATCCGGTAAAGTCAGGCAGTAATAGCTGCACATGCGCATCGTCAAAGTAAAAGCCATCACGGTTTACCGATTCATTGGTTTTTAAACGAAAACGAATCAGCACTTCTGACCCCAGAAAATCATTCAGACTCATTTCTTCAAGTACCCATTCATCTTGTAAACCACCAAATAAAGGACTTCCAGCCGGTTGAAATGAACCTGTGCCGGTTTGCGTGTATTTTCCGCAGAGGGCTTCCCAGGTCTGCCCTTCATCTTTAGAAACTTCAACCTGTGCATAATCAGTTCCAAACTCGAGGTACCAGCGCGCATAAAACCTGAATACAGCATCAATGGCAGGCCTCAGATCAACCGGCTTTTCAAGGGATATTGACAAGTTGCGGCCGGCGCCATAGTTACCATTCGGGGAATCGGTAAATGATGAATTACCTGAATAAAATAGCTGAGAACTGACACCCCAGCCTCCTTGTTCCGGAAGCGACCAGTTACCTTCAGATGATAAATCAATCAGCTGATTGCTGCCAGCGAATCTTACGATGGTATCGCTCTGTATAAGAAATAAACCATTATGGAGTTCAATCACATACCGAATCTCATCTTCCGGTGAAATATCCGGAGCCAGTGTGTAATGCAGCGTATCAGTAAAGGCTTCAAATAAAGACGGGGCTGTAAACAATGCACTGTCGGCTGCACTGTTAATGTTAGCAGAGAGCGGAACCAGCCTTACAGTGTAGGTGCCGCCTGTATCCTGCCCTATTCTTTCATAGCGAATTGGTAATGAAACGGTTCCGTTAGAAACGTAAGCGCTGTCATGGTGAATAAATTGCCCGAACCGGCCCGCCAATTTTGCGAGCATAAAATTTGAGTGCAGTTGTTTGCGACAAAAAGGGATTATTTTTGACCTTGCCGGCCAGAAACCATCCGCTGCGTCTCCCACTTCAGGTGTCATGGCCAGAATCTTTGGTTTTACTGAAGTTTCACCGTACATCCAATCATCTG